>NZ_JBEYCX010000008.1:0-57345 GCF_040632975.1 Streptomyces sp. NPDC013455 | reverse complement strand
GGCACCACACGGCACCTCAACCGAGGACCCCGGCACGGCGGCGCACGGCGCCCCGGCCGCGGGCGCCGGTGCCCAGCAGGGGACCCGGCGGCGCGGGATCGGCGCCTGGGCGCGCCGGCTGGCCGGCGGGCGCGCGGAGCGGCCGGCCGGGCCGGAGGCGTACGGGTCCCCGGCCGCCCGGGCCGGTGCCATCCCGGCGACCGGGGTCCGGCGGCAGCCCGAGACCTGGCCGGACCCGGCCGCGCTGCTGCTGACCGCGCTGGGTCCCGGCCCCCGGCTGTGGGAGCGCGGGGCGGGGCACCCCGAGGCGCTGGCCGTGCGGCTCGGCACCGCCGACCGGAGCGCTCCGGACGGATCCGGCCTGCTGCCCGCGGTACCGGTGACCGCCGCGCTGCGCGAGGCGGGCGCGCTGGGCCTGGCCGGTCCGCGCCCCCGGCTGGCCGGGCTGGCCCGCGCGGTGCTGGCCCAGCTCGCCGCGCTGCACTCCCCGGACCTGCTGGAGATCGTGCTGATCAGCGCGGACCACGCGCGGCCGGTGGCGGAGCGCGCGGCCGAGTGGGGCTGGCTGGGCTGGCTGCCGCACGTCCGGCCGGGCCACGGCCAGGACTGCCGCCTGCTGCTGGCCTACGACCGCGAACAGGCGGCGGCCCGCACCGGGGAACTGCTGCGCCGGCTGGACGATCAGGCGGCGACCGGCCGGAGCACGGCCCACCCCGGCCAGGGCCGCACCGCACCGTCCGGGCCAACCACGCCGTCCGGGCCGCCCGGGCCAACCACGCCGTCCGGGCCGCCCGGGCCGATCACGCCGTCCGGGCCGCCCGCGCCGGACACCTCCTCCTTCCTCACCGGTCCGCCGGTGCCGGGCACCGGTGACACCGGCCCGCACGGCCACGGCCGGCCGCCGGCGGGTGCCGGGGCCCCGGCCGGCCACCCCGGGACCCCGGGCCGGCCCGCGGGCGCCGAGGGCCACGATCGGGACGGCCTCGTGTGGCGCGGTGACCGCGGCGACGCCGCCGTGCATGCCGGCCCGGCCGTGTCCACCGCGTCCGCCCTGTCCCCTGCGGCCGCCGCCCGCCGCCCCTCCTGGGCCAAGGAAGACACCGGCCCGGCCGGCGGTTTCGCGGGGCCGTACACCGTCGTCGTCGTGGACGGGGACCCGGGCGGCGGCGCGCTGCGGGACGCCCTCGCGCGGCTGGCCGTGGCCGGGCCGCGGGCCGGGATCCACGTGGTGTGCCTGGCCGAGACCGAGCCGGCCTCGCCCGTGTCCCCGGTGACGCGGACGTACGAGGCCGCGTGCGCGGTGACGCCGACGTTCCGGCACTGCGGCGCGGTGGCGCTGCTCAGCGGGGACGTGGCCGCCGGCCTCCAGCTGCTGCGGGTCGCGCCGAGCGGTCCCGTCGGCCCCGGCACGCCCGCCGTCGTGGACGCCGTCTCCGCCGCCTGGGCCGAGCGCTTCGCGCGGGCGCTGGCGCCGCTGCGGCCGGACGGCCCGCCGGCCGGTGAGCGGCACGCGCGCGTGGCCGTGCCCTTGCCGCAGTCGGCTCGGCTGCTGGACGAGCTCGGGCTGGCCCGGGCCACCCCGGCGTCGCTGATGGCGCGCTGGGCGGACGCGGCCGACGACACGGAGTCGCCGGGCGGGCGGGCGCGGGCGGTGCTGGGCGCCGGCCCGCGCGGACCGGTCGCCGTGGACCTGGTGGCCGACGGGCCGCATCTGCTGGTCGAGGGACCGGCCGGCAGCGGCCGCACCGAGCTGCTGCGGGCGGCGGTCGCCTCGCTGGCCGCCGCGGAGCGGCCGGACCGGCTGGCCGTGGTGCTGCTCGACGGCCGGGACGGCGGCGGCTCGGGCGCCGGGCACGCGGACGGCCTGCGCGTCTGCACCGAGATACCGCACGTGACCACGTACCTCATCGCCAACGACCCGGTGCGCATGCGGGAGTTCGCACAGTCGCTGGCGGCCGAGCTGAAGCGCCGGGCGGAACTGCTCGGCCGGACGGACTTCGCCCGGTGGCACGCCGGTCACGAGGTGTCCGGCCGGATGGTCGCCCAGCGCACGTCCAGCCACGCCCCCGGCCCCGCCGCGGGTGCACCGTCGACCGGGGACATCGAGGTGCCGCCCAGCTCCACCCTGCGCCTGCGGCCGGGCGGGGCGGCCCGCAGGCGCGCCGGTGCGGCGCCGCCGCTGCCCCGGCTGGTGGTCGTCGTCGACGACCTGGACGCGCTGGTCTCCCCCGCGCTCGGCGCACCGGGCCGGCCCGCCGCCGGATCGGTCGTCCGCGCGCTGGAGGCCGTGGCCCGGGAGGGCGAGCGGCTCGGGGTGCACCTGCTGGCGGCGACCGGGACCGACGGCCGTACGGCGGAGTCGGAGCCGGCGCGCCGGGCCACCGTGCGGGTGACGCTGGACGCCCCGCAGCCGGGACCGGACCAGCCGGCGCCCGGCCGGGGCAGGCTGGCCGGTCCGGACGGCCGGACGCTCGGCTTGCAGGGCGGCCGGGTGACGGGCCGCATCCCGCGGACCGCGACCCAGCGGCCCACCGTGGTCCCGCTGGACTGGCAGCGCATGGGCGACCCGCCGGCCCGCCGGCCGGTGCGGGAGCTGGGCAACGGCCCGACCGACCTGGCCCTGCTGGCGAGCGCGCTGGAGCGGGCGGCCCGGGAGGTCGCGGCGGCCGAGGTGCCGTCGCTGCTCTGACGCTCGGACGCTCTGACGCTCTGACCGGGCCGCCGCCGCGCCGGGCGGGGCCTTCCCTGCTCCGCCGCCCGGACCGGGCTGCCCGTCGCCGGGCGGAGCCGTCCCTCCTCCAGGTGAACCTGCCGGCCCGCCGGTGCCTCCGCCACCCCTCGGCCGCCGGAAACCGGCACGCATACACCCCTGGTCACGAGCCGGTCACGATGAGCCGGTCGACCCCGCAGGCGCTCTTGCCCGCCCTGAGCGGCCCGGCGTACACCGGACCGCACGGGACAGAGTTCTGACGTTCAACAGCGTTCAACGAAGAACGACGAACGGGGAAGTGATGCGCAGCAAGAGCAGCACGTTCCGGACACACAGGGCCGTCACCACACTCGCCGCACTGCTCACGGGAGCCCTCGCGCTCTCCGCCTGCTCCGGCAGTGACGACGACAAGAAGGACGACGGGGAGAAGAGCGGCGCACCGACCGGCACCACCCTCACGCTGCCCGATCTGAAGGGCGCCCGCCTGGAGGTGGCCGCCGTCTGGACCGGCGCCGAGCAGGCCAACTTCAAGAAGGTGCTCGCCGAGTTCGAGAAACGCACCGGCGCGAGCGTCACCTTCGTACCCGCGCAGGACCCGATCATCAACTTCCTCGGTTCCAAGATCGCGGGCGGTCAGCCGCCGGACGTGGCGCTGCTGCCGCAGCCCGGTGCGATCAAGCAGGCCGTGCGGAAGGGCTGGGCCAAGCCGGTCGGACCCGAGGGGCAGGAGCAGCTGGCGAAGAACTACACGCAGGGCTGGCAGGACATCGGCAAGGTCGACGGCAAGCAGTACGGCGTCTACTACAAGGCCGCCAACAAGTCGCTGATCTGGTACAACGCCGAGGTTTTCGCGAACGCGGGGGCCAAGGAGCCCAAGACCTGGCAGGACCTGATGACCGCCTCGCGGGCGGTGTACGACTCGGGGGTCACGCCGTTCTCGGTGGCCGGCGCGGACGGCTGGCCGCTGACCGACTGGTTCGAGAACGTGTACCTGTCCCAGGCGGGCCCGGAGAAGTACGACCGGCTCGCCCGGCACGAGATCAAGTGGACCGATCCGTCGGTGAAGCAGGCGCTGACCACGCTCGCCCAGCTCTGGGGCAGGAAGGACTACCTGGCGGGCGGTCAGGACGGCGCGCTGCAGACCGAGTTCCCGCAGTCGGTCACCCAGACCTTCACCGGCGGCGACCAGCCGAAGTCCGCCATGGTCTACGAGGGCGACTTCGTACAGGTCAACATCGGCGAGACCGAGGCGAAGGTGGGCACGGACGCGAAGGTGTTCCCGTTCCCGGCGGTCGGCTCGGCCGCGCCGGTGGTCTCCGGCGGTGACGCGGCGGTGATCCTGAAGGACTCCGAGGCGGCCCAGGCCCTGGTGACCTTCCTGGCCTCGCCGGACGCGGCGACGATCCAGGCGAAGCTCGGCGGGTACCTCTCGCCGAACAAGAACGTGCCGGTGTCGGCGTACCCGAACGAGGTCCAGCAGAAGATCGCCAAGGCGCTGATCGCGTCCGGCGACGACTTCCGCTTCGACATGTCCGACCAGGCCCCGCAGGCGTTCGGCGGCACGCCCGGCAAGGGTGAGTGGAAAGACCTCCAGGACTTCCTGAAGAACCCGAAGGACGTCGCGGGCGCCCAGGCGAAGCTGGAGAAGGACGCGGCGGCGGCGTACGGGAACGGGGGCTGATCCGGCCATGGCGCCGGCAGCGGCGGCCGGGGCCCCACCGGGCCCCGCCGCGCCCCGCAGTCGCAAGAGCGTGACCGGCACCCGGAGGGCCGTGGCAGCCCTGTTCCTGCTGCCCGCGCTGGTGCTGCTCGGCGCGCTCGTGGTCTACCCGATCGGGTACTCGATCGTCCGCAGCTTCTTCGACGCCTCCGGCGACGGCTTCGCCGGGTTCGACAACTACGAGACCCTCTTCACCGACGACGGCATCCGGACCGCGTTGAAGAACAACGTCGTCTGGGTGGTGTTCGCGCCCACCGTCTCCACCGCCCTCGGCCTGGTCTTCGCCGTGCTGACCGAACGGGTGCGCTGGGGAACGGCGTTCAAGCTGGTCGTCTTCATGCCGATGGCGATCTCGATGCTGGCCGCCGGGATCATCTTCCGGCTGGTGTACGACCAGGACCCGGACAAGGGGGTCGCGAACGCGGTGTGGGTGGGGGTGCACGACACGTTCACGCAGTCGTCGGCGTTCCCGAAGGCCCACCCGGGCCGTGAGTCGCCGCTCGTGGCCGAGGGCGGGGGCTTCATCACCCGGACCACCGTGCGTGCCGGGCAGCCGGTCGCCCTGCCGCTCGTCGGCGTGGCCCCGGACCGGCTTCCGGACGGGGTGGCGAAGGCCGCCGCCGCGAAGGCGGAGCCGGGGAAGGTCACCGGTACCACCTGGCAGGACTTCACCCGGGGCAAGGGCGTCGGCAGGCTCGGCGCACCGGACGCCTCCGAGGTGGGCTATGCCGGGATGCGGATCGAGGCGGTGAAGGACGGCCGGGTGGTCGCGTCGGCGAAGGCGTCCGGTGACGGCACCTTCACCCTGCCCGCGGCGGCCGACGGGGCCCGGCTCCGGCTGCCCGCGAGCAATTTCCGGGAGCCGTACAACGGGGTCGAGTGGCTGGGCCCGGCGCTGGTCACCCCGGCGATCATCGGGGCGTACGTGTGGATGTGGGCGGGCTTCGCGATGGTGCTGATCGCGGCCGGGCTCGCGGGCGTGCCCCGGGAGCTGCTGGAGGCGGCGCGGGTGGACGGCGCCACCGAGTGGCAGGTGTTCCGCAAGGTCACCGTGCCGCTGCTGGCCCCGGTGCTCGCGGTGGTCGTCGTCACGCTGATGATCAACGTGCTGAAGGTGTTCGACCTGGTCTTCATCATCGCGCCGGGTTCCTCGCAGGACGACGCGAACGTGCTGGCGCTGGAGCTGTACCGCAAGGGCTTCGCGGAGGGCCGGCCGGGCGTCGCGAGCGCGATCTCGGTGTTCCTGCTGCTCCTGGTGATCCCGGTGATGCTGTTCAACATCCGCAGGCTGAGGCGGGAGGTGCGGCGATGACGGCGGCGGCCGGAAGCATCGGGAAGGTCTCCTCCGCCGACACGGCGGTGAAGGCCAGGCAGTCGCTCGGCTCCAGGATCGTGGGGAAGCTGAGCGGCGGGCTGGTCCGGGCGGTCCTGCTCGTCGTGGGCCTGTTCTGGCTGGTGCCGACCATCGGTCTGCTCGTCTCCTCGCTGCGCTCGCCGCAGGACATGAGCGCGAGCGGCTGGTGGACGGTGTTCAGCGAGCCGTCCCAGCTCACCGTGGACAGCTACCGAAAACTGCTGGAGAACGGCGACATCACCGACTCCCTGGTGAACACCGTGCTGATCACGGTCCCGGCGACCGTCCTGGTCGTGGTGATCGGCGCACTGGCCGGGTACGCGTTCGCGTGGATGGAGTTCCCCGGCCGGGACTGGTGGTTCCTCGGCGTGGTGAGCCTGCTCGTGGTGCCCGTGCAGGTGGCGCTGATCCCGATTGCCGAACTCTTCGGCAACATCGGCCTGTTCGGCACGATCCTCGGGGTGATCCTGTTCCACACGGGCTTCGGTCTGCCGTTCGCGGTGTTCCTGTTGCGGAACTTCTTCGCGGAGATCCCGCGCGAGCTGCTGGAGGCGGCCCGGCTGGACGGAGCCGGGGAACTCCGGCTGTTCGCCCGGGTGGTGATGCCGCTCGGCGGGCCGGCGATCGCGAGCCTCGGCATCTTCCAGTTCCTGTGGGTGTGGAACGACATGCTGGTCGCGCTGGTGTTCACCAAGTCGGGCACCCAGCCGGTCACGGTCGCCCTCCAGACGCAGGTACGGCAGTTCGGCAACAACATCGACGTCCTGGCGCCCGGTGCGTTCATCTCCATGGTGATCCCGCTGGCGGTGTTCTTCGCGTTCCAGCGGCAGTTCGTCTCCGGAGTCATGGCCGGCGCCGTCAAATAGCCACGAACCGGGACGAGTTCATAGGGGCGGGCCTTCCGGGGCCCGCCCCGCGGCGTTCACCCGGTGTCCCCCGAATGCCGTACGGGCCGTAACCAAGTCACTCCATCGGCCGTTCCCGGGCAGAACGCCCGCGCCGACCGACCCATGGATGTCCCTTGCCCAGGTTCAGTGTCATTGTCCCCGCGTACAAGGTCCAGGCGTACCTGTCCGAGTGCCTGGACTCGGTGCTCTCCCAGTCGTACCCGGACCTGGAACTGATCGCCGTGGACGACCGCTCGCCGGACGCCTGCGGCGCGATCATCGACGAGTACGCGGCCCGGGACGCGCGCGTAAAGGCCGTGCACCTGGCCGAGAACCAGGGTCTCGGCCGCGCCCGGAACGCCGGCCTGGCCGAGGCGACCGGCGACTACCTGCTCTTCCTCGACAGCGACGACACGCTCACCCCCGACGCGCTGCGGGCCGTCGCCGACCGGCTGAAGGAGACCGGCGAACCGGACGTTCTGGTCTTCGACTACGCGCGCACCTACTGGGACGGCCGCGAGGTGCGCAACCAGCTCGCCGCCCAGCTCACCGAGCAGGGCCCGGCGCCGTTCCGGCTGGAGGACCGGCCGGGGCTGCTGCGGGTGCTCATGGTGGCCTGGAACAAGGCGTACCGGCGGGAGTTCGTCCAGGAGCACGGGTTCACCTTCCCGCCGGGCTACTACGAGGACACCCCCTGGACCTTCCCGGTGCTGCTGACGGCGCGGTCGATCGCCACCCTGGACCGGGTGTGCGTGCACTACCGGCAGCGCCGGCAGGGCAGCATCCTGGGCACCACCAGCACCCGGCACTTCGACCTGTTCGAGCAGTACGAGCGGGTGTTCGCCTACATCGAGCAGCGGCCCGGACTCGCCCGCTGGCGCGGTGAGCTGTTCCGGCGGATGATCGACCACTACGCCGTGGTGTTCACCCGGCGGGGCCGGCTGCCGCGCGGCAGCCACGGCGCGTTCCTGCGCCGGGCCCGCGCGCACTACCGCCGCTACCGCGTGCCCGGGGGGCGTCTGCGGCTGCGGCACGCGCTGGTCCGCTTCGGTCTGCACCGCACGTTCCGCGCGCTCCGGCTGGCCGCGGCGGTCCGCCGGCGGGTGGCGAAGTCGGCGGTGAAGCCGGCCCGCGCGGTGCGCTCGGGCCTGCTGCGGCTGCACTACCTCGTCCAGCTGCGGCTGCCGCTGCGGTCCGACCGGGCGGTGTTCGCCTCCCAGGAGGGGTACGGCGACCCGGCCGCGCTGGAGGAGGCGTTCCGGGCGCACGCCCCGCGGCTGAGCACGGCGTGGGTCGCCCGGCCGGGGCAGGAGCACGCGGTGCCGCCGGGTCCGCGCCGGCTGACGCCCGGGACGGCCGGCTACTTCACGGCGCTGGCCCGCTCCCGGTACCTGGTCAGCGACGCCGGTTTCGAGGGCCGGCTGCGCAAGCGGCCCGGGCAGGTCTTCGTGCAGACGCAGCAGGGCACCCCGCTCGGGCACGCGGGCCTCGACCTCCAGGAGCGCCCGGCGGCCGCCCGCGGCCTGGACTTCGCACAGCTGCTGCGGGACGTGGACCAGTGGGACTACGTGCTGTCCGGCAGCCGGCACGCCACGCTGGTCTGGGAGCGGGTCCACCCGGGCCGCTACACCACGCTGGAGTACGGCCTGCCCCGCAACGACGTCTTCCAGCGGGCGACCCCGGCGGACGTGGCGCGGCTGCGCGCGGGGCTGGGCGTGCCGGAGGGCGCCGTCGCCATCCTGTACGCGCCCGCGCACCGCGACCACCGGCGCACCCAGCGCCCGCTGCTCGACCTGGAGCGGATCCTGCGCCGTCTGGGCCCGCGCTTCGTGGTCCTGGCCCGCACCCCCGCGCCCGCCCAGGGCACCCGGATCATCGACGTCTCCGGTCACCCGGACCTGTCCGCGCTGTGTCTCGCCTCGGACGCGCTGCTCACGGACTACGCGCCGGTGATGTTCGACTACGCGGGCCTGGACCGGCCGATCGTGGTGCACACCGAGGACTGGGCGGCGTTCGAGGCGGCCCGCGGCGCCTACTTCGACCTGCGGGCCTTCCCGCCGGGCGCGGTGGCGCGCAGCGAGGACGAGCTGATCGACATCTTCGCCAGCGGGCACTGGCGCGGCTCGCGCTCGGCGCAGCTGCGGGCTGCGTTCCGGGAGCGGTTCTGCCCGTGGGACGACGGGCGCGCCGCCGAGCGGGTGGTGCGGCGGGTGGTGCTGGGCGAGACGGAGCTGCCGCCGGTGGTGCCGCTCGCGGACCGCGCACCGGTGCCGTCGGCCTGCGTGCGCTCCCCGCTGGTCACCGTGCCGCAACCTTCCGGCCCCTTCCCCGTCACCGAGAGCCGCTGAACACCGTTGGTCATACCGGGAGTTCCCATGCCCCTCGGCTCGACGCGGCCCACTCCGAGCCGGCCGTCCACCTGGCGTCCGGCGGGACGGCCCGGCCGCGTCCGCAAGACGACAGAAAGAACAGAATGCCCCGCTTCAGCATCATCGTCCCGTCCCACGGGGTCGCCGGCCGGCTGTCCCAGGCCCTGGACTCGGTCCTCGGCCAGTCCTTCGGCGACCTCCAGCTGATCCCCGTCTGCGACGCCCCGGACACCCCGGCCGAGGAGGGTCCCCCCTGCCCGCGCGCGGCCGAGGGCGCGGAGGAGGTCGCCGCCGGGTACGCCGGGCGGGACTCCCGGGTGACCCCCGTCCACTCACCGCCGTCCGCCGGGCTGAGCGGGGCGCGCAACGCCGGGATGCGGGCGGCGACCGGCGCGTACGTGCTGTTCCTGGACGGCGACGACCTGCTGCTGCCGGGCGCGCTGGCGGCGCTGGACGCCCGGCTGGCCGAGACCGGCGACGTGGACGTGCTGTACACCGAGCACGAGCGCGCCCCCTGGTGGGAGGGCGAGCCGACGAACCCGGCCGCGCCGCTGCTCACCGGGGCCCCGGAGGGTGCCTTCGCCCCGGCCGCGCTGCCCCGGCTGACCGGTGTCCAGCTGCCGGCGTGGAGCGCGGTCTACCGCCGCGCCTTCCTCACCGAGCACCGCCTGCTGTTCCCGGAGGGCCACTTCACCGACCTCGGGTGGGGCGGGCTGGTCACCCTCGCCGCCGAGCGGACGGCGGTGCTGCGCCGGACCGTCGTACGGCACCGGCTGCGCCGCCAGGGCAGCCGGCTCAATCTGCCCGGGCCGCACCAGCACGCCCTGCTGGACCAGGCGGAGCGGGTGCTGGCGCGGGCGGCGGAACTCGGCCTGCCCGTCGAGCGGACCGGGCCGCTGTTCGACCAGGTGTTCGCCGTGGTGCTGAAGACGGCCTCCCGGCCCGAGCGGCTGCTCTCCGGGCACCGGGCGTTCTTCCGCCGGGCGGCCCGCCTCTACCGGCGGCACCGGCCGGCCGGCCACCAACTGCCCGGCGGCAGCGTGGGCGTGCAGCACCGGCTGCTGGCGGCGGGCGCGTACACCGCCTTCCGGTGCCTGCGCGGGGCCAACCAGGCCGCGGGCGGCGCCGCCGGCCGGCTGCCCCGCCCGCGCATGCTGCGCACCCGGCTGCGCTACGCCCGCGACCTGCGCCGCCCGCTCGACCCGAACCTCGCCGTGTACTGCGCCTACTGGGGGCGCGGCTACACCTGCAACCCGGCCGCGATCCACGCCAAGGCCCGCGAACTGGCCCCGCACATCCGCTCGGTGTTCCTGGTGGAACCCGGCCGGGAGCACACCATGCCGAAGGACGTCGAGTACGCGGTGATCGGCTCCCACCGCTACTGGGAGGTGCTGGCCCGCGCCACCTACCTGGTGAACAACGCCAACTTCGCCGAGGGCGTCGTCAAACGGCCCGGCAGCGTGCACCTCCAGACGCAGCACGGCACGCCGCTGAAGAAGATGGGCGTGGACCAGTCGACGTACCCGGTGGTGGCCGCCCAGTCCGGCAGCTTCACCAAGCTGCTCGGCCGGGTCGACCGCTGGGACTTCAACCTCTCCGCCAACCGGCACTCCACACAGATGTGGGAGCGCGCCTTCCCCGGCTCCTACGAGCAGCTGGAGTACGGCTATCCGCGCAACGACGTCTACTACACGGCGACCGCCGACGACGTGGCCCGGATCCGGCGCGACCTGGGCGTCCCGGAGGGCAGCACGGCCGTGCTGTACGCGCCGACCCACCGCGACCACCACACCGGCTTCGAGTCCGGCCTGGACCTGGAGGCGTTCTGCGAGGCGGCCGGGGAGGACGTCGTCGTCCTGCTGCGCGCGCACTACTTCTACGACCGGGGCGGCTCCCGGGGTTCGGACCGGATCATCGACGTGACCGCGCACCGCTCCTCGGAGGACGTGTGCCTGGCCGCGGACGCGCTGGTCACCGACTACTCGTCGATCATGTTCGACTACGCCAACCTGGACCGGCCGATCGTCGTGTACGCCGACGACTGGGAGGTCTACCAGGAGACCCGGGGCGTCTACTTCGACCTGCCGGCCGAGCCGCCCGGGGTGGTCGCCCGGACCCCCGGGGAGCTGGCCGCCGTCTTCCGCGACGGCTCCTACGCGGGCCCGGAGGCCGGCGCGCTGCGGGCCGCGTTCCGCACGCGGTTCTGCCAGTTCGACGACGGGCGGGCCGCCGAGCGGGTGGTGCGGCGGGTGCTGCTCGGTGAGCCGCCGGAGGCGGTGCCGCCCGTGATCCCGCTCGCGGAGCGCATCCCCGCCCCCGCCGCCGCGACCCTCGTGAGGAGCTGACCCGCCGTGCCCCGCTTCAGTCTGATCGTGCCCTGTTTCAAGGTGCAGGCCTTCCTGCGCGAGTGCCTGGACTCCGTGCTCGGGCAGTCCTTCGGCGACTTCGAGCTGATCGCGGTGGACGACTGCTCCCCGGACGGCTGCGGCGCGATCCTCGACGAGTACGCCGCGCGCGACCCGCGCGTGAAGGTGCTGCACCTGCCGGAGAACGTGGGCCTCGGCCGGGCCCGCAACGCGGGCATGCCGGAGGCCACCGGGGACTACCTGTTCTTCCTGGACAGCGACGACACGCTCACCCCGGGGGCGCTGCGGGCCATCGCCGACCGGCTCGCGGAGTCCGCCGACCCGGACGTCCTCGTCTTCGACTACGCGCGCACCTACTGGTGGGGCGGGACCCGGCGCAACGTGCTCGCCCACGTCCTGGCGGAGGCCGGCGCCGGCACCTTCACGGTGGCCGAGCGGCCGGAGATCCTGGACCTGCTGATGGTGGTCTGGAACAAGGTCTACCGGCGGGAGTTCGTCGCGGAGCACGCCTTCGCGTTCCCGCCCGGCTACTACGAGGACACCCCCTGGACCTTCCCGGTGCTGCTCAGCGCCCGAAGGATCGCCACCCTGGACCGCATCTGCCTGAACTACCGGCAGCGCCGGCAGGGCAACATCCTGTCCACCACCAGCCGCAAGCACTTCGACATCCACGACCAGTACGAGCGGGTCTTCGCCTTCCTGGCCGAGCGGCCCGAGCTGGCGCAGTGGCTGCCGTACCTGCACCGCAAGATGGGCGAGCACTGCCTCGACATCCTCGCCAAGCCGGACCGGCTGCCGCCGGCCGACAAGGCCGAGTTCTTCCGGCGTACGGCGGAGATGTTCCGCCGGCACCGGCCGGAGGGCGCCACGGTGGACGGTGAGGTCGCCGTGCTGGAAGGCTCCTGGGCCGGCTACCTGCTCAGGCGGCAGGCGGGACGGGCCGGGCGGGAGGCGGCACGGCGGGCGGCGCAGGCGCGCCGGGGCGCGGCCGGGCGGGCCCGCACGGGCTGGGCGGCCCTGCACCGGCACCGCCCGCTGGACGAGGACCTGGTGGTGTACTCGGCGTCCTCGCACCGCGGCCTGCTCGGCGACCCCGCGGCCGTGTACGCCGCCGCCCGCGAGATCGCCCCGCGGCTGCGCGGGGTGTGGGTGGTGCGGGACGCGGAGACGGCGGCGCACCTGCCGTCCGGTGTGGAGCACGTGGTCGTCGGCTCGCGGCGCTACCTGGAGGTCACCGCGCGCGCGAAGTTCTTCGTCAACGACGTCAACTGGCCCGGTGCCCTGGCCAAGCGCCCGGGCAGCGTGCACATCCACACCCACCAGGGCACCCCGCTGAAGTACCTGGGCGCGGACCTGCTCGACAAGCCGGGCGCCCGGCTCGGCTTCGACGTGCCGCAGATGCTGCGCCGGGCCGACCGCTGGGACTACAGCCTGGTCGCGAGCCGCCATTCCGAGCTGGTCTTCGAGCGGGCCTACCCCTGCCACTTCACCTCGGTGCGCACCGGCAGCCCGCGCAACGACGTGCTGGTGAACGGCGGCCCCGGTGACTTCCGGGAGCGGCACGGCATCCCGGCGGACCACACGGTCGTGCTGTACGCGCCGACCCGCCGGGACTACCGGCGCGGCGGGCACGTGGACCGGATCGACCTGGCCCGGTTCGCGGCCGACCTGGGCGAGGGGCACACCCTCGTGGTGCGGCTGCACCCGTCGCTGGCGTCCGGCCCCGCCCGGGGCATGGGCCTCGCGGAACTGGCCCGGCGCGGGATCGTGGTGGACGCGACCGAGGAGCCGCGGGTGGCGGACGTGCTGCTCGCGGCGGACGCGCTGGTCACCGACTACTCGTCCGTCATGGTCGACTACGCCGTCCTGGACCGCCCGGTCGTGGTGCACGCCGACGACTGGCCCGCCTTCTCGGCGAGCCGGGGCGCCTACGTCGACCTCACCGCCGAGCCGCCGGGCCATGTCTCGCGCTCCTACCGGGAGCTGGTCCGGCTGTTCTCCTCGGGCGCGTGGCGGGACGAGGAGTCGGCGCGGCTGCGCGCGGACTTCCGGGACCGGTTCTGCACCTACGAGGACGGGCGGGCCGCCGAGCGGGTCGTGCGGACGCTGCTGCTGGGCGATCCGATGCCGGGCGAGAATCCGGTGCGGATCCCGGGCCAGGCGGTGGCCACGGACGCGCTGACGTCGGCGTAGCCACGGCCCGGGGGGCCGGCCCCGTCCGGGACCGGCCCCCCGGGGAGCACGCGACGGTTCACTCGATGACGAGGTCGACGTCGATGTTGCCGCGGGTGGCGTTGGAGTACGGGCAGACCTGGTGCGCGGTCTCGACGAGCTTGCGGCCGGTCGCCTCGTCGACGGTGTCGGGCAGCTCGATCCGCAGGGTCACCTTCAGGCCGAAGCCCTCGCCCTGCTTGCCTATGCCGACCTCGGCGGTCACCGCGGCGTCGCTGACATCGACCTTCGCCTGGCGTCCGACGAGCCCGAGCGCGCTGCCGAAGCAGGCGGCGTACCCGGCGGCGAACAGCTGTTCCGGGTTGGTGCCCTGGCCGTTGCCGCCCAGCTCCACCGGCATGGCGAGGGCGAGGTCGATCGCGCCGTCGGCGGAGACGGCACGGCCCTCGCGGCCGTGCGTGGCGGTGGCGACAGCGGTGTAGAGCGCGTCCATGAAGACCATCCCTGTGTGGAGTCGGGTGTTCCGGCGGCCCCTGTCCTGACCGCCGTACGACGATCAGTAGAGCACACAATTTAGTTGTGCACAACTAAATGGACCGCGAGAGCTATCCTGGTGCCATGACCGTCCCGCCCGCCTCCCCCGACGCCGACTGGCTCCGCCTGGACCGCCAGATCTGCTTCTCGCTGCACGCCGCGTCCCGCGCCTTCAACGGCGTCTACCGCGTCATCCTCAAGGACCTCGGACTCACCTATCCCCAGTACCTCGTGATGCTGGTGCTGTGGGAGCGGGACGACCTGCCGGTCAAGAAGCTCGGCGAGCAGCTGCGGCTCGACTCGGGCACGCTGTCCCCGCTGGTCAAGCGACTGGAGGGGGCGGGTCTTGTACGGCGCGAGCGCAGCGCGCAGGACGAGCGGTCGGTGAGCGTCCGGCTCACCGGGGAGGGCGCTGCGCTGCGCGAGCGGGCCCTGGAGGTGCCCCGCCGGATCATGTCGGCGACCGGCTTCGACCTGGGGGAGATCGTCGACCTGCGCGCCCGGCTCGACCAGCTCACCGCCGCCCTGGACGCGGCGGCGCGGCAGGAGGCCCGGTCCGCCCGCTGACCGGGCGGACGTACAGCCGTACCGTCACGCCGCGCCGCACGGCTTCCTCCCGCCGGGTGAACTGCTGCCACAGGACGGTCACCTTGGCCCGCTCGACGGGACCGCGCGGGGCCGAGCGTCCGCCGAGCACCCTCCGGTCCGCGACGACCCACACCCGGTCCAGCCGCGCCAGCCTGCGCCGCAGTTCGGCGGCATCGGCCTCCCGGCCGTACAGCGTCCCGGACTCGGCCGCCCCCTCCACCAGCGCCACGTCCCGCACGCCCCGGAACGCCCCGGGGTAGGTGAGCGCCGCGTTCCGCAGCACGGCCGGGACGAACACCACGCTCTCCCCGGGCGCCAGCCGCCGCGCGGCGGCCCGGGAGACGGCGCCGAGATCGTCCGCCCGCCGCCCGGGATCCCGGTCCGCCCGCAGGACGGGGAACTGGTGGAGGGCGGAGAGGCAGACCAGGAGGACGCCGGCCAGGGCGGCGCGGGGCGACGACGGCAGGGGGCGCCCGGTCAGGACCGCCTCGCCGGGCCGGCGGCCCTCCGGCAGGGCACCGGGGGCACCCCCGCCCGAGCGGAGCCGGGCGAGGAGGGCGGGCAGCCGGTGGGCGGCGGTCCGCAGCCGCGCGGCCGCCCCGGCCACCCGTTCGGCCCCCGCGGCGACCAGCAGGGGTGCTCCGGACAGGGCGTACAGCACGTACCGGTCGACGTACAGCGGTGACGCCTGCGACGCCAGCATCAGCACCACCGGCGGCACCACCGCCACCGGCAGCGCGACCCCCGCGCAGGTGAGCTCCCCCCGTCGGCCCACCAGTCCCGCCAGACCGGCCACCGCCAGCGCGAGACACACCCAGAAGACCTCCTGCGTCGGCCCGAGGAACGCCCGCAGCAACCTTTCAGCGGTTTCCGCCGTGGGCGTGCGCAACCACGCCACCTGCGCCGACTGCCCCCGCGAGACCCACACCATGGGCAGCAGCGCGAGGCCGGCCGCCGCCGCCGCACACCCCCAGCCCCGCCACACCCGCGCCCCGGCCCGGGCCAGCGCCAGCGACACCGCGTGGGCCAGGAGCAGCAGCACCGCGAACTCGTGCAGCCAGCAGGTGAGGCCGAGGAGCGCGCCGTAGGGCCACCAGGAACCGCCGCGGACGGCGCGCACGAAGAGGAGGGTCGCGCCGGTGGCGCCGGCCGCGACGAGGGCGTAGGAACGGCCCTCCTGGGCGTAGTGGCCGGCCATCGGGCTGAGGGCGTAGAGCAGGCCGGCCCACAGGCCGGCCCGGGGCCGCAGCAGCCGGGTGCCGAGCGCGGCCACCAGGCCCGCCGTGAGGGCCGCCGCGCCCACCGAGGGCAGCCGGAGGGCGACCTCCCCGGGGTGCACGGCGAGGACGGCGTGCAGCAGCAGGTAGTACAGGCCGTGCACCGCGTCCACCTCGTGCAGCAGGTGCCAGATCTGCGGCACCGTACGGCGCGCGACCTGGTGGCTGACGGCCTCGTCGCGCCACATGCCGCCCCGGTCGAGTCCCCAGAGCCCGACCGCCGTCATCACCAGCGTGGGCACGCCCACGGCGACGGCCCGGCGGATTACCGGTGCCCGGTGCGGGACCCGGCCCAGTGCACCGGCCGGCACGGCAGTGGTCGCTCCAGCCGCCCGACGCGACTGCGGTTTCGCGGAAAGCCCGACGTTCACCCTGGCCCGATCTCTTGCGATTAGCCAATCTTTGCGGTCATTGACGGCGTATCAGCATGAATACACCATGCGCTCCGCTTAGGCTCCCATGTGATGAACCGTCTCCGTGTCACCCCCGGCCCGGTCCTCGCACTCACCGCCATCTGGCTCACCACCCGCGCCCTGATGCTGTGGCTGCTCGCCCACAACAGCGCCCGGCTGCTGGGCGGCGGTTCGGTGTCCCGGGAGGTCTGGCGGCTGTACGTCCACTGGTACGGCGTCCTCGCGCACGGCTCCTTCCCGGTGCACGACACGCTGTGGCAGTACCCGCCGGGCGCGGGCGCGGTGCTGCTGGCGCCGGGCCTGCTGCCGGGCCTGACGTACTTTCAGGCGTTCGTGGCGCTCACCCTGGCCGCGGACGCGCTGACCGCGGCGGCGCTGCTGCGCGCGGGCACCCGGCCCGGGCGCAGCCAGCTCGGCGCGGCCGTGTGGACCGGCGGCCTGCCGCTGCTGCTGCACCTGCCGCTCGCCCGGTACGACCTCCAGGTCACCGCCCTGGCCGTGCTGTCCCTGCTGGCCGTGGCGCGCTCCCCGCGCGCGGGCGGGGTGTTCGGCGCGCTGGGCGCGCTGGTGAAGGTGTGGCCGGCGCTGGTGCTGCTCGGCGTCCCCCGGGGGCGGCCGGCGCGCACGGCGTGGGCCTGGGCGGCGGCGGCCTCGGCCGCGTGCCTCGTCCCGCTCGCGCTCCTCCTCGACCACCCGCTGTCCTTCCTGCGCGAGCAGGGCGGCCGGGGGGTACAGATCGAGTCGCTCGGCGGCACGGCGCTCAACCTGGCCCGGCACGCCGGATGGCCGGGCCGGTCCCGCTACCGGTACGGCGCGATCGAACTCGTCGGCCCGCACGTGCAGGCGGTCGCCACCGCCTCCCTCGCGCTCACCGCGCTCTGCCTCGGGCTGCTGGTGCTGTGGCGGGTGCGGGCGCGGCACTGGAGCGAGGCCACGCCGTACGACGCGGCGCTGAGCGCGGTGCTGCTGTTCACGGTCACCAGCCGGGTCATCAGTCCGCAGTACATGATCTGGCTGATCGGCCTCGCCGCCGTGTGCCTGACCTCGCGCCGCACCAGCCAGCGGCCGGTGGCGGTGCTGATCCTGGCGGCGGCCGCCGTGAGCACCGTGGCGTACCCGATGTACTACCAGGAGGTGGTGCACGGCACCTGGGCCGGCTGCCTGCTGATGCTGGTCCGCAACGGGCTGCTGACGGCCGCCGCCGTGCTGTCCTTCGCACGGCTGTGGCGGGCCGCGCGGCCCGCGTCCGGAAAGGCCGGGCCGCCGATGGAACCCCGGCCCGGTCCCCACCGTCTTCCGGAGCGAGCACTAAGTGTCTCTTAACGGGGTATTACCTACTATTTCTCCGCTCCCGGCCCGTGGACCCCATGCATCCAGAACCGCGAGACCCGAACCCGGCCCCGGCCCCGGCGCCGGCGCCGGCGCCCCAGGTCACCGTCGTCGTCATCGGCTACAACGACCGCTCCCACGTGGGCGACGCCGTGCGCTCGGCGCTGGCCCAGGGGCCCGCCGTGGCCGAGGTGATCGCCGTCGACGACTGCTCCACCGACGGCAGTGACCGGCTGCTCGCCCGGCTGGCCGAGGGCGAGCCGCGGCTGCGGGTGGTGCGCCGCGGGGTGAACAGCGGCGGCTGCGGCAGCCCGCGCAACACCGGGATCGACGCGGCCAGGGCGCCGTACGTGATGTTCCTGGACAGCGACGACGTGCTGCCGCCGGGTGCGGTGGAGGCGCTGCTGGCCGCGGTCACCGAGGCGCGGGCCGAGGTCGCGAGCGGCCTGTGCGTGCGCCGGGAGCTGCCTTCGGGGCGCGAACAGCCCTGGCAGGCGCCCCTCTACGCGGCACGGGCCGTGCTGCCCCGCCCCTCCCGGCGCCCGCGGCTGGTCCACGACACGCTGTGCGTCAACAAGCTGTACCGCACCGACTTCCTGCGCGAGCACGGCATCCGCTTCCCCGAGGGCCGCTTCCTCTACGAGGACTTCGTCTTCACCGCGCGGGTCCTGGCCGCGGGCCCGCGCGTCGCGCTCGTCCCGGACCGGGTGTACGTGTGGCAGGTACGCCGGTCGGCCGACCGGCTGTCGCTCTCGCTGGACCGGGAGCACATCGGCAACTGGACGGCGCGTGTCGAGGCGTGCGCGCTGGCGTACGACATCCTGCTGAGCGCTGGGCAGAAGCAGCTGGCGCGGGCGGCACGCGCCAAGTTCCTCGACCACGAGCTGCGCATGTACGCGCGCGAGCTGGGACTGCGCGACGCACGGTACCGGCGCGCGTGGTGGGCGCGCACCCGGGAGTACCTGGGGCGCTACGACGCGGCCGACTGGGAGCTGAACCCCGCCGCCCCCGGCCGGCTGCTGGCCCGGGTGGTGCTGGCCTCCCCCGAGCCGCGCGACCTGCCCCGCCTGCGCGAGCTCGCCGCCCGCCCGGCGCGCCTGCTCCCGCCGTACGCCCGCACCCCCGAGGGCGACCCGGTCTGGTCCGCGGACCTGCCCCAGGTCTCCCTGGCCCCGCTGCTGGCCGGACCCGTCCCCGCGCTCCCCCTCGCGGTGGACGCGGAGCTGCGCCCCCGCGCCCGCGTGTCACCGCTGCGCCTGCGGCTGCACGAGCTGTACGGCAGGGTCGCCGAGGCGGGCCCGCGCGAGGTGGACGTGGTGTGGCAGGCGCGGGACGACGAGCGCACGCGCGGCCGTGCGACGGTGGCGCTCACGCGCCGCGGCGCGGACACCTGGTCGGCCGAGGTGCCGGTCGACCTGGCCGGGCTGGGCGCGGGCACCTGGGACCTGCGGCTGACCGTGCGGTTCGCCGACGGCGGGCAGCGGGAGGTCACGGCACACGCCCTGGCGGGCGCCGGCCGGCTGCGCCGGCGCGCCGTCCCGAGCGCCGTGCACGGCGTGCTCCTGGCGCAGCCGTACGCCACGCACTCCGGCGCACTCGCGCTGCGCGTGGCCACCGGCGTGCGCGGGGTGCTGGCGGTGGCCCGCGGCCGGCTCGGCCGCCTGCTTCACTGAGACACGGGACGCGGGACACGGAACGGGCACGCGGGACACAGGGCACAGGACGCAGGACGCAGGACGCAGGACGCAGAACGCAGACGCAGGACGCAGGACGCAGGACGCAGGCGACGGACGCAGGACGCAGGCGACGGACACGGCACCGGGGCACGGGCCAACCGACGAGCTACGAGGGGACGGCCGCACATGACCTGGCTGATCACCGGCGGCGCCGGATACATCGGGGCGCACGTCGTCCGGGCGATGACGGAGGCCGGTGAACGCACGGTCGTCTACGACGACCTGTCCACCGGGGCCGCGGAGCGGGTGCCGGCCGAGGTCCCGCTGGTGCGCGGCTCGGTCCTGGACGCGGAGCTGGTGGCCCGCACCCTCGCCGGGTACGGGATCACCGGGGTCGTCCATCTGGCGGCGAAGAAGCAGGTGGGCGAATCGGTGGAGCACCCGCTGCTCTACTACCGGCACAACGTGGAGGGGTTGCGCGTCCTGCTGGAGGCGGTGGTCGCGACGGGGGTCCCGTCGTTCCTGTTCTCCTCCTCGGCGGCGGTCTACGGCATGCCCGACGTCGACCTGGTGACGGAGGAGACCCCGTGCCGCCCGCTCTCCCCCTACGGCGAGACCAAGCTGGCCGGCGAGTGGCTGGTGCGCGCCACGGGCCGGGCCGCGGGACTCGCCACCGCCTCGCTGCGCTACTTCAACGTCGCGGGCGCGGCCGCCCCCGAACTCGCCGACACCGGTGTGTCCAACCTGATCCCGATGGTCTTCGAACGGCTCACCGAGGGCGCGCCGCCGCGCATCTTCGGCGACGGCTACCCCACCCCGGACGGCACCTGCGTCCGCGACTACATCCACGTGGTGGACCTGGCCGAGGCCCATGTGACCGTCGCCCGCGCGCTGCGCTCCTCGCCCGGTACCGACCTGACCTTCAACATCGGCCGCGGCGAGGGCGTCTCCGTCCGCGAGATGATCGACCGCATCAACGCGGTCACCGGCTACGACCGCCCGCCGACGGTCACCCCGCACCGTCCCGGCGACCCCGCCCGGGTCGTCGCCTCCGCCGCCCGGATCGCCACCGAACTGGGCTGGGAGGCCAAGTACGACGTGCAGGACATGATCACCTCGGCGTGGGAGGGGTGGGTCCGCAGGCATCCGGAGGCGGCGCGGTCGTAGCGGACCCCGCCCTCACAACGCCTTCAGCGCCGCCGCCGTGGCCCGGGCCAGCTGCTCCAGGTAGCCCTTGGGCGGCTTCGGCGAGCGGATCACCACCGAGCGCCAGTACAACGGGCCGGAGACGAGGTCCAGCGCCAGGTCGGAGTCGACGCCCGCGCGGAGTTCACCCCGTCGCTCCGCCGCCGCCACGATCCCGCTGACCACACCCTCCTGACCGTCCCGCAGTGCCTTCTGGAACGCCTCCGCGAGGTCGGGATTGCGGGCCGCCTCGGCCTGGAGGTCGGGGATGATCTGGGACGCGACCGGATGGCGCAGGGCCCGGGACGTGACCTCGTACAGGAGCCGCAGGTCGCCCTCCAGGGAGCCCGTGTCGGGCACCGGGAAGCCGGTCACCGCCATCGCGGAGACGACGTCCAGGACCAGGTGGAGCTTCGAGCGCCAGCGCCGGTACACCGCCGTCTTGCCGACGCCGGCGCGGCGGGCGATCCCCTCGATCGACACGCGGGCGTAGCCGACGGACGCCAGCTCCTCGAAGACGGCCGCCCGGATGGCCTCGGTCACGTCCTCGCGGAGCACGGCCGCCCCGGCCGGTGCCCGGCGGCGCGGACGCGCCGGCGGCTCGTCGGCGGACCCGGCGGCGTTCGTCGTCATGCCTCCCAGCATAGGGCGTCACGACGAAACGGTTGCGTTCCGACGTCCGTTGGCCCTACGCTCGCGTTGCGACGATACGGTCCCGTCCCGACGTAAGAAAACGGGAAGAGAAGCGTGTGGAAACGCCGGACGACGACCGCGGACGCGGCGGCCCGGACGGGAGCCGCGCGCAGCACCCCCTCCCCCCGAGCGAAAGCAGCGGATGTGAGCCAGGTCCTCCACACACCGCCCCCCACCCAGGCCGCGGCCGGCGACGACCTCGCCGCCCTCGCGGCCCGGCACGGCCTGTCGGTCAGCGGTGCCCGCCCCTCCCTGCCGGAGTACGTCCGCCAGCTGTGGGCCCGGCGCCACTTCATCGGCGCCTTCGCCACCGCGAAGCTCACCGCGCAGTACAGCCAGGCCAAGCTCGGCCAGGTCTGGCAGGTCATGACCCCGCTGCTGAACGCGGCGGTCTACTACTTCATCTTCGGCGTGCTGCTCGGCACCAAGCACAACGTGCCGGACTACGTGCCCTTCCTGGTCACGGGCGTGTTCATCTGGACGTTCACACAGAGCTCGATCATGGCCGGCACCCGGGCGATCTCCGGCAACCTCGGACTGGTGCGCGCCCTGCACTTCCCGCGGGCCGCCCTGCCGATCTCCTTCGCGCTCCAGCAGCTCCAGCAGCTGCTGTTCTCGATGGCCGCGCTCGTCGTCATCCTGCTCTGCTTCGGCGTGCCGGTCGCCGCCTCCTGGGTGCTGGCACTCCCGGCCCTGGTGCTCCAGTTCACGTTCAACGCGGGCGTCTCGATGATCGTCGCGCGGCTGGGCGCCAAGACCCCGGACATCGCGCAGCTGATGCCGTTCGTGCTGCGGACCTGGATGTACGTGTCCGGTGTGATGTGGAGCATCGACACACTGGCCGACAAGGACGACCTGCCGCACATCGTCACCGTCCTGCTGGAGATCAATCCGGCCGCCGTCTACATCGACCTCATGCGCTTCGCGCTGATCGACAGCTTCCACGCCGCCTCCCTGCCCCCGCACGTGTGGGCGGCGGCCGTCGGCTGGGCCCTGCTCGCCGGCATCGGCGGCTTCATCTACTTCTGGAAGGCTGAGGAGACGTACGGCCGTGGCTGAGCACACCCCCGAGAAGACCGAGCGGGCCGAGAAGGCCGAGACCACCGAGACCTCCGCGGGGGCCCGGAAGGTCCCCACCGTCGTCGCCGACCGCGTCGACATCGTCTACCGGGTCAACGGCACCGGCGCCGGGCGGGGCTCCGCCACCGCCGCCCTCAACCGCATCCTGCGCCGCAAGCAGACCGAGAAGGCGGCCGGCGTGCGCCGGGTGCACGCGGTGAAGAAGGTGTCGTTCGTCGCGTACAAGGGCGAGGCCATCGGGCTCATCGGCACCAACGGTTCCGGCAAGTCGACCCTGCTCAAGGCGGTCGCCGGGCTGCTCCCGGTGGAGAGCGGCCACATCTACACCGACGGCCAGCCGTCCCTGCTGGGCGTCAACGCGGCCCTGATGAACGACCTCACCGGCGAGCGGAACGTCTTCCTCGGCGGTCTGGCGATGGGCATGTCCCGGGAGCAGATAAAGGAGCGCTACCAGGACATCGTCGACTTCTCGGGGATCAACGAGAAGGGCGACTTCATCACCCTGCCGATGCGCACGTACTCCTCCGGCATGGCGGCCCGGCTCCGCTTCTCCATCGCCGCCGCCAAGGACCACGACGTGCTGCTGATCGACGAGGCGCTGGCCACCGGCGACCGCTCCTTCCAGAAGCGCTCCGAGGCGCGCATCCGCGAGCTGCGGCAGCACGCGGGCACGGTCTTCCTGGTCAGCCACAACAACAAGTCGATCCGCGACACCTGCGAGCGGGTGCTGTGGCTGGAGCGCGGCGAGCTGCGCATGGACGGGCCGACGGAGGAGGTCATGAAGGAGTACGAGGCCTTCACCGGAGACAAGAAGCCGGCGCCGGGGAAACCGGCCCCGAAGAAACCGGCCGCGGGGAACCCGGAGGTGCCGAAGGTTCCTCTTCCCTCCTGAGCGCCCCTCTTGTGCCAGGCGTGGTTATCCCTTTCATCGGCTTAATGTCAGTATGTTGTGAAAGGTGCGCCCGGAGACCGCGAGCCGAAGGAGTCCACTGCGATGCCCCAGCTGAGCGTGATCGTCTACGGGCCGAACGCGCAGGGGCGCCTGACGGAGCTGCTGGACTCCCTGGAGGCACACCCCCTCCCCGACGCCGAGGTGATCGTCGCCGCGGTCGGCGACTGGGCGCGCGAGGCGGCCGAGGGCCACGCCCCCGAGACCGTCGTCGTCCCGCTGCCGGACGGCACCGGTGACGCGCGGGCCCGCGCGGCCGGCGCCGCCCGGGCCTCCGGTCGCTGGCTGCACTTCGTCCACGCCAAGGACGGCCTGCCGGCCGGCGCCCCCCGCCTGATCGTCGAGCGGACCGCCGAACTGGACGCCGCGGCCTCCCCCGGCCCCCCGGTCGACGTGCTCCTCTTCGACCACGTCACCACCACCTGGCGGACCGCCGCCACGCCGTCCCGCGACGGCCGCCGCCTCGCCGCCGTCGGCCGCTCGGGCCGGCCCCTGGCCGAGGCCGCCGACCTGCTGCGGCTCACCCCGCTGCTCGGCAACCGCGCCCTGCGCGCCACGTTCTGGCGGGCCCACGAGGAGCTGCTGGCCACCGACGACGAGGCGCACGCCGCCCACGCGGCGCTGCTGCACGCCGGCCGGGTCGCCTGCCTGAACCAGACGGCGTACGAGCACCGGGTGCTGCGCCCCGAGAGCCTGCCGCCGCACGCCCCCGAGGAACGGCTCGCGCTCGTCGACCGCTACGAGTCCCTCCTCCCGCTCACCCGGGAGCGCCGCGCCGTCCACGCGGTGCTGTACGACCTGATGGTGCGCGACCTGCTGCGCACCTTCGCCCGCGAGGACCTGCCCGACCCGGTGGCCCGCGAGTTCTTCCGCCGTGCCTCCCTGGCCGCGGTCCGCTGGCGCCCCGAGGGCCACCGGCGCCCGGCGGGCCCGGAGGGCGTACGGCAGGCCCTGCTGGAGGAGGGCGCCTACGGCAGGTACCGCGCGTTCCAGGCCGCCAACCGCACCCGCCGGGCGGTACGCAAAGCCGTACGGACCCGCAAGCGGCGGCTGGGCGCCAAGGTGCGCGACCACCAGTACCGCCAGGCCCTCGGCCGCCCGCTGGACCCGCATCTCGCCGTGTTCGCCGCCTACTGGGACCGCGGTGTGGCCTGCAACCCGGCCGCCGTCGCCGCCAAGCTCGGCGAACTCGCCCCGCACATCCGCCGGGTGTGGGTGGTGAACAAGGACAACGCGGCCCTGCTGCCGCCCGGCACCGACCACGTCGTCCCCGGCACCCGCCGCTACTGGGAGACGCTGGCCACCGCCACGTACTTCACGAACAACGTCAACTTCCCCAACGCGGTGGTCAAACGGCCCGGCCAGATCCACGTCCAGACCCACCACGGGACCCCGCTCAAGCGCATGGGCCTGGACCAGATGGACCACCCGGCGGCCGCCCAGGGCCTGGACTTCGCCGCCCTGCTGGCCCGTATCGACCGGTGGGACTACAGCGTCAGCGCCAACAGCCACTCCACCCGCATGTGGGAGCGCGCCTACCCGTCCCGCTACACGCCCCTCGACCACGGCTACCCGCGCAACGACGTCTTCTACACCGCCGGTGCCGGGGCCGTGCGCGCCGCCCGCGCGCGCCTGGGCATCCCGCCCGGCAGGACGGCCGTCCTGTACGCGCCCACCCACCGCGACTACGAGGCCGGCTTCACCCCCCGCCTCGACCTCGCCACCCTCGCCGACCGCCTCGGCGAGGACACCGTCCTCCTGGTCCGCGCCCACTACTTCTACGGCGGCGCGGCCTCTCCGCTGAGCGGCCTGCGCCGCTGCGGCCGGATCATCGACGTCTCCTCCTACGACCCCGTCGAGGAGCTCTGCCTGGCCGCCGACGCGCTGGTCACGGACTACTCGTCGATCATGTTCGACTACGCCAACCTGGACCGTCCGATCGTGATCCACGCCGACGACTGGGAGACCTACCGGACCACCCGGGGCGTCTACTTCGACCTCATGGCCGAGCACCCCGGCCAGGTCGCCCGCACCCAGGAGCAGCTCACGGAGATCTTCCTCTCCGGCGCCTGGCGTGACGAGAGCGCGGCGAAGGCGCGGGCCGCCTTCCGGCGCCGGTTCTGCGAGTACGACGACGGGCGCGCCGCCGAGCGGGTCGTACGGCGGGTGTTCCTCGGCGAACCGGAGGAGTCGCTGCCGCCGGTTCTCCCGCTGGAGGACCGCACCCCCGCCCCCACCCCCGAGGAGGCCACGGCATGACGCTCCCCGACGTCACGGTCACCGTCATCGTCTACAACGACGCGGCCCGTCTGCCCCGCGCGGTCGCCTCGCTGCGCGCGCAGACCCACGCGAACATCGAGATCGTCATCAGCGACGACCACTCGACGGACGAGACGCCGTCCGTGGCACGGGAGCTGGCGGCCGCGGACCACCGGATCCGCTACCTGCGGCTGCCCGAGAACAGCGGCGGGTGCAGCGCCCCGCGCAACCGGGCCGTCGAGATCGCCCGGGCGCCGTACCTGATGTTCCTGGACAGCGACGACGAGCTGCCCCCGCGCGCGGTGGAGCTGCTGCTCGCGGCCCACCGCGAGCGTGAGGTGGACTTCACCATGGGCGCGGTCCGCCGGGTCCGGGTGGACAGCGGGCGCCGCTCGACGTGGATGCCGCACCTGGTCGCCGAACGCCGCACGGTGGAGGGGATCGAGGCCGACCCCCGGCTGTTCTTCGAGCACCTGTCGACCAGCAAGATGTACGCCCGCTCCTTCCTGGACCGGCACCGGCTGCGCTTCCCCGAAGGCATCCATTACGAGGACCAGCTGTTCTCGGCGCAGGCGTACTGCCTGGCGAAGGCCTTCACGGTCATCCCGGACCCCGTCTACGTCTGGTACATCGAGCCGTTCGCCGCCGCGTCCGCCGCCTCCATCTCCAACCAGCGGCACAAGATCTCCAACGTCCGCGACCGGGTCCACGTCCAGCGCCTCATCGACGACTTCCTGGTGATCAGCGGGCACGCCGCGCTGCGGGAGGACAAGGACTACAAGTTCCTCAAGCACGACTTCCGGATGTACGCCGGCGACCTGCCCCACCGGGACGAGGAGTGGCTGGCGGCCTTCGCGGACATCATGAACCCCTACCTGGACACGCTGTCCGACGAGGCCTACGTCCGCCTGCCCCGCCCCGAGCGGGTGGTGCTGGAGCTGCTGCGGGAGGGCCGCCTGGCCGAGGCCCGGCTGGCGGCCCGCGGGCTGGGGCACGGGGTGGCGCCCCGGCAGGTGACGACCGACGCCGCGGGCGTGCCGTACTGGGGTGACACGCTCCCCGAGACGGACCGCGCCCGCCGTGAACTCGACCTGTCCGACCTGGAACTGGACACCCGGCCGTTCCCGGCGGCCCACTTCCGCCACGAGATCACGCGGCTGGTGCCCGGCCCGGGAGCCTCCCTGGGCCTCGCGGTCCGGACCTACGACCCCGGTCTGCGCCTGCCTGTCGGCCCGCAGCGCGCGTCCCTCCTGCTGACGCCCGGCAGGCGCCGGATGACGGTCCCCTTCCGGCTGGACCCGGTCCGCCCCGGCGTCTTCGAGGGCACGGTCACCCTGGACCTCGCCGCGGCGCCGCTCCCGCTCCACGGCTTCGACGGCGTCCGCCACCCCCTGCTCCGCCTGGACCAGCAGGGCCTGTCCCACTCGGGCCTCCTGCTGGCCCCCCTCGACTTCCCGGCGCGCCGCGTCCGCGTCGGCACCCACGAACTCACCGTCGAACCGGAGGGCCGCAGCCCCGGCCGACTCCAGCTGCGCTGGCGCCCGGTGGGGGTGACGGCCCACCTGATCCGCCCCCTGGCCCGCCGGGCGGCCGGCCCCCGGGTACGGAACGCCGCACGGCTGGCGGCGAGCGTGCTGCGGTGAGGGCTCAGCGCACCACCCGGTACAGGACCTGGCCGCCCGGGCCCACGGCCGCCTTCCGCAGCCACGGCGCCGCCGCCGACACACCGCCGACGACCCACCGCACCCCGTACTCCCCGAGGATCGCCCGCCGTTCCTCCGCGCCGGTCCCCGCCGCGAAGTACCTCTCCACCGCCGCCTCCCGCCGCGCGGCGTCCGGCAGGAACACGTCCGGATAACCCGGCGCCACGGTGTACGGCCCGTACGCCGGGATCTGCCGGGCCGGGAAGGTCCGCGCCATCACCACATCGCCGTACCGCACCCCCGCGCGCATGATCCACTGGTAACCCGTCCACGGCGTGCGGTACTTCTGCGCGACCGCCCCGGGCAGCGCGTCCCGCCCCAGCACGTAGCCGAGCGTCCCGGCCTGCGTCCACGCCCCCGCCGCCAGCACGGCGCACAGCACGCACGCCCATCCCCGCCGCGCCGCCCGCCGCCCCGCCGACACCACCTCCAGCGCGGCCGCGAGCTGCGCCGGGATCAGCGCGGCGGGCAGGGCGCGGCCCCAGGAGTAGTGCCCGGTCAGGCCGCCCGCCGCGAACACCAGCGCGCCGAGGACGAAGAAGAGGACCAGCGGGTCCCGGGGGTCCCGCCGCCGGCGCAGGCCCAGCGCCACCACTCCGAGCAGCACGAACCCGAACCGCCCGGCCAGGTCCTGGTACAGCGGCCGGTGGATGGCCTCCAGGTCCGCCCCCGCGGAGAACAGCGCGAAGAAGTCGTAGTAGGGCCAGAGCGCCGGCACGAGCAGCCCCAGCAGCAGCCCGGCGCCGAGCCGGGGCAGGACCGTGCGGCCCGGCCGGGCCGCGAGCAGCACGGCGAGGGCGCCGAGGGACGCCACGATCCCGGTGAACTGGTGGCAGAGCAGGATCAGCGCCCACAGCGCGCCGAGCCCGAGCCACTCGCCCCAGGCGGCCTCCCGGCGCGCCGCGCGCGTCAGCCAGGCCCAGAGGTGGAAGGCGAGGCCGAGCGCGAACACGCTGGGGTAGGCCACCGTCAGCGCGAGGGAGTTCAGGCCCGGGAAGCCGCTCCAGTTGAACAGCAGCGGGCCCCAGAGCAGAAGCAGACTCAGCAGGGCCAGGGCGGGGGCGGCGCGGTGGGCGCTGAGCGTGCGGACGTAGCGCCACACGCCCGTCACCAGCAGGCCCAGACCGGCGAGCGCCGCCCCGCGCAGGACCACGAACACCGACAGGCCGGTCGCCTTGGCGACGATGCCGAGCAGCAGCATCCACGGCGAGTAGTACGGGCTCGGCGTGTCGGCGTCGACCAGCGGGTCGCCGGGATGGCGCAGGCCGTGCCGCAGGCGCTGAAGGGTTGCCGCGTGCATACCGAGGTCGCCCGCCCACGGCAGGCGGACCACGACCAGGAGCAGCAGCACCACGACGAGCGCGGCGGCGGCCTGCGGCAGCACCCGGCCGGCCCGCGAGGCCGAGCTGTCCGGGGGTGCCGTACGGCGCTGCGGTGCGGTGTCAGACGGCGCGGTGTGCATCGTTCACCGACCCTATCCGAACCGCCCCCTTCGGCAGGAAAGGGACCATTCGCCGCGGGTCTTCCGTCAGGGGCTCGTCAGGGGCCGGGAAAAGGCGGGCGCCCCGGGCCGCAGTGGGCCCGGGGCGCCTTCACCGTCGCACGGCCGGCCGAACGGCCCGTACGGGTCGTACGGGTCGTACGGGCCGTCGTACGGCTACGAGTGCGTGCGCAGCAGCGTCCGCATCGTGCGCATCGCCACCGACAGGTTGGCGAGGTCGAACGAGTCCGAACCGCGGATCTCGTCCAGCGTGGTGCGGGCGCGGCTCAGCAGCGCGCTGTTCTTCTGCTCCCACGCCTTGAACCGCTGCTCCGGCGTCGAGGTGCCGTTGCCCACCGCGAGGATGTCCGCGGTGAGCGCCGCGTGGGCCGCGTAGAGGTCCTCGCGGATGGAGGCGCGGGCCATGGACTGCCAGCGGTCGGCGCGGGGCAGCTCGATGATGCGGTCCATGAGCTGGGTGATGTGCAGGCGGTCGGCGAGGTCGTAGTAGACCTCGGCGACGTCCAGCGGCTCCTTGCCCATGCGGTCGGCCACCGAGACGATGTCCAGCGTCGGGAAGGCGGAGGAGAAGCCGGCCACGCGCGCGGCGAGCTCGTCCGGGACCCCGGCCGCGGACAGCTCGTCGTACACGTGCTGGTACCACTCCAGGTCCGCGCCGCGCAGCAGCTTGGGCAGCTCCTGCCAGACCCGCTCGACCCGGTCGGCGAAGAACTCGACCGTCTCGGCGAGCTGCAGCGGCTGCGGCCGGTTGTTCAGCAGCCAGCGCGTGCCGCGCTCGACCAGGCGGCGCGAGTGCAGCCGGATGCGGGTCTGGACGTCGGCGTCGACCTTGTTGTCCAGGGCCTCGACCGCGTCCCACACCGGTGCCGAGCAGAAGATCGCGCGGGCCGCGGTCTGGGCGCGGACGATCTCCTCCAGGGAGGCGCCGGTCTCCTCGCGCAGACGGTGCAGGTACGTCGTACCGCCCGTGTTGACCGTGTCGTTGACCAGCACGGTCGTGGTGATCTCACGGCGCAGCGGGTGGTTGTCGACCGCCTCGGCGAAGCGCTCGCGCAGGGGCGCCGGGAAGTACGCGTGCAGCAGGCCGCGCAGGTACGGGTCGTCCGGCAGGGAGGTGTGCAGCAGCTCCTCGGCGACCGTGATCTTCGTGTACGCCAGCACGACGGCCGTCTCCGGACCGGTCAGGCCCTGGCCCCCCGCGAGGCGCTCGCGGATCTGGCGGTCGGTGGGCAGGAACTCCAGCGCCCGGTCCAGGTGGCCCTCGCGCACCAGGTGGCGGATGAAGCGCTGCTGGGCGTGGAGCATGTCCTTGGCCTGGGACAGCGCGTTGGCGAGTGCCGTGTTCTGCGCGTAGTTGTTGCGCAGGACCAGCCCGCCGACCTCGTCGGTCATCTCGGCGAGCAGCTTGTTGCGCTGCTTGACGGTCATGTCGCCGTCCGCGACCAGGCCGTTCAGCAGGATCTTGATGTTCACCTCGTGGTCGGAGGTGTCCACGCCGGCGCTGTTGTCAATCGCGTCGGTGTTGATCTTGCCGCCGTGCGTGGCGAACTCGATCCGGCCGAGCTGGGTCAGGCCCAGGTTGCCGCCCTCGCCGACGACCTTGACCCGCAGGTCGGCGCCGTCGACGCGGATGGCGTCGTTGGCCTTGTCGCCGACGTCCGCGTTCGACTCCGACGACGACTTCACGTACGTGCCGATGCCGCCGTTCCACAGCAGGTCAACCGGCGCCTTGAGGATCGTCTTCATCAGGTCGGCCGGGGTCATCTTGGTGACCTTGTCCTCGATGCCGAGGGCCTCGCGGATGTGGCTGTTGAGGGTGATCGACTTGGCGCTGCGCGGGAAGACGCCGCCGCCCGCCGACAGCAGCTCGGTGTTGTAGTCGGCCCAGCTGGAGCGGGGCAGCTCGAACAGGCGGCGGCGCTCGGCGTAGGAGACGGCCGCGTCCGGGGTGGGGTCGATGAAGATGTGCCGGTGGTCGAAGGCGGCGACCAGCCGGATGTGCTCGGAGAGCAGCATGCCGTTGCCGAACACGTCACCGGACATGTCGCCGATGCCGACGACCGTGAAGTCCTCGCTCTGGGTGTCCACGCCCAGCTCGCGGAAGTGCCGCTTCACGGACTCCCAGGCGCCGCGCGCGGTGATGCCCATGCCCTTGTGGTCGTAGCCGGCCGAGCCGCCGGAGGCGAAGGCGTCGCCGAGCCAGAAGTTGTACTGGGTCGCGACCTCGTTGGCGATGTCGGAGAACGTGGCGGTGCCCTTGTCGGCGGCGACCACCAGGTAGGTGTCGTCACCGTCGTGCCGGACGACGTCCTGCGGCGGCACGACCTCGCCGGCCACCATGTTGTCGGTGATGTCCAGCAGCGCCGAGATGAACGTCTTGTAGCTGGCGATGCCCTCGGCCAGCCACGCGTCGCGGTCCTTGCCCGGGTCCGGCAGCTGCTTGGCGACGAAGCCGCCCTTGGCGCCGACCGGCACGATGACGGTGTTCTTCACCATCTGCGCCTTGACCAGACCGAGGATCTCGGTACGGAAGTCCTCACGCCGGTCGGACCAGCGCAGGCCGCCTCGGGCGACCTTGCCGAAGCGCAGGTGCACGCCCTCGACGCGCGGCGAGTACACCCAGATCTCGTACGCCGGGCGCGGCGCCGGCAGGTCCGGGATGGCCCGCGGGTCGAACTTCATGGAGACGTAGTCGTGCGGCTGGCCGCCGAGCGCCTCCTGGAAGAAGTTGGTGCGCAGGGTCGCCTTGATGACGGTCAGGAAGGAGCGCAGGATGCGGTCCTCGTCCAGGCTGGCCACCTGCTCCAGGGCCGCGTCCAGCTCCTCCAGCAGGGCGTCGGTGATCTCCAGTCCGGCCCGCTGCCGGTCGGGGGACATCCGCGCCTCGAAGAGGGAGACGAGCAGCCGGGTGGTGTGGACGTTGTTGCGGAGGGTGTCCTCCATGTAGTCCTGCGAGAAGGTCGAGCCGGCCTGCCGCAGGTACTTGGCGTAGGCGCGCAGCACCATCGCCTGGCGCCAGTTCAGCCCGGCGCTCAGCACGAGGGCGTTGAAGCCGTCGTTCTCGGCCTTGCCGGTCCAGGTCGCGGCGAACGCGTCCTGGAACCGCTCGCGCGCGTCGTCGGCCAGGTAGTCGCCGCCGGCGCCCAGGGAGGCGGGCATGCGCAGACCGAAGTCGTAGATCCAGGCGGTGGTGCGGTCGGTGCGGCGCAGCTCGTACGGCCGCTCGTCGGTGACCTCGACGCCGAGACGGCTCAGCACCGGGAGCACCTTGGAGAGGGAGATCGAGCCGCCCTTCTGGTAGATCTTGAAGCGGCGCTCGCCGGGGGCCGCGCCCACCGGCTCGTACAGGCTCAGCGAGAAGGTCCTGTCCTCGCCGAGCTGCTCCATGTGCACCAGGTCGGCGACCGCGGCGCGCGGGCTGTGGTCGGCCTTGTAGCCCTCGGGGAAGGCGTGGTTGTAGCGGCGCAGCATCTCGGCCGCGCGCTCCTCGCCGCACTCGGCGGTCAGCGCCTCGGCGAACGCGTCGGCCCAGGACCGGGCGGCCTCGACCAGGCGGGCCTCGATGCGCTCCTTGTCGGTGTCCGACAGCTCGGGCAGCTCGGTGCCCTGCGGGACGCGGACGACGAAGTGCAGCCGGGACAGGATCGACTCGGTGTTCCAGGCGGTGAAGTCGACGCTGGTGCCGCCGAGCTCCTCCTTCAGGATGTCGATGATCCGCAGGCGGACGCCGGTGGTGTAGCGGTCGCGCGGCAGGTAGACGAGGGCCGAGTAGTAGCGGCCGTACTCGTCCTGGCGCAGGTACAGCCGCAGCCGGCGGCGCTCCTGGAGGTAGAGCACGCTGGTGACGATGGACTGCAGTTCGGCGACGGGCGTCTGGAAGAGCTCGTCGCGCGGGTACGTCTCCAGGATCTGCAGCAGGTCGCGGCCGTCGTGGCTGTGGGGGGAGAACCCGGCGCGCTCCAGCACCTCGTCCACCTTGCGGCGGATGACGGGGACGCGGCGCACGGACTCGGTGTAGGCGGCGGAGGAGAACAGGCCGAGGAAACGGCGCTCGCCGACGACGTTGCCGTCCGCGTCGAACTTCTTGACGCCGATGTAGTCCAGGTACGACGGCCGGTGCACGGTGGCCCGGCTGTTGGCCTTGGTCAGCACGAGCAGCTTGTGCTCGCGGGCCTTGGCCCGGGCGTCGGCCGGGAGGCGCTCGAAGGAGGGGCTGACCGGGTGCTGGTCGTCCTTGGCGTGGTGGGGGTCCGAACGCAGTATGCCGAGACCGGTGCCGGGCACGGCGGCGAGCGTGTCGTCCTCGCGCAGCTGGTACTCGCGGTAGCCGAGGAAGGTGAAGTGGTCGTCGGCCAGCCAGTGCAGCAGCTCGCGGGCCTCCTCGACCTCGGGCCGGGGCAGGTCGCCGGGGACGGGCTCGCTCTCCAGGCCGTCGGCGATCCGGGTCGCCGCGTCCCGCATCTTCTCCCAGTCCTCGACGGCCTCGCGGACGTCGGACAGGACGCGCAGCAGGTCGGCGGAGATCTGCTTCAGGTCGGCGCGGTCGGTCTCGCGGTCGATCTCGACGTGGATCCAGGACTCGACGTGCGCGTCGTGCGGGAGGTCGCCGGTGGGCCGGGTCGGCAGGACCTCGATCAGCTTGCCGGTGAGATCGCGGCGGACGACGAACTGCGGGTGGATGACGACGTGGATGCCGCGTCCCTGCCGCGTGAGCTCGTTGGTCACGGAGTCGACGAGGAAGGGCATGTCGTCGGTGACGACCTCCACGACGGTGTGGCTGCACGTCCACCCGTTCTCTTCCACGGTGGGGGTGTGCACCCGGACGTTCGCGGTGCCCTGCGGGCGGTTCTCGGCGAGACGGTGGTGCGAGACCGCGGCGCCGAAGACGTCGACCGGGTCGCGGTCGGCGAGGTCTTCCGGGGCGGTGTGCAGGTAGTAGCGCTGGAGGAACGCGAGCACGGATGCGCTGTCCGGGGTGCCGGGGGTGCCCTCGCTCGTCGTCCCGGTCGGTAGGTGCCCCCCGACCGGGCTGTTCTCAGCTACCCGGGCGGCCCTCTCGAGCAGCTCGGCCTTGGCTTCGTCCAGCTTGGTCTGCATTGTCCTCTGGCTCCTGTCGCGCGCCGTTGCGTGACGTAGAAGGAAGTACGGTCTCTTCCCCTGCGGCATAACGCCACGACCCGGGGTGTCCGGTCGGTTCCGACGCTATGCCTCGGGGTGAGATGAGCGGGGGGAATTCAGCCATATTCGACCGGCCCGTCGGGTGTGACGCTGCCCTCGGCACCGCCGCGTCCCGGGCCGTCCTCGGCGCTCCGGGGGCTCCGGTGCCCCCGCCCCGCCCGCGAAGACCAGCGACCGCCGCCCGGTCACGGAGGTGTTCCGTGCAACCCGGGCGCAGGGCAGGGGCAGGATCGCCCCCGCGAGATATCGCGCTGATCACGCCACAAGGCTATCGCCACTTACCGGGGGCCCGTCATGAGCCGTATGTGTACAAAACCGGGGGGTGAAGTTTGACGTTCTGCACAGCGGCGGGCCGGGGGCGCGTGGCGTATCCGGTCGCGCCCCCGGCCCCCGGGTCGCACCCTGAAAGCGCCGGGCCCTCTTGGCAAGCACGCCCGGCCAGGGCACGGTTCCCAGGGCACCGCACCTCGTCGGGAGGTCGTGCCCCGGGGTTCCGCCCCGGAGTTCTGCCTGGAGTCTGCCCGGAGGAGCCGACATGCCCACGAAGATCCTCATCGTCACCGGCGACGCAGCGGAGTCCCTGGAAGTCCTCTATCCGTACCAGCGGCTGCGCGAGGAGGGCTACGAGGTCCACATCGCGGCCCCCACCCGCAAGACGCTCCGCTTCGTCGTCCACGACTTCGAGCCCGGCTACGACACCTACACCGAGAAGCCCGGCTACACCTGGCCCGCCGACCTGGCCTTCTCCGAGGTCGACCCGGGTGACTACGCGGCCCTCGTCATCCCCGGCGGCCGGGCCCCCGAGTACCTGCGCAACGATCCCGAACTGCGCAAGATCCTCAAGGCGTTCTTCGACTCGGACAAGCCGGTCGCGCAGATCTGCCACGGACCGCTGCTCACCGCGGCGATCGACTCCCTGCGGGGCCGCCGGGTCACCGCCTACCCCGCGCTGGAGCCGGACATGCAGGCGGCCGGGGCGGGCTTCCAGGACTCCGAGGCGGTCGTCGACGGCACCCTGGTCTCCGCCCGCGCCTGGCCGGACCACCCGGCGTGGATGCGCGAGTTCCTCAACGTCCTGCGGACGACGGCACCGGCGGACTGAGGTACGGGGCGCAGCGCCCGGACGGGCTCCCTAGGCCGCCATCCGCCGCGCCTCCGCCACCGCCTCGGCCAGCGAGTCCACCACCGGCACCCCCACGTCCTCCAGGCTGGCGCGGCTGTGCGACCCCCCGGTGTACAGCACGGCCCGCGCCCCCGCGTGGCGCGCGGCGACCGCGTCGTCCGCCGCGTCCCCGATGACCACCGTCCGCGCGAGCTCCACCGTCCCCGCCAGCGCCTTCAGGTGCCGCACCATGTGCTCGGCCTTGCTGCCGCCGGACGGCCCCGTACGTCCGTCGACGCGTACGAAGTGCGTCTCGATGCCGAAGCCCCGCACCAGCGGCACCAGTTCCTCGTGCCCGTACATGCTCAGCAGCGACTGGCTGTGCCCCGCCGACCGCCAGCCCGCGAGCAGGTCCGCCGCGCCCTCCGTCAGCCCGCACCGCACCCGGTGCTGTGCGTAGTGCCGGTGGAAGACCCCGTCCATCAGCTCCCACTCGGTGTCCGTGGGCAGCCGGCCGAGCAGCCGCTCGTAGAACTTCGGCACCGGCACGCAGTACAGCGACCTGTACTGCTCCAGTGTGATCGGCGCGAGCCCCAGCTCGGCGAATGCCGCGTTCGTCGCCCCGATGATCGCGTCGTTGTCGTGGAACAGCGTGCCGTTCCAGTCCCAGACGATGTGCGCGCTTCCCTGCGTCCCCATGTCCAAGACCGTACCCGCCGCCACGGACAGCCACTGCTCGCGTCCGGTCAGGCCCGCCCGACGAGGTGGGGGATCTCCTGCGAGGCGTACCACAGCAGCTCGTGGTCGTCCGCCCCGTCCACGACGAACTGCGCGTCGTCGTCCCCGCCGTCCGCCGCCTCCAGCGCCCCGGCCGCCGCGGCCACGTCCTGCTCCGCGTCGTCGGCGTCGACATGGACGGAGGCGGCCTCGGCCAGCGGCACCGCGGCCGTCACGGTCACCTCGCCCAGCGCGGCTGGTTCCAGCGCGCGGTCCGGGTCGACGCGCGCGGCGCCGTCCGGCACGTCCACGGCCACCACGACCCGGCGCCGTACGGCGTCCGCGTCCGCCGCGAGCAGCCGCAGCGAGGCCAGCGCGGCACGGCTGAGCGCCGCGTACTCCAGCTCCTCGATGTCCTCGGACAGGTACCACTCGCGCAGCGCGGGCGTGACGGCGTACGCGACGAACGGGCCCTTCCCCAGCTCGCCCGTCCTGTGCGCCTCGGCGAGAGCGGGGAGGGTCAGGGGGACGTAGACGCGCATGCTGGCCGCTCTTTCCTGGTCAAAGGCTCCGCTGGGGCCCCGGCGAGAGCGGCTGGCGCGTCTCCCGGAGGGCCTTCAGGATACGTGCGCCCGTCCCCTTTCGGGGTCCCGCCCGCACCCGTCGAGGCGTCCACTGCGGGCCACGGGTTCACCCTCTCCGGCCGCTTCGCCACAGGGCCGGGGGCCGTCCGCGTCCCTCGGATAGGTGAACGTTCCGGCCCTCCCGCGCACCCCGCTCCTTCCTTGCGGGCCCCGCGGACACCCCCGTACAAGATGCCCACCAGCAAGTTACCGCCCGGTATCCCCCGGGCCCGCCGAACGGGGTTCCCCATGAACAAGGTCATGAGCCGTGCCGCCCGGCCCCGCCCGCGGCACCGCCCGCCGACCCGCCGCGACTCCCGCCGCCCCGGCGGCGCACCGCCCCGCACCCCGGTGCGGGAGGCACCCCGGCGCACCCCCGTCCCCGCAGGCCGTGAGGGGCCGGCCGCGGCTCCTCGCCCGGCCGCGGGGCCGCCACGGCCGACCGACGTCTTCGCGGACCGCCTGCTGGCCGTCCTGAGCGGCCAGCGCCCCGTCCACTGGATGCTCCGGCACACGGCGGGCCGGGCCTACGACGACCTGGCCCGCCTCGCCGCCCGCAGCCCGCTGCGCACCCGCGGCACGCGTCCCGTCGTCAGCGACATCGGCTACTACGTCCCCAGCGAAGGCGCCTTGGAGGTCTTCGCCCGCATCGCCGCCGGGGACCAGCTCAGAGCCCTCGCCTTCCGCCTGGAACGGGGCGAGGACCTCCGCTGGCGCTGCACCGCGGTGGAAACGGGCGCACCCCGGCACTGACAGCCCCCTCACCACCGCCACAGCCGCGGGCAGCCGTACCGCCGGGGCGGCACGGGTGGGCGCAGCGGCACCCCGCCGGCGCGGGTGAGCGCCCCCGTCGGCACGGTCCATCCGGCAAGCCACCGCGCGACAACATGAAAGGGCCGGGCTCCGCAAGGAACCCGGCCCCTTCTCGACGGCCGGGCTCCCGAGGGAACCCGGCCCTTTCACGACGGCTGGAGCGCCGCGGGCGACCGCTACTTCTTGCGGCGGCGCCCGCCCTTGGCCTGCCGGCGCCGCTCGGCCCGCGTCAGACCGTCCGCCTCCGAGCGCACCGGCTCCTCGTCCTCCAGGTCACGCTCGACGATGCCGCCCTCGCCATCCACCGTCGGCGCGGAGAAGTGCAGGTCGCGCCGCTGCGGAACGTCCAGTCCCTTCGCGCGGATCTCCGGACGCGCGCCCGCCTGCGCCGGCACCGTGTCCTGGACGCCCTCGCCCACCGGCTGGGCCTCCTCGACCGGGACCTCCTCGACCTGCTGCTCGACCTGGACCTCCAGGTTGAACAGGTAGCCGACGGACTCCTCCTTGATGCCGTCCATCATCGCGGTGAACATGTCGAAGCCCTCGCGCTGGTACTCGACCAGCGGGTCCTTCTGCGCCATCGCGCGCAGGCCGATGCCCTCCTGGAGGTAGTCCATCTCGTAGAGGTGCTCGCGCCACTTGCGGTCCAGGACCGACAGCACGACCCGGCGCTCCAGCTCACGCATGATCTCGGAGCCGAGCTGCGCCTCGCGGGCCTCGTACTGCTGCTGGATGTCCTCCTTGATGGACTCCTCGATGAACTCGGCGGTCAGACCGGCCCGGTCACCGGCCGCCTCCTCCAGCTCCTCGATGGTGACCTTCACCGGGTACAGCTGCCGGAAGGCACCCCACAGCCGGTCCAGGTCCCAGTCCTCGGGGAAGCCCTCGGCGGTCTCCGCGGCGACGTACGCCGCGATCGTGTCGTCCATGAAGTGCTGGATCTGCTCCTGCAGGTCCTCGCCCTCCAGGACACGGCGGCGCTCGCCGTAGATGACCTCGCGCTGCCGGTTGAGCACCTCGTCGTACTTCAGGACGTTCTTGCGGGTCTCGAAGTTCTGCGTCTCGACCTGCGACTGCGCGGACGCGATCGCGCGCGTGACCATCTTGTTCTCGATCGGCACGTCGTCCGGCACGTTGGCCATGGACATCACGCGCTCGACCATCTGCGCCTTGAACAGCCGCATCAGGTCGTCACCGAGGGAGAGGTAGAAGCGGGACTCGCCCGGGTCGCCCTGGCGGCCGGAACGACCGCGCAGCTGGTTGTCGATGCGCCGCGACTCGTGCCGCTCGGTGCCGAGGACGTACAGGCCGCCGAGCTCCTCGACCTCTTCCTTCTCGGCCTTGACGGCCTGCTCGGCCTTCTCCAGGGCGGCGGGCAGCGCCGCCGCCCACTCCTCGATGTGCTCCTCGGGGTCGAGGCCGCGCTGGCGCAGCTCCGCCTCGGCGAGGTCCTCGGGGTTGCCGCCGAGCTTGATGTCCGTACCACGGCCGGCCATGTTGGTGGCCACGGTGACGGCGCCCTTGCGGCCGGCCTGGGCGACGATCGAGGCCTCACGCTCGTGGTGCTTGGCGTTCAGCACCTCGTGCTGGATGCCGCGCTTGCTGAGCTGCTGCGAGAGGTACTCCGACTTCTCGACGGAGGTCGTGCCGACGAGGATCGGCTGGCCCTTCTCGTGCTTCTCGGCGATGTCGTCCACGACCGCCTCGAACTTGGCCACCTCGGTGCGGTAGATCAGGTCCGACTGGTCCTTGCGGACCATCGGCCTGTTGGTCGGGATCGGGACCACGCCGAGCTTGTAGATCTGGTGGAACTCGGCGGCCTCGGTCATCGCCGTACCGGTCATGCCGGAGAGCTTCTTGTAGAGGCGGAAGAAGTTCTGGAGGGTGATCGTGGCGAGCGTCTGGTTCTCGTCCTTGATGTCCACCCCTTCCTTCGCCTCGATCGCCTGGTGCATGCCCTCGTTGTAGCGGCGGCCGGCGAGGATACGGCCGGTGTGCTCGTCGACGATCATGACTTCGCCGTCGATGACGACGTAGTCCTTGTCGCGCTTGAAGAGCTCCTTGGCCTTGATGGCGTTGTTCAGGTAGCCCACGAGCGGGGTGTTCACCGACTCGTACAGGTTGTCGATGCCCAGCCAGTCCTCGACCTTGCTGACACCGGACTCGTGGATGGCGACCGTGCGCTTCTTCTCGTCGACGTCGTAGTCGCCGGTCTCCTCCAGGCCCTTGAGCGGGTTGCCGGCCTCGCCGCGCTTGAGGCGGGTGACCAGCTTGGCGAAGTCGCCGTACCACTTGGTGGCCTGGTCGGCCGGGCCGGAGATGATCAGCGGCGTACGGGCCTCGTCGATGAGGATGGAGTCGACCTCGTCCACGATGGCGAAGTTGTGGCCGCGCTGCACCAGCTCGTCCTTCGACCACGCCATGTTGTCGCGCAGGTAGTCGAAGCCGAACTCGTTGTTGGTGCCGTAGGTGATGTCGCACGCGTACTGCTCGCGGCGCTGGGCCGGCGTCATGTTGGCGAGGATGCAGCCGACGCTCAGGCCCAGGAACTTGTGGACGCGGCCCATCATCTCGGAGTCGCGCTCGGCCAGGTAGTCGTTGACCGTGATCAGGTGGACGCCGTCTCCGGAGAGGGCGTTCAGGTACGCGGGCAGGGTGCCGACGAGGGTCTTGCCCTCACCGGTCTTCATCTCGGCCACGTACCCCAGGTGGAGGGCGGCGCCGCCCATCAGCTGCACGTCGTAGTGCCGCTGGCCGAGGACGCGCTTGGCGGCCTCGCGCACGGTGGCGAACGCTTCGGGGAGCAGGTCGTCCAGGCTCTCACCGTCGGCGTACCGCTGCTTGTACTCATCGGTGAGGGCGCGCAGCTCGGCGTCGGAGAGGTCGACGAAGTCCTCTTCGATGGAGTTGACCTGGTCCGCGATGCGGTGCAGCTTGCGCAGGATTTTGCCTTCGCCTGCACGCATGATCTTCGAGAGGACGGACACGGGGGCTGGTCTCCTTGCCGGTCGGGCCTGGGACGGTCGGGTTTTCCTTTGACTTACTGAGCAACGGCCATCGTATGCGAGGACCCGGCTGCGCCGGGAGGCCTGGCGTCCCGGCAGCTGCCTCATCCAGGACAACGGACGGGTCCTCCGGATAGTGCCGCATCGGCGCGAGGAATTGCGCGAATTGTGATCACACGCTCACGCTTCGCGAAAATCGATGACTCCGGACGGGTGCGCCCAGCAGAATCGGGCGATGGAACCCGTCACTCTCACCACCGACCGTCTTCTGCTGCGGCCGGTCGGCCCCGCCGACGCCGACGCGGTGTACGAGGCCGCGCAGGACCCCGACATCCAGCGCTGGACGACGGTGCCCTCGCCCTATCTGCCCGAACACGCGCGGTCCTTCACGGAGCGGATCGTCCCCGACGGCTGGTCCCAGGGCTCGGTGTTCACCTTCGGCGTCTTCCTGCCCGACGGCGACCTGGCCGCCATGCTCTCCCTCTCGATGCGCTCGCTGGGCACGGCCGAGGTCGGCTTCTGGGCGGCCAAGGAGCACCGCGGCCGCGGCTATGTCGTGGAGGCCACGCTCACGGCCTGCCGGTGGATCTTCACCGAGGTCGGCGTCGACCGTGTCGAATGGCAGGCCGAGGTCGGCAACCACGCCTCCCGCGCGGTGGCGGAGCGGGCCGGCTTCACCATGGAGGGCACCCTGCGCTCCGGCATCAACAACCGGGGCGTGCGCCGGGACTGCTGGATCGGCTCCCTGCTCCCCTCGGACCTGGGCCTGCCCTCCACCGCCCCGTACCTGCCCGCGCGTCACTGACCGCCCGTGGGCCGGGCGGCCCGGCCTTTCGACCGGGGCGACCGGGGCGACCGGGGAAAGCACGGCTCGCCGCGGGTTGTCAGTGGCACCCTCTATCGTCCGACGCATGACGACCCTTCCGCGCCCGACCACCCTCCTCACCGCGGACGACGCCCGCCGGATCGCCCTGCGGGCCCAGGGCCTCCTCGGCGCACCCGACCGGCGCGCCGGGGTCCGCGGAGTGCTGCGCCACCTCGGCGCGGTCCAGCTGGACACGATCTCGGTCCTCGCCCGCTCCCACGAACTGGTGCCGTACGCCCGGCTGGGCGCCGTCGGCCGTACGACGGTGGAGGCCGCGTACTGGACGGACGCCCACGCCTTCGAGTACTGGTCGCACGCGGCCTGCCTCCTGCCCATCGAGGAGTGGCCGCACTTCGCCTTCCGCCGCCGCGCCTACCGCAACCGCCCGCACTGGCACCACGAACTCCCCGACGGCGCCTACGACCAGGTCATCAAGCAGCTGCGCGCGGAGGGCCCGCTGACCGCCACCGAGCTGGGCGGCGCGAAGAAGACGAACGACTGGTGGGACTGGTCGGGCACGAAGGTCGCCGTGGAGCGGGCGCTGATGTACGGCGAGGTGGTGTGCGTCGAACGGCGCGGCTGGAAGCGGGTGTACGACCTCGCCGAGCGCGCGGTCCCGGCCGCCCTGCTCCACGACGAGCTGGACGACACCGAGTGCCTGCGCCGTCTGGTGCGGCTGGCGGGCGAGTCGCTCGGCGTCGGCACGCGCGGGGACATCGCCGACTACCACCGCCTCAAGGGGGAACAGGTCGACGCGGTGATCGCCGACTCGGGCCTGGTCCCGGTCGAGGTCGAGGGCTGGGGCAGGCCGGCCTGGGCGGACCCGGCGGCCCTGGCGACGCCGCCGCGCGGCCGGCACCGCACCACGCTGCTGTCCCCGTTCGACTCGCTGATCTGGGAGAGGGCGCGCACGGAGCGGATCTTCGGCTTCACCCACCGGCTGGAGGCGTACGTCCCCAAGCCCAAGCGGGTGCACGGCTACTTCGCGATGCCCGTGCTGGCCGGCGGCCGGCTGGTCGGGCGTGTCGACCCGGCCCGCGAGGGCCGCACGCTGGTGGCCAGGCAGGTCACCCTGGACGGCCCGAAGGCGGTCCCGGCGGTCGCGCGGGCGCTGACCGAGGCGGCGGCCTGGGTGAACTGCACGGACGTCCGCGTGGAGCGGGTGGACGCCCCCGAGCTGCGCGCCCCGCTCACCAGGGAGCTCGCCGGCCTGCTCGGCTAGGCGCTAGCGGATCTCGAGGATCTTCTCCCGCATCGCGTACACCACAGCCTCCATCCTGGAGTGCAGCTGCAGCTTCTCCAGGATGTTGCGCACGTGGTTCTTCACGGTGTTCTCGGAGATGAACAGCTCCTTGGCGATGTCCCGGTTGTTCATGCCCGTGGCGACGAGTTTGAGGACCTCCAGCTCCCGGTCGGTCAGCCGGGGCGCGGGCACCAGCCTGCGCTCGTCGGTGCGCTGGATCATCGACTTGAACTCGGTGAGCAGTTTCGACGCCATCGACGGACTGATCTGCGACTGCCCGTCGGCCACCGCGCGAATGGCGGTGGCCACCTCGTCGGTCGAGATCTCCTTCAGCAGGTAGCCGGTCGCGCCCGCCTTGATCGCCTCGTAGAGGTCGGCCTCCTCGTCGCTGATCGTCAGCATGATGATCTTGGCGCTGGGGGCGACCTCCTTGATGGAGGTGCAGGCCTCGATCCCCCCGCGCTTGGGCATGCGGACGTCCATCAGCACGATGTCGGGCAGCAGGTCGGCGGCCTTGTCGACGGCCTCGGCCCCGTCGCCGGCCTCGCCGACGACCTGGATGTCCTCCTCGGCCGCGAGCACGATCTCCAGGCCGCGCCGGAAGAGGGCGTGGTCGTCCACGACCAGGACTCTGATCGGCTCCTTGCGTGGAGCGTCCGGGTCCGGGCCCGTCCCGACGGCATGGCCGTCGGCGTCCCCGTCCCGCATCGGTCCGAAGGTGTCCGCCATCGTTCCTCCCCCTGAAGGCTGTGGCCTGTGGTCCTGTGCCATCGCCAACCCAAGGCAGCGGCCCACCGGTTGGGCCGGTGCGGCCATGATTTCATGCCCGGGCGACACCGAGGTGACGTGCGGGGCGCGAAGTGGTCGCACACCGATGCCCCTGGGGGCGCACACGCGCTCCAGGGGCACCGGCTCAGCTTCAGCCGGGTGGGTCAGCCGCCCAGCGTGCCCCCCGCCGCCGGGGGCTGCGTCTCAGTGACCATCGGGTCCGTGCTGAGGTGGATCACGCCGTAGTCGTAGGCGTGGCGCCGGTAGACGACGCTCGGCTCCTTCGTCTCGGAGTCGACGAACAAGTAGAAGTCGTGGCCGACCAGTTCCATCTCGTAGAGAGCCTGGTCGAGGCTCATCGGGGAGGCGACGTGGGTCTTCTCGCGGACGACGAGGGGTCCTTCGCCCTTGACCTCCAGCGGGCCGATCTTCTTGGTCGGTACGCCGTCCGCCTCCTCCTCCTGGACGAGGATGCCGTTGCCGTCGAGCGTCGCCGCACCCGGGACGTGGTCGGCGACCTCGGCCGCCGGGATCCGGCGCGCGCCCCGGCGCGAGAACCGCTTGTCGTGCTGCTTGCGCAGCCGCGCATCCAGTTTCTCCGCCGCCAGGTCAAGTGCCGCGTACGGGTCGCTGGCCGCTGCCTCCGCCCGGATCACCGGACCGCGGGAGCGGAGCGTGATCTCCACTCGGTCACAGCGGTCGGCCTGTCGGGGGTTCGGCTCCTTGGACACCTCGACGTCGAGGCTGATCACCTTGGCATCGAGCCGCTGGATCTTCTCCAGCTTCAGCTTCTCGGCCACGTGCTTGCGGAACCGCTCGGGCACCTCGGTCTTGCGGCCTTTGACGACGATGTCCACGCAGAACTCCGTTCCCGGATCGCTCCGCTGGTTCGGCGGAGCATCTCCCTATTGCACCAGGTCCGGTGATCGCCGGACCTCGGACTCGGTGACGTCCACCTCCTCCTCCCCCATGGGCGAGATCTCCACCCCACCGGTGCGGGTGAATGCGGAAAACCCGCAGCACGGCATTCGGATAATGCGAGGCGTGGCCTGCGCCTTTCCTCACAACCGAACATATCTCGCCCGGACGGATGTCGTCACCCTCTCGCGCGGTGTACCTCCGTTCAGGTGAATTGATCCCCTCACCACCTGCAACGACGCAGGTCGGCGGTCAGTTCCTGTTCATTTCGAAAGAATCGCAGGGAGCGGCGATCACTGCCGCACGGAGCATCCACTCACGGGCGTTCGGCACCGCCTTTTCAAGTGCACCCTGCATACACTCCCTCCGCTTCGGCCGGGCACCGGTGCGTCGTTCCTCCCTACCTTCCCGAGTTACGGCCTCGTACACGAGAGTCCCCTCATCTCGGCGGAATGGCACCCCCTGCCGCAGGGCCCTCGCCGCCTCCGCGAGGCTGGCGCCGGTCGTCATCAGGTCGTCGACGAGCACCACCCGGCCCGCGCCGAGCAACCGGCCGCCTCCCGCGGTGACCTCCAGCGCCCCGGCGAGGTTCGCCAGGCGCCGCCGCGCGTCCAGGCCCGCCTGGTCCGCCACGGGCCGCCGCTGGCGCAGTACGGCCGCCACCCGGGCCGGCGTCCCGGTGCGCCGCAGCTCCCCGGCGGCCGCGAGCGCCATCCGCCGCACCGGATCGTGCCCGCGCGCCCGCACGGCCCAGCGGGCGGAGGGCACCGGCACCAGCAGCACGGGCCCGCGCCCCGGCCCGCCGGCGGCCCCGCCACCGGTGGCCTCAGTGGCCCCGGTGGCCGCGGCCCCGCCGAGGCCCGCCCGCACGGCCCCCGCCAGTGCCGTGCCCAGCGCTCCCGCGAGCGCCAGCGCGCCCCGCTCCTTGTGCGCGAGGAGCAGCGCGCGCACCTCCGCCGCGTACGGAGCCGCCGCGTGCACCACCGGCAGCCCGGCCGGCTCCGGCACCGGCCGCACCCGGCGCGGCACGCCGCCGACCAGCGCGGCCCGGCACCGTGGGCAGAGTGCCGTACGAGGTGCCCCGCAGCCCGCGCAGTCGGCCGGCAGCACCAGGTCGGTGAGGTCCTGCCACCACCCCCGCATGCGCACCACTGTGCCGCCCCCGGCGCGGCCGGGCCACCCCTGTGGACAACGCCTGTGGACAACACCCCGGCCCACTCCGCGGCACCCCGGCACCCGGCCGGCCTCAGCGGGCCCGGCCCACTCCGCGGCACCCCGGCACCCGGCCGGCCTCAGCCCGGATAGACCGGCGCCGTCCCGTCCTTGTCGACCTTCTGCCACTGGGCGCCGGACGGCAGCCGTACGATCCCGTCCTCCGAGTAGGCCACCAGCGGCACCCGCTCGTCCTCGGACGCGGCGACCGCCTCCACACCGGGCAGCGCGCCCGGGGCCGGGCCGTCGAGCGTGGACCCGTCGACCTGGACGTACCGCATCTGCTGCACGCCCCCATGCTCCTGGCCGACCACGAGCAGCCTGCTGTCACCGGCCCAGGAGACGGCACTGACCTGCTCCAGATCCGGAGCGGCCGGCCGCAGACCGTCCACCGAGATGCCCTGCCCGGTGCCGTCGTCCCGCTGGATCCGGCCCAGGAGCAGCGACTGCTCGCCGTCCTTCTCGACGACCAGCGCGATCCGCGCCCCGTCGGCGGCCACCCGCACGTCCTTGATCCGGCCGGACAGATCCGGCACGGCGACCTGCTCCGGTTCACCGTCGCCGACGCCCTGCTCCAGGACGAACAGCCGCGGCCGGTGCGGGTCCCGGTCGGCCACCCACAGGTCCCCGCGGGCGTCCCAGCTCGGCGTGGTCAGCCGGTCGGCGGGCGTCGGGCCGGCGCTGGTCAGCAGCGGGGCACCGAGCGAACCGCCCGACGCCAGCGACGCCACGTACAGCGACCTGCCCTCGTCACCGACCCCGGCCGCGGTGTGCTCGTCGCGCGAGACGGCCACCGACCGGAGTGCCTTCTCGCCCTCGCCCAGCGGACCCGGCACGGGGACGGCGCCGGTTCCGGTGCTCCCGGTCGGCATCCGTACCGCCTGGTGCTTGCCGTCGAGGAAGTACAGGTACTCGGGACGCTTGGAGGATCCGTGCCAGGCGACGGACTCGGCGCGCTCCTCGGTCAGTTCGCACAGCCGGTCCCCGCCGGTGCCCTCCAGCGCGACGCCTTCCAGTGTCGGAGCCAGGTTCCGCAGGGTGAGCAGCACCTGGGTGGCCATCTCGGTGCACTTGCTCGCCGCGACTTGGGAACCTTCCAGGTTCAGCGGCACGGTCAGCCTGTTCTGGTCGTCCGGTGCCAGCCCGGACGCACCCTTCCTCAGCGCCGTACCGGTCGGGAAGCTGGACCTGACCACCGGACCGAGCCACGCGGTCGGCCCGTTCAGCAGCGAGCGGACCATCTGGGTCATCGGGTCGACCTTGCTGCGCACGAAGACCGGATCGGCGACCGCCACCGGCTGCCCGGCCGTCCCGACCGCCGTGTTCGAGGCGAAGTAGAACTTGTCGACGGACGTGTAGTTCCGCTGGAAGTCCGACTTGCCCATGACGACACCGTCGGGCAGCCCGTCGATGCGCCACTGGCCGGACTTGGGGTTCTTCGTGAGGTGCAGCTTCTTGCGGTAGAAGCCGTCGGCGGGCTGGTACGCCTGCTGCGCGTCGACCGTGGCGACCCGGATACCGGCGAGCACGCACGTGACGCTGTTGGCCTCCTCCCGGGGACCCGGGCCGCAGTCGGTCTCGATGCTCGGCCCGTTCGCCAGCACGGTGGTCGACCGCTCCGGCCGCCAGGCGCTCGCCGCCTCGGCCGTCAGGTACTTGCGCGCCGTGTCGTACTCCGGGTCGTCGCTGGTCAGCGCCTCCAGGAAGCCCTGCATGATCTCCCCCGGACCGGCCCCCTCGGCCGGCGGCATCGCGAACACCCGCACCCCGGTGTCCTGCCGCGGCGTGGACTCCACGTCCCGCAGGTCCCCGCTGTCGGGCATCGACGCGCACCCGGCCAGCAGGACGACACCCGCGGCGGCGTACGCCACCGCGCGCCCCAGCCGCCGCCGTGCGCCCCCCTTGCGGTCAGCGGCCACGAAACGCCTCCCCTGGCTCGGTCGAGTCATGCGGCCCGGCCGCTCCGCCCGGCCCGCCCCCATGCGTGTCGGCCGCCGGACCCGCGGCGGGCCCTTCGCCCGGGCGCCGCGCACCACCGGTGGGCCGGGGCACCACGCGCGCGCCGTTGCCGTGTCCGGGCAGGGCGGTCGGGTCGGCGGCGGGGGTCGCGGACAGCCGCGGCGCCCTCGGCGGCAGCGCGGCCGGCTGGGCACCGGTGTGCTGCACCGGAAGGGTCGCCTGCTTCTCCGCTCCCGCGCGGGGCCGACCGGCTTCGTCGAGGCCGCGGTTGCGGCGTGAATCCTTGGGCTCCAGCGGTATGGGCGAGCCCCGCAGCGGCTCGTCGGCGGTCCTGGGCAGCGTCAGCCGGAACTGGGAGCCGCCGCCCGGCTCACCCCAGGCCTGGAGCCAGCCGCCGTGCAGCCGCGCGTCCTCCAGGGCGATCGACAGTCCGAGACCCGTCCCGCCGGTGGTACGCGCGCGTGCCGGGTCGGCCCGCCAGAAGCGGCTGAAGACCCGGGTCGCCTCGCCGGGCTTGAGCCCGACGCCGTAGTCGCGCACCGCGATGGCCACGGCGCCGCCCGCCGCGGCGAGCTTGACGATGACGTCCTTGCCGTCGCCGTGCTCGACGGCGTTGACGACGAGGTTGCGCAGCACCCGCTCCACGCGCCGGGGGTCCGCCTCGGCGACGACGGGCTGCTGGTCGCCGAAGACCCGTATGCGGGTGCCCTTGCGCTCGGCGAGCGGCTCGGCGCCGCTCACCACCCGCCGGACGACCTCCCTGAGGTCTATCGGCTCGGCCTCCAGGGCCGCCGCGCCCGCGTCGAATCGGCTGATCTCCAGCAGGTCCGCGAGCAGCGACTCGAACCGGTCCAGCTGGTCGGCGAGCAGCTCGGCCGAGCGCGCGGTCACCGGGTCGAAGTCCTCGCGGGCCTCGTGGATGACGTCGGCGGCCATCCGGACGGTGGTCAGCGGGGTGCGCAGCTCGTGCGAGACGTCGGAGACGAACCGACGCTGCATCCGCGACAGGTCCTCCAGCTGCTGGATCTTGACCTGGAGGTTCTGCGCCATCTTGTTGAAGGCCTCGCCGAGACGCGCGATGTCGTCCTCGCCGGTGACCTTCATCCGCTCCTGCAACCGCCCGGCGGACAGCCGCTCCGCGATCCCGGCCGCCATCCGCACCGGCGTGACGACCTGCCGCACCACCAGCCAGGCGATGGCGCCCAGCAGGACGACGACGAACAGCCCGGCGGTGGCGAGGGTGCCCTTGACCAGGCTCAGGGACTTCTCCTCCTGCGTCAGCGGGAAGAGGTAGTACAGCTCGTAGGGACGGCCGTTGGGGTCGTTGACCTGCTTGCCGATGACGAGACCCGGCTGCGACTCCTTGCCGCCGAAGTAGATGATCCGCGTGTTGCTCTGCACGGCCGTCGTACCGCTGTTGACCCGGTCGCGCAGGGCCGCGGGCACGCTGGAGGTCGGGTTGACGTTCCCGGAGCCGCGTGGGCTGCGCCCGCCGCCGCTGTCGTCGCCGACGGGCAGCGTCACCACGTCGAAGGCGCCCGCACCACCGCTGGACAGCGACTCCACGAGATCGCTCATCCACTGGATGACGTTCTGCGACTGCCGCCCGTCCGCGGTCGCGGCGTCTTCACCGTCGTCGGCGGCGGCACCCGCTCCGGTCCCGCCGACCGCCTCGTCGGCCTTCTGCTTGGCCACCGCGAACCCGCCCGTGGCCTGGCTCTGCGACGCCTTCACCTTGGCGTCCAGCAGGCCGTTGCGCACCTGCCCGATCACCACGAAACCCAGCAGCAGGACGACGCCCAGCGACATGAGCAGGGTCGTGGCGACCACCCTGAGCTGGATGTTGCGCCGCCACAGCCGCATCACCGGCAACAGCGGCCGGCGCACCCAGCGCAGGAACAGCCGCAGCACCGGGCTGCCCTGGACCCCGCCCCGGAGCAGCCCGCCCTCGAACAGGCGCCTGATCCGCGAACCCGCCGCCGTCCGGCCGACAGGCCGCCCCGGCCGGGACCCGGACCCGCCGGGAGCCGAAGCGGCGCTGTCCCCGGACATGTCAGCTCGGTCCGGCCTTGTAACCGACACCACGGACGGTCACCACGATCTCCGGCCGCTCCGGGTCCTTCTCGACCTTGGAGCGCAGCCGCTGGACGTGCACGTTGACCAGCCGGGTGTCGGCCGCGTGCCGGTAGCCCCACACCTGCTCCAGGAGCACCTCGCGCGTGAACACCTGCCACGGCTTGCGCGCGAGCGCGACCAGCAGGTCGAACTCGAGCGGGGTCAGCGCGATCGACTGCCCGTCCCGCTTCACCGAGTGCCCGGCGACGTCGATGACCAGGTCACCGATGGTGAGCTGCTCCGGTGCCGGCTCCTCCGACCTGCGCAGTCGCGCCCGGATCCGCGCCACCAGCTCCTTCGGCTTGAACGGCTTCACGATGTAGTCGTCGGCGCCCGACTCCAGGCCCACCACGACATCGACGGTGTCGCTCTTCGCCGTGAGCATCACGATCGGCACCCCGGACTCCGCCCGGATCAGCCGGCACACCTCGATGCCGTCCCGTCCGGGCAGCATGAGGTCGAGCAGCACCAAGTCGGGCTTGCTCTCACGGAAAGCGGCCAGCGCCTTGTCGCCGTCGGCTACGAAAGACGGCTCAAAACCTTCACCACGCAGCACGATGCCGAGCATCTCGGCCAGTGCGGTGTCGTCGTCGACGACAAGGACTCGTCCCTTCATAAACGACATCATCCCATTCTCATAACAGCGACAGGCGCCCTGGTGAGGGAGGTCACTGGCCGGTGACGATAGTCGTATGTCGCCGTCACTGTCTGCCCCTGTCCGCCGGCACCGGTCCCGGCACCGGCCGTCCACCGGCACCGGCGCGCCCCTCGCCGGCGATCGCCGGCCCCGGCGGGCGACGAAACGGGGATGTCCGGAACGGTGATGCCACGGCCCCTCGCCCCGGACGTCACCGAGGTCGAGGGGCCGTCGACGCCGCCGGAGCCGGCCTCACCCCATCAGTCGACCGCCACCTGGCGGGACCCGGCACACGACTCCGCCAGGGCCTCGGCCGTCACGGGTGACACGACCCCCGCCTCGGTGACGATCGCCGTCACCAGCTCGGGCGGCGTCACGTCGAACGCCGGGTTGTACGCCTGGGTCCCCAGGGGCGCCACCGCGATCCCCCCTCCGGCTGCCGTCACCGGCACCTGGGGCACCGCGACCTCGGTCACCTCGAAGCCGGGCCGCTGCTCGACCTCGATGGACGCCCCGTCGGGCGTGTCCGCGTCGACCGTCGTCAGCGGCGCCACCACGATGAACGGCACGTGGTGGTACCGCGCCAGCACGGCGAGCGGATAGCTCCCCACCTTGTTCGCCACCGAACCGTCGGCCGCGATCCGGTCCGCCCCGATCAGCACCGCGTCCACCTCGCCCGCCGCGAACAGGGAACCCGCCGCGTTGTCGGTGAGCAGGGTGTACGCCATGCCGCTGCGAGCCGCTTCGTACGCGGTCAGGCGCGCGCCCTGCAGCAGCGGACGCGTCTCGTCCACCCACAGCCGCCGCAGCCGCCCCGCCCGGTGCGCGGCGAGCGCCACCGCGAAGGCCGTGCCCTCCCCGCCCGACACCAGCGAGCCGGTGTTGCAGTGGGTCAGGATCCGGTGCCCGCCGCCGGGCTGCAGCTCGTCCAGCAGCGCCAGCCCATGGGCCGCCATCCGGGCACTGGCCTCGGCGTCCTCCCGGTGCAGCGCCCGCGCCGCGGCCAGCGCCGCCATGGCGGCCGCGGTGGGGTCGCCGGTCCTGGCCAGCGCCGCCTGGTGCGCGGCCTGCGCCCGGCGCACACCGACGGAGAGGTTCACCGCGGTGGGCCTGGCTCCCGCGAGCGCGCTCGCCGCCTCGGCCACCTCGAAGCCGCGCGCGGCGGCGAGCGCGACGCCGTACGCCCCCGCGATCCCCAGCAGCGGCGCCCCCCGCACGGCGAGCGAACGGATCGCCTCCACCAGCGCCGATGCGTCCGTGCACACCAGCTCGACCTCTTCCGCCGGAAGCCTTGTCTGATCGAGAAGGACCAGTACGGGACCTTCTGGTGGTTCCTCCCATCGGATCGCCGGTATCTCGGTCGGCCGCATGTGCCCGCCGGTTCGCGCCTGCTGATCAGCCATGCCGTCAGTCTGCCCCGGATCCGGCGGACAATTGAAGGCGTCCGGCCCCCACCGCGGCCGGCCCCCTGCCGACCGGCCCATGGCACGATGGCTGCCAACCTGCCGCCGCGACCGCGGACGGGCACCGAGAAGGAGCTTCGATGACAGACACTCCGGGCTGGGCCTCGCCCGGATCCTCCCCGTCGCCCGAGGGGCGGGAGCCCGGTGCGTCCGGCCCCGCCGAGCCCGCCGACCGCCCCGGCCCCACCGAGCCCGCGCCGCAGCCGGGCGCGGAAGCGCAGGGCGCGGGCGCGAAATGGTCGAAGGAACAGCCGCCACCCGGCCAGTGGTCGGCGCCCACCGGTGCCCCGAGCCCGCACCAGGCCCCACCGCCCCCGCCGCCCGGCCCGGGCTGGGGCGGACGGCACCCCGGCGGCCCCGGCCCCGGCGGACCCGGCGGCGGATACACCGGCCCACCCGCGGGGTACGCCGGTCCGCCCGCCGGATACGCCGGTCCGCCCGCCGGGTACGGCGGTCACGGCAACCCGGGCGGCTACCCCGCCTGGGGCGGCGGCTGGGGCGGCCCGCCTCCCGCCGCCAAGCCCGGTGTCATCCCGCTGCGCCCGCTCGGCGTCGGCGAGATCCTCGACGGCGCCGTGTCCACCATGCGCACCTACTGGCGCACGGTCCTCGGTATCGCGCTGACCGTCGCCGTGGTCACGGACACCTGCCTGGTCCTCCTCCAGGGCCTCGTCCTCAACGACGCCCTCTCCGGCACGTCCCTCGACAGCCGGACCGCCACCCCCGACGAGGTGTTCCGCGCGCTGCGCGAGACCATGATCGTCGGAGGCATCGTCACAGTGATCTCCGCGGCCGCCATCCTGGTCGCGACCGCGCTGCTCACGACCATCACCAGCCGTGCCGTCCTCGGCAAGCCGGTCAGCGCCGGCGAGGCCTGGCGGGAGGCCCGCCCGCAGCTCCCGAAGCTGTGCGGCCTGCTCCTCCTGCTCGGCCTGATCACCGTCGGGGTGGTGGCCGCCGGGGCCCTGCCCGGCATCCTCGTCCTGGCCGCCGGCGGCAGCGACGCCGGCGGAGCGGCGCTCCTCGGCCTCGGCATCCTCGGCTCCGTCGTGGTCGCGGTGTGGCTGGCGATCCGCTTCTACCTGGCCGCGCCCGCGCTGATGCTGGAACGCCAGACCATCACGAAGGCCATGAGCCGCTCCGCCAAGCTGGTGCGCGGCTCCTGGTGGCGCATCTTCGGCATCCAGGTACTCGCCTGGCTCATCGCCAACATCGTCTCCTCCATCGTCACCATCCCCTTCGCCGTCATCGGTGCCGCCGTGAGCGGTGACGGCATGGACGACTTCCTGGGCACCAGCGGCGGACACGTCGGCTGGGCGTTCCTGATCATCCGGGGCATCGGCTCCCTGATCGGCACCACGCTCACCCTTCCGATCAGCGCCGGCGTCACCGTGCTCCTCTACATCGACCAGCGCATCCGCCGCGAAGCCCTCGACCTCGAACTGGCCCGCGCCGCCGGAGTCCAGGGCTACGGCACCGGCGGCACCGGCCACGTATCCGGGAGCTGATGCGGTGAGCCTCACGGGGGCAGTCCTCACGGCGGTGGCTCCATCGGGCCCCGCCGCGACGGCCGTCCGGGCACTGGCGCGGGTGACGGGCCGGGCCGTCCTGGCGGCCGGCTCGGGCGACGAACCGCCGGTGACCGTCCCGCGCGACCCCGCGCGGGAAGCGGCCCGGCGCGAGCTGTCCAAGCCGGTGTACCACGAGAACGACCCCAGCCTGCTCCAGCGGGCCCTGGACGCGTTCTGGGACTGGCTCGACCGGCTGTTCAGCAGCGCCGCCTCGGCGACCCCGGGCGGCGCCGTCGGCCTGTTCGTGGTCATCCTGTTCGCCGTCGCCGTCCTGGCCGCCCTGTGGTGGCGCCTCGGCACCCCCCGCCGCCGGCCCGCTTCCGCGGCCGCCCTGTTCGGCGACCGCCCCCGCAGCGCCGCCGAACACCGCGCGGCCGGCGAGGCCCATGCCGCCCTGGGCCACTGGAACCAGGCCGTCCAGGAACGCATGCGCGCCCTCGTCCGCTCCCTGGAGGAACGCGCCCTGCTCGACGTACGCGCCGGCCGCACCGCCGACGAGGCGGCCGCCGAGGCCGGCCGCGTCCTTCCCGGGCACACGGACCGGTTGCGCACCGCCGCCCGCGACTTCGACGACGTCACGTACGGCGGGCGCAGCGCCGACGAGCAGGCGTACCACCGCCTCGTCACGCTCGACCGCGACCTCGAAAACACTCGCCCGGCCCTCGCCGCCGACGCCACCGCCGCGGCCCACAGCACCCGCCAGGGGGTCACCGAGTGACCGCCGAGGCCCCGCCGACGACCACCTCCACCGCACCCACCGGCCGCCAGGTGTGGACCAGGACACGAGGCATCGCGCTCGCCGTCGTACTGATCCTGGTGGCGGCCGTCGCCATGGCCGCCGTACGCTCCACCGCCCGGCACGGCGAGCTGGACCCGCGCTCCGCCGACCCCTACGGCAGCCGGGCCGTCGCCCAACTCCTCGCCGCCCGGGGTGTTTCCACCCGCGTGGTCACCACCCTGGACGCGGCGCGCGCCGCCGCCGGCCCGGACACCACCCTGCTGGTTGCCGTGCCCGACCTGCTGACCCACCGTCAGCAGAGCCGGCTGCACACGGCCACGGCGTCCTCGGGCGGGCGCACCGTGCTGGTCGCGGCCGGCAGCTGGTCCGTCGAACGCCTCGCCCCCGGGGTCACCGCGGACCCCGCCACCAGCGACGCATCCACCCTCGCCCCGGACTGCACACTGCCCGAAGCCCGGCGCGCGGGCACCGCCGACACCGGCGGCGTCCGCTACACCACCACCCACCTCGACGCCGACTCCTGCTACCGCAGCGAGCGCCTCGCCACCCTGCTGCGCGTCCCCGCGGCCTCCGGGGGCGGCGACACCGTCGTCCTCGGCGCACCCGACATCCTCTACAACGACCGCCTCGACGAACAGGGCAACGCCTCGCTCGCCCTCCAACTCCTCGGTTCGCGCCCGCATCTGGTGTGGTACCTCCCCTCGCTGTCCGACGCCGCCGCCCCCGAGACCGGTGAGCGCAAGAGCTTCTTCGACCTGCTCCCCTCGGGATGGCTCTGGGCCACGCTGCAGCTCTTCATCGCGGCGGTCCTGGCCGCCTTCTGGCGGGCACGCCGCTTCGGTCCCCTCGTGTCCGAGAAACTCCCCGTCGCGGTCCGCGCCTCGGAGACCGCCGAAGGCCGCGCCCGGCTCTACCGCAAGGCCGACGCCCGCGACCGCGCGGCCACCGCTCTCCGCGCCACCACCCGCACCCGCCTCGCCCCCCTCGTCGGCGTGCCCGTCGCCCAGGCGCACGCGCCCGAGGCCCTGCTCCCCGCCCTGTCCGCTCACCTCGCCGGCGACGGACAGGCCCTGCACTTCCTCCTCTTCGGACCGCCGCCCGGCGACGACGCGGCCCTCATCGCACTCACCGACCAACTCGACGCCCTCGAAAGAGAGGTACGCCGTTCATGATGGACCCGACCACTGACAACGCCGGGCGGAGCGGGGACGCGGGCACCGCCCGGGCCTCCCTGGAGGCCCTGCGCACGGAGATCGCCAAAGCCGTGGTCGGCCAGGACCCCGCCGTGACCGGCCTCGTCGTCGCCCTCCTCTGCCGCGGACACGTACTCCTCGAAGGAGTCCCCGGGGTCGCCAAGACGTTGCTCGTCCGCGCCCTCGCGTCCGCACTCGAACTCGACACCAAACGCGTCCAGTTCACCCCGGACCTGATGCCGAGCGACGTCACCGGTTCCCTCGTCTACGACACCCGCAGCGCCGAGTTCTCCTTCCAGCCCGGCCCGGTCTTCACCAACCTGCTGCTCGCGGACGAGATCAACCGCACCCCGCCCAAGACCCAGTCGTCGCTGCTGGAGGCCATGGAGGAACGCCAGGTCACGGTCGACGGCACCCCGCGCCCGCTCCCGGAGCCGTTCCTGGTCGCCGCGACCCAGAACCCGGTCGAGTACGAGGGCACCTACCCCCTGCCCGAGGCCCAACTGGACCGGTTCCTGCTGAAACTGACGGTCCCTCTGCCCTCGCGGCAGGACGAGATCGACGTCCTCACCCGGCACGCCTCGGGCTTCGACCCCCGCGACCTGCGCGGCGCGGGCGTCCGCCCGGTCGCGGGCGCCGCCGACCTGGAGGCGGCCCGCGCGGCGGTCGCCAAGACCACCGTGTCCCCCGAGATCACCGCCTACGTCGTGGACATCTGCCGTGCCACCCGGGAATCGCCCTCCCTCACGCTGGGCGTCTCCCCCCGCGGCGCGACGTCCCTGCTCGCCACGTCACGCGCGTGGGCGTGGCTGACCGGCCGCGACTACGTCATCCCCGACGACGTGAAGGCCCTGGCCCTGCCCACGCTGCGCCACCGCGTCCAACTGCGCCCCGAGGCGGAGATGGAGGGCGTGACCGCCGACGCGGTCATCACCGCCATCCTGGCCCACGTCCCGGTTCCCCGCTGATGGCACTGACCGGACGCGCCGCCCTCATCGCGGCACTCGGCTCGATTCCCGTCGGGGTGCTGGAGCCGGGCTGGACCGGCATCCTCGCGGTCAACGGCCCGCTCGCCGTGGCCTGTGCCTGCGACTACGCACTCGCCGCACCCGTGCGGCGCCTCCTGCTGACCCGCTCCGGCGACACCTCCACGCGGCTCGGCGAGACCGCCGACGTGACCCTCACGATCACCAATCCCTCGCGCCGACCGCTGCGGGCGCGGCTGCGCGACGCCTGGCCGCCCAGCAGCTGGCAGCCCGGCACCGAGATCGCCGCGTCCCGGCACCGGCTGACCGTCCCGCCGGGCGAACGCCGCCGCGTGACGACCAGGCTGCGCCCCACCCGCCGCGGAGACCGCCGGGCCGACCGCGTGACGATCCGCTCCTACGGCCCACTCGGCCTGTTCTCCCGCCAGGGCGCCCACCTGGTGCCGTGGACGGTACGGGTCCTGCCGCCGTTCACCAGCCGCAAGCACCTTCCCTCGAAGCTCGCCCGGCTGCGTGAGCTCGACGGCCGCACCAGCGTGCTGACCCGCGGCGAGGGGACGGAGTTCGACAGCCTGCGCGAGTACGTTCCCGGGGACGACACCCGCTCGATCGACTGGCGGGCCACCGCCCGGCAGTCCGCCGTCGCCGTCCGCACCTGGCGCCCCGAACGCGACCGCCACATCCTGCTGGTCCTAGACACGGGCCGTACCTCGGCCGGACGGGTGGGTGACGCCCCGCGCCTGGACGCCTCCATGGACGCCGCGCTGCTGCTCTCGGCCCTCGCCTCCCGCGCCGGCGACCGGCTGGCCCTGCTCGCCTACGACCGCCGGGTACGGGCTCTGGTCCAGGGCCGCTCGGCAGGCGATGTGCTGCCCTCCCTGGTCGGCGCCATGGCCACGCTGGAGCCGGAACTGGTGGAGACCGACGCCCGGGGTCTGACCGCCACCGCGCTGCGCACCGCACCCCGGCGCTCCCTGATCGTGCTCTTCACGGCGTTGGACGCCGCACCGGTGGAACAGGGTCTGCTTCCGGTGCTCCCCCGGCTCACGCAGCGCCACACCGTCGTGGTCGCCTCCGTCGCGGATCCACACATCGCCCGCATGGCGCGGGCCCGGGGCACCACGGACGCCGTGTACGAGGCGGCCGCCGCGGCCCAGGCCCAGGACGAGCGCCGGCGCACCGCGGAGCAGCTCCGCCGTCATGGGGTGACCGTGGTGGACGCGACGCCGGAGGATTTGGCGCCGGCGCTGGCGGACGCCTACCTGGCGTTGAAAGCGGCGGGTCGGCTCTGAGGAATCTCCGACTCCCGCCGTCCCTCCGGGGACGGTATGTCCCCTGAACGCAGAAAACCCCCGCACCGTGAGGTGCGGGGGTTTTCTCAAAGATTGTTCGGCGGCGTCCTACTCTCCCACAGGGTCCCCCCTGCAGTACCATCGGCGCTGTGAGGCTTAGCTTCCGGGTTCGGTATGTAAC
>NZ_JBEYCX010000007.1:0-333447 GCF_040632975.1 Streptomyces sp. NPDC013455 | reverse complement strand
AGCAGCGGCATCGGGTCGGAGGCCGTCACCAGCTCCCGCAGCGGGTGGCGGGCCAGGACCTCCGTCACCTCCGGCGCCAGCGCCGCCGCGAGCCGCCAGGCGGCCGGGCGGTTCTCGTCGCGCAGGGCCGCCACCGCGTCCAGCACGGGCCGCCGGCTTTCTTCCGGGACTCCGGCGGCGGCACGCTCGTACAGCTCGGCGCCCTCCGTCAGGACCAGACCGGTGTCGAGTCCGGCCGGGATCTTGATCCGGGCGTGCTGCCGCCAGGTGGTGAGCGGGTCCGACCACGCCTCCACCGTGTAGGTCCAGTGGCCGGGTTCGCCCGCGGTGACGGTGGCGCCCCAGCGGTCGGTGCCCGGGGCGAGTTCCCGCATCGGGGTCCAGGGGCCCGGCCGGCCCGCCGGGTCCCGCAGCACCACGTTCGCCGCGACGGCGTCGTGGCCCTCCCGGAACACGGTGGCGGACACCTCGAACGACTCCCCGGTCACGGCCTTGGCGGGCCTGCGGCCGTGCTGGACCACGGGACGTACGTCGAGGACGGGAATGCGGCCGAGGGCGGTGGCCGCGTCCGGGGACGACCGCTGCCCGGCGCCGGGCGGACCGGCGGCGCCGGGCAGCGGCGCGCCCTTCCCGTCCGTCGTCCTGCCTGCTGGTGCCGCTGTTCCTGCTGTCGTGGCCTTGCTGGTCGTCACGGGTGCTGACGAGTGGTGCGTGGCGGGCATGACCGCTCCTGTCCGCTTCGACGTGGGTGTGGCGGATGGACATGGGGAGGTGGGTCCTGCGGGTGTGCTGTGGTGCGCCTGTGGGGTGTGTACCGGAGGAGCCTTCCCACCCGGCTCGGGTGGGCAACCCGGCACTGTGTTAACTACTCACGCGTATGTCTACGCACAAGACCGGCCCCATCGTCCGGGTGCCCGGTGACCGGGACTTGACGCCATCCGACACCCCCGGCGGGTACGTCCCCACCGACCGCGCGGTAACCACTACCGTCGGAGGAGACGACGAGACGTACGGCGCCGTGCGTCTCACCCCGCGACGCGTCCGAGGTGGAATGTGAAGGCGATCCGTCGGTTCACCGTCCGTCCCGTACTCCCCGAACCCCTCCGGCCGCTGAGCGACCTGGCGCGCAATCTGCGCTGGTCCTGGCATGCGGAAACGCGCGACCTGTTCCAGTCCGTCGACCCCGAGGTCTGGGCGACGGCGGGGGGCGACCCGGTACGGCTGCTGGGCAGCGTGCGCCCGGCCCGGCTGGCCGAGCTGGCCGGGGACCGGCGGTTCCTGCGCCGTCTCACCGCGGCCGCCGACGACCTCGACGACTACCTGACCGGCGACCGCTGGTACCAGCAGCAGGCCGACGGGCTGCCCGCCGCCGTCGCCTACTTCTCGCCCGAGTTCGGCATCACGGCCGCGCTCCCGCAGTACTCCGGCGGCCTCGGCATCCTCGCCGGCGACCACCTGAAGGCCGCCAGCGACCTCGGCGTACCCCTGATCGGAGTGGGACTGCTGTACCGGCACGGGTACTTCCGGCAGACCCTCTCCCGGGACGGCTGGCAGCAGGAGCACTATCCGGTCCTGGACCCCAACGAGCTGCCGCTCACCCGGCTGAACGAGCCCGACGGCACCCCGGCGCAGGTCTCCCTCGCGCTCCCGGGCGGCACGGCGCTGCACGCCCGGATCTGGCTGGCCCGGGTCGGCAGGGTGCCGCTGCTGCTGCTCGACTCGGACGTGGAGGAGAACGACCACGGCGAACGCGGGGTGACCGACCGGCTCTACGGCGGCGGCAGCGAGCACCGGCTGCTCCAGGAGATGCTGCTCGGCATAGGAGGTGTGCGGGCCGTGCGGACGTACTGCCGGCTCACCGGTCACCCGGAGCCGGAGGTGTTCCACACCAACGAGGGGCACGCGGGCTTCCTCGGCCTGGAGCGGATCGCCGAACTGTGCGCCCGGGGACTGGACTTCGACTCGGCGCTGGAGGCCGTGCGGGGCGGGACGGTGTTCACCACCCACACCCCGGTCCCGGCCGGCATCGACCGCTTCGACCGCGAGCTGGTCGGCCGGCACTTCGGCCCGGACGCCGAACTGCCCGGCATCGACGTGCAGCGGATCCTGGCGCTGGGCATGGAGACCTATCCGGGCGGCGAGCCGAACCTGTTCAACATGGCCGTGATGGGGCTCCGGCTGGCCCAGCGGGCCAACGGGGTGTCGCTGCTGCACGGGCAGGTCAGCCGGGGCATGTTCGCGGGGCTCTGGCCGGGATTCGACCCCGAGGAGGTCCCGATCACCTCCGTGACCAACGGGGTGCACGCGCCGACCTGGGTGGCGCCGGAGGTGCTGCGGCTCGGGGCCCGGCAGATCGGCGCGCAGCGGACCGAGGACGCGCTGTCCGTCGGCGGCTCCGAGCGCTGGGACGCGGTCGCGGACATCGCGGACCAGGAGATCTGGGAGCTGCGCCGCACCCTGCGCGAGCAGCTGGTGCTGGAGGTGCGCGAGCGGCTGCGGGTGTCCTGGCGGCAACGGGGTGCCGGGAACGCGGAGCTGGGCTGGATCGACGACGTCCTGGACCCCGATGTGCTGACGATCGGGTTCGCCCGCCGGGTGCCGTCGTACAAGCGGCTGACGCTGATGCTGCGCGACCCGGACCGGCTGATGGACCTCCTGCTGCATCCGGAGCGGCCGGTGCAGATCGTGGTCGCGGGCAAGGCGCACCCGGCGGACGACGGCGGCAAGCGGCTGGTGCAGGAGCTGGTCCGGTTCGCGGACGACCCGCGGGTGCGGCACCGGATCGTCTTCCTGCCCGACTACGGCATGGCGATGGCGCAGAAGCTCTACCCGGGCTGTGACGTCTGGCTGAACAACCCGCTGCGGCCGCTGGAGGCCTGCGGCACGAGCGGGATGAAGGCCGCGCTCAACGGCTGCCTCAACCTCTCGGTGCTGGACGGCTGGTGGGACGAGTGGTTTCAGCCGGACTTCGGCTGGGCCATCCCGACCGCCGACGGCGCCGGCACCGACCCCGACCGCCGGGACGACATCGAGGCGGCGGCCCTGTACGACCTGCTCGAACAGCGGATCGCGCCGCGCTTCTACGAGCGCGGGCGGGGCGGGCTGCCCGACCGGTGGATCGAGATGGTCCGCCAGACCCTGGCGCTGCTCGGCCCGAAGGTGCTGGCCGGCCGCATGGTCCGCGAGTACGTCGACCGGCTCTACGCCCCGGCCGCGCGGGCGCACCGCACGCTGACCCCGGACACCGCCCGGGACCTCGCCGAGTGGAAGGCGCGGACGCGGGCCGCCTGGCGGGGGGTGAGCGTCGACCACGTCGAGACGACCGCCACGACGGCGACGGCGGAGCTGGGCAGCACCCTGGGGCTGCGGGTCCGGGTGGCACTGGGCGACCTCGGCCCGGACGACGTGGAGGTGCAGGCGGTGTCCGGCCGGGTGGACGCGGAGGACCGCATCACCGACGCCACGGTCGTCCCGCTGAAAGCGGCCGGCGCCCCCGACCTGGAGGGCCGCCTCGTCTACGAGGGCCCGCTGTCCCTGGACCGCACCGGCCCCTACGGCTACACGGTCCGCATCCTCCCCACCCACCCCCTCCTCGCCTCCGGCACCGAACTGGGCCTGGTCGCGGTCCCGTCCCAGGAGGTGGTGGAGGGGGCGGGCATGCTGCTGCGCTGACCGTCGCGCGCACACACGCCGGTGGGCTGCCGGATGCCGCGTCCCCGGGCCCGGGGGCTTTCGTGGTGCGGTTTCAGCCGGCGGGGTCCTGGGCGGCCAGTTCGCGCAGGACCTTGCCGCAGCGGCGGGCGTAGGCGTGCTGCAGGCCGCGGGTCGCCGGGCCGCCCGCGCGGGAGTACCACTTCGCCGCCCGGCTGAACGCGGCGACCGTGAGCCAGACCGTGCCGTCGCCGGTGCGGTCGACCACGAAGGCCTCCTCGCCGGTCTCGGGGTGGCCTTCGAGGGTGCCGTAGGCCCAGCCGGCGCGGCGGGGTTCCTCGGCCGTCCAGACGATGCGGCAGGGGGCCTTGACGACGCCGGCCAGGCTGACCGTGACGTCGACGCCGGGGGCCGCGCGGTCGGCGGTGGCGTCGATGCCGACGCCCAGGGCGCGGTGCATCCGCCAGGTCATGACCGCCTCGGCGGCTCGCCGGAACACCTCCCGGCCCTCGCCGAGACGGGTGCGGACCAGCATGGGGTGGAAGCCGGGCGGGCAGAACGTCAGGTCGTCGCGGGTCGCACCGACCGGCTCGTAGGTGAAGGGCGCCGAGGACATGGGTCACAAGGGTAGGGCGGCACCCGGGGAGCCTTCCTCCCGGGTGCCGCCCTCGCTCGTTTCCGGCGGTCGTCAGGCGACGTTGACCGCGGACCAGGCCGCGGCGACCGCCTTGTACTCGGTGCTGGTGGAGCCGTACAGCGCGGACGCCGCGTTCAGGGTCGCCGTGCGGGCGGCCTTGTAGTTGGTCGTCGACGTCATGTACGTGGTCAGCGCCTTGTACCAGATCTGGAGCGCCTTGGCGCGGCCGATGCCGGTCACGGTGGAGCCGTTGTAGGTCGGCGAGTTGTAGCTCACGCCGTTGATCGTCTTCGCGCCGCTGCCCTCGGCCAGCAGGTAGAAGAAGTGGTTGGCGACACCGGACGAGTAGTGCACGTCCTTGCTGCCGACGGAGGAGGACCAGTAGTCGGCGGAGCCGCCGTCCTTGCTGGGCTTGTCCATGTAGCGCAGCGGGCTGCCGTCGCCGTTGATGTCGATCTCCTCGCCGATGAGGTAGTCACCGACGTCGTTGGAGTTGGCCGCGAAGAACTCCACACCCGTGCCGAAGATGTCCGAGGTGGCCTCGTTCAGGCCGCCGGACTCGCCCGAGTAGTTGAGGCCGGCGGTGTTGGAGGTGACACCGTGGCTCATCTCGTGGCCGGCGACGTCGAGCGAGGTGAGGGGGTTCACGTTGCCCTCGCCGTCGCCGTACGTCATGCAGAAGCAGCTGTCGTCCCAGAACGCGTTGACGTACTGGTTGCCGTAGTGCACGCGGGAGTAGGCGGCCTTGCCGTCGTTCTTGATGCCGCTGCGGCCGAAGGTGGACTTGTAGAAGTCCCAGGTCGTCTGCGCGCCGTAGGCGGCGTCGACGGCCGCGGTCTGGTCGCTGGTGGAGCTGGAGGCCGTACCGGTGCCCCAGACGTCGTCGGCGTCCGTGAACAGGGTGCCGGCGGTGGAGCTGGTGCCGTGCGCCTTGTTGTACGTCTTGTGGCCGCCGCGCGTCGTGTCGTAGAGCTGGTACGACGTGGACTGGTACGTGTTCAGGGCGACCGTGCCCGAGTACAGGCTCTTGCCGGTGCCGGTCTCGATGCCCTGGTACTCGTAGAGCTTCTTGCCGGTGGCGGCGTCGGTGATGACGTGCAGCTGGTTGGGGGTGCCGTCGTCCTGGAAGCCGCCGACGATCGTCTCGTAGGCGAGGACGGGCTTGCCGGAGCCGGCCCAGATCACCTTGCGGGCGCCGTCCGCGGCGGTCTTGGTGGAGCCGAGCGTCTTGGCGGCGGACACCGCCTGCTTCTCCGCCTTGGCGGCGGTGATCCGCGGCGTGAGCGAGGCCGGCTTGAGGGCCGACTTGATCGCCTTGGTGACGCCCTGGGTCTTGCCGGACTTGGCGGTGTGGACGATCAGGTCGCCGCCGAGCACGGGCAGGCCCGCGTAGGTGCGCTCGTAGCGGGTGTGCAGGGTGCCGTCGGCGTCCTTGACGACGTCCTTGACGACCAGCTTCTCCTTGGCGCCGAGACCTATCTCCTGGGCGGTCTGGGCGGCGTCGGCCTGGGCGTCGTGGATCAGGGTGGTGCGGGCCGCGGCGGACAGCGCGGTCGGAGCGGCGGCCAGGGGCTTGGCGGCGGCGGATCCGGCCGGGGTCTGGGCGGTGGCGCTGGTGCTCACTCCGGTGGCGAGCAGGGCTCCGGCGGCGACAGCGGTGGCGATGGCCAGAGTGGTGCGCTTGTGACGCGCGTAGAGGGGGCTCAAGGAAAGCTCCTTCTCGTGGGGAGTCCGGTCAGCGTGGGGTTACTGGCCGGCTGTGGGGTGGTGAAGTTGCTGTGCTGCGGCGGGTGGAGAGAGCCTGACATCAGGGGCGCGTACATGTCAGGACCCCGAAGTGATGTTGGCTGAAACTCGACTGTCAGGTGAACGTTTCCACGATGTAAACGGGCGCTGTCCGAGGGTGACCCACCCTCGGACAGCGCCGTGATCCCGGGCCAGTGGCATGCGGTTTACGGGAAGGTCAGCTTCCAGCTGTTGATCGTTCCGGTGTCGTACGTGGCCTGATCCTGTACCCGCAGTTTCCAGGTGCCGTTGGCCGATTCGGCGGAGGCGTTGACCGTGTAGGTCTCGGTCACGTTGTCCGCGGAGTCCGAGGAGCTGAAGTTCTTCAGCCGGTAGGCGGTGCCCGACGGGCCGACGAGGTCGATCACCAGGTCACCCCGCCAGGTGTGCGTGATGTCGACGCTCACCTGGAGGTTGGCCGGCGCGTTCCCGCTCCGGCCGGAGACGGTGATGTCCGAGGTGACGGCCGCTCCGTTGTCCGGCACGGACACCGGCGTGCTGCTCTCGTACGACGTGCCGCCGCCGCCCCCGCCACCGGAGCGCGCGCCGACTGCGACGCCCGCCCAGGCGTCCTGCACGGCCTTGTACTCGGTGCTGGTGGTGCCGTACAGCTCGCCGGCCGCCGCCAGCGTGCCGGTGCGGGCGCCCGCGTAGTTGGTGGTGGACGTCCACTTGGTGGTCAGCGCCCGGTACCAGATCTGGAGCGCCTTGTCCCGGCCGATGCCGGTGACCGGAAGGCCGTCCGCCGTCGGCGAGTTGTAGCTGACGCCGTTGACGACCTTGGCGCCGCTGCCCTCGCTCAGCAGGTAGAAGAAGTGGTTCGCGGGGCCGGACGAGTAGTGCACGTCGATCCCGCCGATGCCCGAGTACCAGTTGTCCTTGGACGAGCCGTCCTTGCTGGGCTTGTCCATGTAGCGCAGCGGGGTGCCGTTGCCGTTGATGTCGATCTTCTCGCCGATGAGGTAGTCGCCGACGTCCGAGCTGTTGTTGGCGAAGAACTCCACGCCGGTGCCGAAGATGTCCGAGGTGGCCTCGTTCAGGCCGCCGGACTCACCGCTGTAGGTGAGGTTCGCGGTGGCGGCGGTGACGCCGTGGCTCATCTCGTGGCCGGCGACGTCGATCGCGGTCAGCGGCTTGGCGTTGCCCGAGCCGTCGCCGTAGGTCATGCAGAAGCAGCTGTCGCTCCAGAACGCGTTCACGTACGCGTTGCCGTAGTGCACGCGCGAGTAGGCGCCGACGCCGTTGTTCTTGATGCCGCTGCGGCCGAAGGAGCTCTTGTAGAAGTCCCAGGTGACCGCGGCGCCGTAATGGGCGTCCGCGCCCGCGGTCGCCGCGTTCGAGGTGGTGCCGTTGCCCCAGGTGTCGCTGCTCTGCGAGAACAGGGTGCCGGTGCCCGAGGTGCCGCGGTTCAGGTTGTACGTCTTGTGGCTGCCGCGCGCCCCGTCGGTGAGCGTGTACGTCGAGCCCGACTGCGTCGTGGTCAGCGTGACCTGCCCGCTGTACTGGGTGTTGCCGATGCCGTTCCGGACGGCCTGGTACTCGTAGAGCTTCTTGCCGGTGGCGGCGTCGGTGACGACGTGCAGTTCGTTCGGGGTGCCGTCGTGCTGGAGGCCGCCGACGACCGTCTCGTAGGCGAGGACGGGCTTGCCGGAGCCGGCCCAGACGACCTTCCGGACGCTGTCCGCGGCCGACTTCGTCCCGCCGAGTGCCTTCGCCCGCTGCACGGCCTGCTTCTCGGCCGCGGCCTTCGACACCGCCGGGGTCAGCCCGGTGACCTTCAGCGTCGCGCCGGTCGCCCTGACGACCTCCATGGTCTTGCCCGCGCGGGAGGTGGCCACGACGAGGTCGCCGCCGAGCACCGGCAGACCCGCGTACGTCCGCTCGTACCGGGTGTGCAGGGTGCCGTCGGCGTCCTTGACGACGTCCCGGACGACCAGCTTCTCCTTCGCGCCCAGCCCGATCGAGCGGGCGGTGGCGGCCGCGCCGGCGTCGGCGTGGCGGATCAGCTCGGCGCGCTGCGAAGGCGTGAGCTTGACCGCGACGTGGGCCGGGTCCGGCTTCCCCGCCAGGGGCGCCGCCGGCGCGGCGCCGGCCGGGCCGGACTGGACGGCGGCGGCGATGAGGGCGGCGACACCGGCGAGGGCGACGGTGGCGGTTCTGCGGGGCGTGATGTGGGAGGTGCGTCCGCGAGAGGAATTGCTTCTCAACACTGACTCCTTCTGCGTGACCGCGGGTCGCGCGGCCAGGGGAGACCGGACGGTGGGTTGGGACGTCCGGGCAGAACAGGGCGTTACGCGAAAGCCACGTGCAGGTGCGGAGCCGGCTCGGCAGACGTGCGGAAACTGTGGGGTTGCTGTGAGTCGGCCTGGGAAGAGTGGCAGGAGATCTCGCCACCTGTCAGGACCGCGTCACAAAGTTGGCCGGAAATGGTCCGTTGACCGGATGTTCATGTTCGCTATGCGAACTGTTGGGGCGGCTGCCGTCGCCTGTGGGGGACGGCGGTCCTCCCGCCGGGGACGGCCGCCAGGGGCCGTGCACGGCCGCTCCACCGGATACGGGACGGCTGAGTGGCTGTCACCCGACCCGGTCGGCACGCCCGGTTGGGCCGAAACTCGGTGGGCGCCGTCGGCGGCGGTCCGTACGCTCGCGACTGATGCCCACGACACGTGCAACCACCGACCGTTCGGCCGTCCGCACCCTGGTGCGGCTGTGGCCGTACGTCCGGCCCGTCCGCGCGCGGTTGTTCACCGCCGCGTTCATCGCGGTCGTCGCCTCGTGCACCGGCCTGGTGATCCCGCTGGTCCTGAAGTGGCTGGTCGACGGGCCGGTCGCGGACCGCGACCCGGCGGGCGTGTGGCTCGGCGCGCTGTACCTGCTCCTGCTCGGCACCGCCGAGGCGGTCCTGTTCGGCGTACGGCGCCGGCTCGTCGCCCGCCCCTTGGCGCACGTCGAGGCGGAGATGCGGGCCGGCCTCTACCGCCACCTCCAGCGGCTGCCCGTCGCCTTCCACGACCGCTGGGCCTCCGGGCAGCTGCTCTCCCGCGCCACCACCGACCTGATGCTGCTGCGCCTGTTCCTGGCCTTCCCGCTGACGTTCCTGCTCGTCAACGGCGTCACCATCCTCGCCGGTCTGGTGATCATGCTGGTGCAGGACTGGGTGCTGGGGCTGGTCATCCTCGGTCCCGCCGTCCCCGTCCTGTGGACCTGCGTGGTCTTCGAACGGCGGTACGCGGACGTGGCGCGGCTGGCCCAGGACCAGGTCGGGGACCTGACGACGGTGGTCGAGGAGAGCGTGCTCGGCATCCGTGTCGTCAAGGGCTTCGGCCGCCACCGCAGCCAGGCCCGTGCCTTCCGCGCCCTGGCGGGCCGGCTGCGGGGCACCGAACTGCGCAAGGCGCGTCTGCTGGCCACCATCTGGGGGGTCATCGTGGCCCTGCCGGAGGTGGCGATCGGGGCGGCGCTGGCCCTCGGCGCGGTGCGGGTGGCCGACGGCGACCTGTCCGCGGGCACGCTGGTCGCCTTCCTGAGCACGGCACTCGCCCTGCGGTGGCCGGTGGACTCGATCGGGTTCCTGCTGGCGATGAGCCAGGAGGCGGCCACGGCCACGGAGCGGTTCTTCGAGGTGATGGACGAGGCGCCGGAGGAGCGGTGGGACGGGGCGCCGGAGGAGCGGTGGGACGGGGCGCCGGAGGAGCGGTGGGACGGGGCGCCGGAGGAGCGGTGGGACGGGGCGGACACCACCGCCCCCGGCCGGACGGGCTCCGGCGGCCTCCGCTTCGAAGGCGTCCGCTTCCGCCACCCCGACGCCGACCCCGGCTCCCCGCCCCTCCTCGCCCACATCGACCTGCACATCCGCCCCGGCGAGTCCATGGCCCTGGTCGGGGCCACCGGCAGCGGCAAGACCACGCTCACCGCCCTCGTCCCCCGGCTGCACGAGGTCACCGCGGGCCGGATCACGCTGAACGGCGTGGACATCCGGGCGATGCCCCGCGCGGAACTGCGCTCCAGGGTCGCCATGGCCTTCGAGGAACCCACGCTGTTCTCCGCCGGCGTCGGCGAGAACGTCCTCATGGGCGCCCCGGACGGCGCCGGGAAGGCGGAGCTGGACCGGGCCCTCGCCATCGCCCAGGCCGACTTCGCGCACGCGCTCCCGCAGGGCACCGACACCCGCGTCGGGGAACAGGGCCTCAGCCTCTCCGGCGGCCAGCGCCAGCGCCTGGCACTGGCCCGCGCGGTGGTCGGCCGGCCCGAGTTCCTGGTGCTGGACGACCCGCTGTCCGCCCTGGACGTGCACACGGAGGCCGCCGTGGAGGCCGCGCTGCGCCGGGTCCTCGCCGACACCACCGCGCTGATCGTGGCCCACCGCCCGTCCACGGTGCTGCTCGCCGACCGGGTGGCCCTGCTCTCGGGCGGCCGGATCGCCGCCGTCGGCACCCACCAGGAACTGCTGCGCGACAACGCCGAGTACGCCCACCTGATGTCCGGGGAACAGGAGGACTCCCGTTGACCACCACGACCGCCTCCGCCCCCGCCGTCGCCGACGACGACGAACCCGGCCGGCCCCGGGGCGCGGGCGACTCCTTCGACCGGGACGTCCTGCCCGCCCCGCCCGGCGCCACGGCCGCCCTGCTGCGCTCGCTGCTCGCGCCCAGGAAGGCCCGGGCCGCGCTCGCCACGCTCCTGCTGCTGCTCCAGCAGGCCGTGGCGCAGGCGGGACCGCTGCTGGTGGCGTACGCCCTCGACACCGCCGTGCCCGCGTTCCGGGACCACCGGCACGGCCCGCTGACCGCGGTCGCCGTCGGCTACCTGCTGTGCGCCCTCGCCTCCGGGGTGCTGCAGTTCGCGTTCATCGAGACCTCCGCCCGGGTCAGCCAGGACGTGCTGCTGGACCTCAGGGGGCGCATCTTCCGGCACGCGCAGGCGTTGAGCGTCGACTTCCACGAGCGGTACACCTCGGGCCGGCTGATCTCCCGGTCCACCACGGACGTCGAGTCGCTGCGCGAACTCCTCGACGAGGGCCTCCAGGAACTGGTGACCGTCGTGCTGTCCTTCGTCTACATCTCGGCGCTGCTGCTCTGGCTGGACCTCGGCCTGGGCGCGCTCGCCGTGGCCTCCTTCGTACCGCTGTACCTGCTCGTCCGGCTCTACCGGCGGCGCGCGGGGCGGGTGTTCCGGGCCCGGTCCACGGCGATCGCGGCGGTGATCGTGAAGTTCACGGAGACGATGAACGGCATCCGCCCGGTGCGCGCCTTCCGCCGGGAGGCCGCGAACGACGCCGAGTTCGCGGTGCTGAACGAGCGGCACGAGCGCACCAACGGCGACTCGCTGCTGGAGATGGCCCGCTATGTGGTCGGCTCCCGGCTGGTGGCCAACACGGCGGTCGCGGCGATCGTGCTGTGGGGCGCCCACCGGGTGGCGTCCGGCTCGCTGGCGCTGGGTGTGCTGGCGGCGGCGGTGCTCTACCTGCGCCGGCTCTACGACCCGATCGACCGGCTCGGCATGTTCCTGAACTCCTACCAGTCGGCCGCCGCCTCCCTGGAGAAGATCGCCGGCCTGCTGGCGCAGACGCCGTCCGTGCCGGAGCCGGCCGTTCCCCGCGCTCTCCCGCCGTCCACGGGCGGCTCCCCGGGCCGCGAGGTCGTCTTCGACTCGGTCGCCTTCGGCTACCGCACCGGCGGCGAGGTGCTGCCCCGCTTCGACCTGACCCTGCCGGCCGGGCAGACGGTCGCGGTCGTCGGCTCCACCGGCGCGGGCAAGTCCACCCTGGCCAAGCTGCTCGCCCGCTTCTACGACCCGTCCGCCGGACGCGTGCTGCTGGACGGCGTGGACCTGCGCGAGCTGTCGATGCAGGAGCTGCGGCGCGGGGTGGTCATGGTGACGCAGGAGGCGTTCCTGTTCTCCGGCACGATCGCCGACAACATCGCGATCGGCCGGCCCGACGCCGGCCGGGAGGAGATCGAGCGGGCCGCGAAGGCGATCGGCGCCCACGAGTTCATCAGCGCCCTGCCCGACGGCTACGACACCGACGTCCGCAAGCGCGGCGGACGCATCTCCGCCGGGCAGCGCCAGCTGGTCGCCTTCGCCCGCGCACTGCTCGCCGACCCGGCGGTGCTGATCCTGGACGAGGCCACCAGCTCGCTGGACGTCCCCGGCGAGCGGGCGGTGCAGCGGGCGATGTCGACGGTGCTGCGGGGCCGCACCGCCGTGGTGATCGCGCACCGGCTGTCCACGGTGGAGATCGCGGACCGGGTGCTGGTCATGGAGCACGGCCGGATCGTCGAGGACGGCCGCCCGGCCGATCTCATCGCCGGCTCCGGCCGGTTCGCGGATCTCCACCGCGCGTGGCGGGACAGCCTCGCCTAGGGGGTGTCCCGCCGGTCAGGCCGGGCTCCCGGCCCGCTGGTCCGGCCCGACCGGCGAGAGGCCCCCTGGGACACCGGCCGCTCAGCCGGGGTACGGCAGCAGACCGCTCGCGATCCGCTCCCACGCCGCCTTCAGCTCGGCCAGCAGCTCCGGCCGGTCCGGCCCCAGGTCGGCCTGCTCGCGCAGGTCGGCCGCGAGGTCGAAGAGGTGGTCGGTGCCGTCGGCGTCCTGGTAGTACTTCCAGTGGCCGCGGCGCAGCGCCCGGTTCGCCCGCACCCGCCAGAACAGGTCCCGCTCGGGCGGTTCCTCGCCGCGCAGCAGGTAGCCCGCGAGGCTGGTGCCGTCCAGCGGGTAGGAGGGGTCGGGGCGGGCGCCGCCCAGCTCCAGCAGGGTCGCGGTCCAGTCGGGGGAGAAGTTCGGCTCGTGGCTCACCTGGCGGCCGTCGACCCGGGCGGGCCAGCGCAGGATGGCCGGCACCCGGATGCCGCCCTCCCGCAGGAGGGACTTCTCGCCGCTCAGCGGCCACTGGTAGGACCAGCGCTCACCGCCGTTGTCGCTGGCGAACAGCACCAGCGTGTTCTCCTCCTGACCGGAGCGGCGCAGCGCGGCCAGCACCTCGCCGACGGCCGCGTCCAGGCTGCGCACCATCTCGGCGTACTTGGCGACCGAACCACCGTCGTAGTGGTTGAGGGCCCGGGTCACCTCCGCCGGTGTCCTCGCGGCTCGGATCCGCGCGGCGATCACGGCGCCGGTCTCCTCGTCCCCCTCGGCGAGCCAGGGCCAGTGCGGGGTGGTGAAGTTGAGGTTCAGCAGCCAGGGCCGGCGGTGGTCCCGGCCGACGTACTCCACGGCCCGCTCGGTCAGGACGGTGGTGTAGTAGCGCAGGTCCCGGTATTCGGCGTCGCCCTCGTACAGGTCGTACGTGCCGAGCTGGCCGAGCTTGGAGAAGTACTCCAGCACCCCGCCGAAGTTGCCGAAGAACTCGTCCCAGCCGGACTTGGTGGGGCTGTGGTCGGGCAGCCAGCCGCAGTGCCACTTGCCGATGAGGGCGGTCGCGTAGCCCGCCTCCTTCAGCAGGGAGGCGACGGTGGGGTGGTCCGGGTCCAGGCCCTGGGACCGGTTCGCCACGGGTTCGGCGAGGCCGCCCGCGGTACGGCCCGGGTAGCGGCCGGTGTAGAGGCTGAAGCGGGTCGGCGAGCAGGTCGCCGAGCCGGAGTAGGCGTCGGTGAACCGCACTCCCTGGCGGGCGAGCCGGTCCAGGTGCGGGGTCTTGATGTGCGGGGCGCCGTAGCAGGACAGGTCGGCCCAGCCGAGGTCGTCACCGAGGATGACCAGGAAGTTGGGACGGGTCTTGGCGGCGGCTCCGGTACGGGCCCGGAAGGGGCGTTCGGCGGGCGCGGCGTCCGCGGGGCTCGCGGCACCGGCGACGGCGGAGACCGCGCCGCCGCCGAGCAGCCCGCCGAAGGAACGGCGTGACAAGTCGGGCATGAGGGATCCTCAGAACAGCCGTGCCCCGGGGCGGGGCACGGCGGGGCGAAGGAAAGGAGGGGAAACGCGAAGGGGGAGATGAGGAGGGAGGGGAGGCGGGTGCGGACGCGACCGCGGGTCAGCGACAGATGGCGCTGGACTGCCGGCACAGGTCGACGTGGCGCCGCTCCACGAGCGCGACGTACGCGCATCCGTGTTCCGTGGCAGGCCTCATGATCACAGGACGGTGCCAGGCGTCCGCGGGAACCGTCAAGACGCCGTCCACCAGGCGGGATCACGGCACCCCCAGCTCGAAGAGCGCGTAGCCGGCGTACGAGCCGGAGGCCAGGGCCGCGATGCCCAGCAGCGTGCACTGCACGGGCAGGCTCAGCCGGCGCATCGCGACCGCGAGCGGCAGGAACAGCGGGAAGCAGGGCAGCAGGTAGCGGGAGATGTTGGCGACGATCTGCTGGCTGCCGAGGACCAGGACGAGGGTGAGCACGGTGTAGAGCACCAGCACCGCCGGCGGGCGCAGCCGCAGCAGCAGCGGCAGCAGGGCGCAGGCGAGCAGGATGACACCGACGGAGATGACGTCCGCGAAGGGGTACGCGAAGAGGTAGTCGAACTTGCCCACCGGCACGGACGTCAGCACGTCCCAGGTCTGCTCGCCGTAGTCGAACTCGTGCGCCCAGGCCCCGGACTGGAGCTTGAAGTAGCCGCCCAGGTCGCCCATGCGGTTGCCGACCCACAGCAGGTAGCCGAAGAGTCCCAGCGGTGCCAGGGCCATGGCCAGCACCGGGCGCAGCGTGCCGTCCTCGCGGCGGCGCAGGGAGAGCAGCGCGGCCACCCCGAGCGCGGCGATCAGGGCGGCTGCGGTGGGCCGGTTCAGTCCGGCCGCGAAGGTGAGCAGGCCGGCGGTGAGCCAGCGGCGGGTCAGGACGGCGTGGCAGGCCCAGGCGGCCAGTGCCACGTAGAGGGAGTCGGAGTAGACCGCCCACTCCACGCCCGAGCCCGGCCACACCGCCCAGAGCCCGGCCGCCGCGAGCCCGCCGCGCCGGCCGCCGAACCGCTCGGCGATCGCGTAGACGCCGAGGGCGGCGGCGAAGGAGGCGACGATCGAGACCAGCAGCCCGGCGCCGTACGAACCGAGGCCGGTGAGCGTCGAGGTCAGCCGGATCAGCGCCGGGTAGAGCGGGAAGAACGCCGCGGAGTTGCCCTCGATCGTGATCAGGCCGGTGGCGCCCGGGACCGGGACGAGTTTCGGGTCGTAGCCGTGCAGCGCGATCTGCTGGTACCACCAGCCGTCCCAGGTGGCCAGCACGTCCCAGGCGTGCGCGCCGCCGCCGAACCGGGGGTGCTTGCCGCGGTAGTCCCCGGAGGAGGACAGCAGGTACATGAAGGAGCAGAAACCGGCCAGCTTCAGCGCGCCGAACATGGCGAGGACCGGTCCGTGCCGGCGGGCGGCGGCCCGCAGCCGGGAGCCCGGCGCGGCGCCGCCGGCCGTCGCCCGCGGGCGGGGCAGGGTCGCGGTCACCGGGTCACCCGCCCCGGCCGGCGCCCGCCCAGGCTGCGCCGCATCCGGGCGATCCCGCGCAGGTCCGCCAGCGCGGTGGCGAGGATGTCGACGCTGCTGTCCGGGTCGTCCACCCAGTCCACCGGCACCTCGTGGATCCTCAGGCCCGCCCGCTCGGCGAGCACCAGCAGCTCCGTGTCGAAGAACCACTCCCCGTCCCGCACCAGCGGCAGCAGCCGCTCGGCCGTCTCGCGCCGGACCGCCTTGAAGCCGCACTGCGCGTCGGAGAAGCCCACCGAGAGGGTGCAGCGCAGCAGGACGTTGTAGCAGCGGGATATGACCTCGCGCTTGGTGCCGCGCACCACCCGGGCGCCGGGTGCCAGCCGGGTGCCGATGGCCAGGTCGGAGTGGCCGGATATGAGCGGGGCGACCAGCGGCAGCAGCGCCGTGAGCCCGGTGGACAGGTCCACGTCGAGATAGGCCAGCACGGGTGCGCGGGAGCCCGACCAGGCCGCCCGCAGGGCCCGGCCGCGGCCCTTCTCGGGCAGCCGCAGCGAGGTCACCTCGGGGAGTTCGGCGGCCAGCCGCGCGGCGATGGCCGGGGTCCGGTCGGTGCTCGCGTTGTCGGCGATGGTGATCCGGAACGGGTAGGGGAAGGTGTCCCGCAGATGCGTGTGCAGCCGCCGGACGTTGGGTTCCAGGTCCTTCTCCTCGTTGAACACCGGTACGGCCACGTCCAGGACGGGCTCGTCCTGGGGCGTCCGCAGGGGTGCGCGCCCGGGCGCCGGTGCCGGGGCGGGTGGCCGGCTCGGTCGGATGTGTGTCACGTGGGTCCCCGTGTGTTCTGGAGTGCCGGGCAGGGCCGCGGGCGGGCGGGAGGGAGGGAAGCGGGCGGGCGGGAGGGAGGGAAGCGGGTGGGCGGGAGGGAGGGAAGCGGGTGGGCGGGAGGGAGGGAGGGCGGCAGGGAGGCGGAGCAGAGCGCGCTAGTCGGCCGTACCGACCACCGAGGAGGGCTCGTCCGACGGTTCGACGGTCGCGTCGGCCCGTGCCGTGGCGGGCGGCGTGGTGCTGTCGCCCCGGGTGTCGGAGGTGGCCGACGCCGGCGGGTGCGTGGCGGTGGGCGAACTCCGGCGGGCCTCGGGCGGCTCCGAGGCCGTGGGGGTGTCGTACGGCGTGGGACGGTCCGTCGGTGTCGCATCCGGCGGGGACGCCGAGGACGCCGACGCCGAGGACGCCGAGGACGCCGAGGAGGGTGACGACGGCGCGTCCGGCGACTCGGTCGGCGCCGCCGTCGACGGTGAGGTGCTCGGCGCCGGGCTGACCATCGGCCGGGGGAGCGGTGCGGTGGGCCGGTCGCCGGTGTGGCCGTGCGGCCACAGCAGCAGCGCCAGGCCGGCCCCGGCCACCGCCAGGACGGAACCGGCGGCCCGGCGCGCCGTACGCACCCGGCGCCGGGCCCGCACGCCGGCGCGCAGCGCCTCCCGGTGCCGGGACTCGAAGGACGCCGGCTGCCCCTCCTGGTGCATGAGCCGGGTCAGCTGCCGCTCGAAGCGGTCCAGGTGTTCCGGGTGACCGGTGCCGTCCGTCGCGCCGGACCGGCCGGTGTGACCGGTGCCGTCCGTCCCGTCGAGGCGGTCCGTGTGGTCTGTGCGATCCGTGTGGTCCATGTGGTCCATGTGGTCCATGGGTTCTCCCTCACCCCACCGGCTCGATGACGTCGGCCAGGAGCCGGCGCAGCCGGGCCACCCCGCGCGCGGCATGGGACCGGGCGGTGCCCACCGGGCAGCCCAGGGTCTGTGCGACCTGCCGGTCCGGCAGGTCCTGGTAGTAGCGCAGGACCACGGCGGCCCGCTGCTGCGGGGTCAGCTGCGCGAGGGCCGCCTCCAGCCGGGAGCGCTCGGCCACGGTCGCCGACATGTCCCCGGCCGCCACCACGTCGGGCAGCTGCTCCACGGGCCGCTCGCCCCACCAGCGCCGCCGGGCCGAACGGGCCGCGGCCCGCGCCAGCACCTTGCGCACGTACGCCTCCGGGGCCTCGTCGGCGACCTTCGGCCAGACGAACCACAGCTTGACCAAGGACTCCTGCAGCAGGTCCTCGGCACGGTGCCGGTCCCCTCCGGTGAGCAGACGGGCCAGATGGAACAACACCGACCAGCGGGCCGCCACGAACGCGTCGTACTCACCGGCCCTGGTCTGCTCCATCCCCACGGTCCCCGTTCTCGCCGGCTCTTCACACCAGGGGAAAGGCCCTGGAACCCCGCCCGCGCTGCACCCGGAGGACGTGATCCGCGTCACGCACAGCCGGCACACAGGCCCCGGGAAGTCTTGCGCACCGCCCTGGCGGCGTTCTCAGGAGGCCCGGGCGGACCGCACGGCCGTGGCGCCGGGGGACCTCCGGGCGGCAGCACCGGCGTGGTGACGGGGGACCTCCGGGCGGCAGCACCGGCGTGGTGGCGGGCGACCCCGGGCGGCAGCACCGGCGTGGTGGCGGGCGACCCCGAGCGGCAGCACCGGCCGTGGTGTCGGCGCTCCGGAGCGGCAGCACCGGCCGTGGTGTCAGGCCACCCTCAGCAGCAGCACCGGCGCGGAGTCAGGCCACCCTGAGCAGCAGCACCGCCCGGGCCGGCACCGTGATCTCCGTCCCCGCGCGGTGCACCGTACCGGGTGCCTCCGCCTGCTCCTCCGCCGAGGTGTCCACGACCACCTCGTAGCGCTCCGCCCACGGCGGCCCCGGCAGGACGAAGCCGGTCGGCCGGTCGCCCGCGTGCAGTACCGCGAGGAAGCTGTCGTCCACCACCGGGGCGCCCCGCTCGTCCCGCCCCGGGATGTCCCGCCCGGACAGGTACATGCCGAGCGTGGCCGCGGGCGCGTACCAGTCGCCCTCGGTCATCTCCGCCCCCCGCGCGGTGAACCAGGCCAGGTCGCGCAGCCCGTCCGCGGTCTGGGACCGCCCGGAGAAGAAGGCCCGGCGGCGCAGCACCGGGTGCCGGTGGCGCAGCGCGATCAGCCGCGAGGTCAGGTCGCACAGCGCCCGCCAGCCCGGCTGCTCCAGCAGCGACCAGTCCAGCCAGCTGATCTCGTTGTCCTGGCAGTAGGCGTTGTTGTTGCCGCGCTGGGTGCGGCCGAGTTCGTCGCCGGCGACCAGCATGGGCACGCCGGTGGACAGCAGCAGGGTCGTGAGCAGGTTGCGCAGCTGCCGGCGGCGCAGCGCCCGTACGCCCTCGTCGTCGGTCTCGCCCTCCGCCCCGCAGTTCCAGGAGCGGTTGTCGTGTGTGCCGTCCCGGTTGTTCTCGCCGTTGGCCTCGTTGTGCTTGCTCTCGTACGACACCAGGTCGCGCAGGGTGAAACCGTCGTGCGCGGTGACGAAGTTGACGGAGGCGTACGGGCGGCGGCCGCCCCAGGCGTACAGGTCGCTGGAGCCGGAGAGGCGGTAGCCCATCTCCCGCACGTCGGGCAGGGCGTGCCGCCAGAAGTCCCGCACGGCGTTGCGGTAGCGGTCGTTCCACTCGGTCCACAGGGGCGGGAAGGCGCCGACCTGGTAGCCGCCGGAGCCGATGTCCCACGGCTCCGCGATCAGCTTCACCCGGCGCAGCACCGGGTCCTGGGCGATCACCGCCAGGAACGGGGAGAGCATGTCGACGTCGTGCATCGAGCGGGCCAGCGCCGCCGCGAGGTCGAAGCGGAAGCCGTCCACGCCCATCTCGGTCACCCAGTAGCGCAGCGAGTCCGTGATCAGGCGCAGCACCTGCGGCCGGACGACGTGCAGGGTGTTGCCGCAGCCGGTGTAGTCGGCGTACCGGCGGGCGTCGTGCTGGAGGCGGTAGTAGCCGCGGTTGTCGATGCCCTTCAGGGACAGTGTCGGCCCCAGCTCGCCGGCCTCGGCGGTGTGGTTGTAGACCACGTCGAGGATGACCTCGATGCCGGCCGCGTGCAGCGCGCGCACCATCCGCTTGAACTCGCCGACCTGCTGTCCGGTCGTACCGGAGGCCGCGTAGGCAGCGTGCGGGGCGAAGTAGCCGATGGAGTTGTAGCCCCAGTAGTTCTTCAGGCCCCGGCGCAGCAGGTGGTCCTCGTGCGCGAACTGGTGCACGGGCAGCAGTTCCACGGCGGTGACGCCGAGCCGCACCAGGTGCTCGATCGCGGCCGGGTGCGCCAGCCCGGCGTAGGTGCCGCGCAGTTCCTCGGGGATGTCCGGGTGGAGCCTGGTGAAGCCCCGGACGTGCAGCTCGTAGATGACCGAGTCCGCCCACGGCGTCTTGGGCCGGCGGTCGTCGGACCAGTCGTCGTCGTCGTGCACGACGACCGCCTTCGGCACGTGCGGCGCCGAGTCCCGCTCGTCGCGCACGGTGTCCGCCACCTGCTGCTCCGGCCAGTCCCGGACGTGCCCGTACACCTCCGGCGGCAGGCCGAACTCGCCGTCCACCGCGCGCGCGTACGGGTCGAGCAGCAGCTTGGCCGGGTTCCAGCGGGCACCGGTCCACGGGTCCCAGCGGCCGTCCACCCGGTAGCCGTAGCGCTGTCCGGGCATCACGCCGGGCACGAAGCCGTGCCAGATCTCGTGCGTCAGTTCGGTCAGCGGGATCCGCGTCTCCCGGCCGCCCTCGTCGAACAGGCAGACCCGGACGGCCTCCGCCCCGGCCGCCCACAGCGCGAAGTTGGTGCCCGCGACCCCGTCCGGACCCACCCGGAACCGGGCCCCCAGCGGGGTCGGTGCGCCCGGCCACACGGCCGGGACGGGCGGTACGGCACGCCGGGCGCCGTTCACCGCCGCCGGTTGCCCGCTCCCGGCCGGCTCCCCGGCCGGTGCCCGCTGCTCGGCTGCGCTCGTCACTGTCGGCCCCTCTTCTCAGTGGCTCGCCCGAGGGGCGCGGCCGGCCGCGTTCGAGTGGCCGGGGTGCGTTCCGGCACCCCGGCCACCCGGTACGACCGCGCCCCGACGGCTCCAACCGGGCTGGGGGTGCCCCCTCGGGGGAGGCGCCCCGCCGTGTCGTCCTTCCCTCTGTTCTGCCCAATGCGTGGCTCGCACTCACGTTTCCCCGGAGCGGGCCCGGTCGTTGAGTCCCGCGTGAGGCACGCACAAGGACGCGCACGGCGCGCGGGGGCCGCGCTGGCCGCCGTACTGACATGGACGGGGCTGCTCGCGGGCTGCTCCGGGAGCGGCTCCGGGCCGCTGGGCATGGGCGGGGCACTGGTCGAGCCCCCGGCCCCCGAGGAGGTCATCCGGGTGACCCCGGACGACGGCAGCAGGGACGTACGCCCCGACGGGCGGCTGCGCGTCCGGCTGCCCGGCGGGCGCCTGGAGAAGGTGACCGTCGTCAGGTCGCAGGACGCGCAGGACACGCCGGTGGCCGGGCGCGTCAGCGAGGACGGCCTGAGCTGGCGGCCCGACGAGGACCGGCTGGCGCTGGCCGCCAAGTACACCGTCGACGTGGTCGCGCTGGACTCCCACGGCCGCCGCGCGGCCCGGCACACCACGTTCACCACCTACGTCCCCGACCAGCGGTTCATCGGCTACGTCACTCCCGAGAACCGCTCCACCGTCGGCACCGGGATGATCGTCTCGCTCTCCTTCAGCCGGGAGGTCGAGAACCGCGCCGCCGTCGAACGGGCGGTCCGCGTCAGCGCCCGGCCGCCCGTCGAGATCCGTCCGCACTGGTTCGGCAAGGGCCGCCTGGACTTCCGCCCCGAGCACTACTGGAAGCCGGGCACCGAGGTCACCGTCGATCTGGACCTGCGGGACGTCGAAGGCGCGCGCGGCGTCTACGGCCTGCAGGACAAGACCTTCTCCTTCACCGTCGGCCGCGGCCAGGTCTCCCTGGTCGACGCGGCCAAGCACACCATGGAGGTGCGGCGCGACGGGCAGCTCCTCGCCACCGTCCCGATCACCGCGGGCGCCCCCAAGCACCCGACGTACAACGGGAAGATGGTGGTGATGGACATGCTGGAGGTCACCCGCATGAACAGCCGGACGGTCGGCTTCGGCGGCGAGTACGACATCCCGGACGTCCCGCACGCCATGAAGCTCACCGACTCCGGCACCTTCCTGCACGGCAACTACTGGGCCACGGACGCCCCCGGCCGGTCCAACGTCAGCCACGGCTGCGTGGGTCTGGCGGACGTCAAGGGCGGCGGCTCGGACACCCCGGCGGGCTGGTTCTTCGACCGCAGCCTCGTCGGTGACGTGGTGGAAGTGGTGAACAGCAAGGACCGGACGGTCGCACCCGACAACGGGCTCGGCGGGTGGAACATGCCCTGGAAGCAGTGGAAAGCGGGCAGCGCGGTGAAGTGACCAGGTGGGGGGCGGGGTGCGCGGCGAAGTAACCGCGCGGGGATTTGCGACGGAACGGTGACCTTCCCCGGACGTTCTTCTCGAAACCTGGCAGTTAATATGCGCGCACCAGTGTGGTGGGGAGCGGGCTGACCAGGCCCGGCGAGGGGAGAACAACTTGAACATGCGGCCTGTGGCGGGGGCGTCGGAGAAGGTGCGGCGGGGCCGTAGGGAACTGGCAGTCATAGCCGGCGCCCTGGTGCTGTCGCTCACCGCGTGCGGCGGGGGCGGGGACACCGGGTCCGGTTCCGGGAAGGGCGAGGGCGAGGGCGGCGCGCGGGGCGGGCAGTCCACGGCGGCCGTGAGCATCTCGCCCAAGTCCGGCGCCACCGGCGTCGACACCAGCGGCGCGCTCCGGGTGAGCGTCGCACGGGGCAAGCTGACCGAGGTCACCGTCAAGGACGACGAGGGCGCGAAGGTCGACGGGGCCATCACCGGCGGCGGCGCCTCCTGGACGCCGTCGACCCATCTGGCGGCGGCCACCAAGTACACGGTGCACGCGGTCGCCAAGGATTCCGAGGGCCGCGAGGCCGCCGAGGACGCCACCTTCACGACGCTCACCCCGAAGAACACCTTCGTCGGCACCTTCACCCCCGAGGACGGCTCCACGGTCGGCGTCGGCATGCCGTTCTCCGTGCGTTTCACCCGGGGCATCACCAGCCCGGACGCGGTCGAGAAGGCCATCCGCATCAGGACCGAGCCGGCCGTCGAGGTCGAGGGCCACTGGTTCGGCAACGACCGCCTGGACTTCCGCCCCGAGAAGTACTGGAAGGCCGGCACCAAGGTCACCGTCGACCTCAACCTGGACGGCGTCGAGGGCCGCGACGGCGTCTACGGCGAGCAGCGCAAGACCGTGAAGTTCACCATCGGCCGCAACCAGGTCTCGGTCGTGGACGCCGAGAAGCACACGATGAAGGTCACCCAGGACGGAAAGGTCGTCAAGACCCTCCCGGTCACCACCGGCAAGCCCGGCTACGACACCTGGAACGGCCAGATGGTCATGAGCGAGAAGCTCACCGTCACCCGCATGAACGGCGAGACGGTCGGCTACGGCGGCGAGTACGACATCAAGGACGTCCCGCACGCCATCCGCCTCACCACCTCCGGCACCTTCATCCACGGCAACTACTGGGGCGGCGGCGCCTTCGGCAACTACAACGCCAGCCACGGCTGCGTGGGCCTGCGCGACGTGCGCGGCGGCTACGACGGCTCCGTGCCGGCCGCCTGGTTCTTCAACCACTCGATGATCGGTGACGTGGTCGTCGTGAAGAACTCCCACGACGCCACGGTGGCCCCGGACAACGGCCTCAACGGCTGGAACATGTCGTGGGCCGACTGGAAGAAGTGAGTCCCCGCTGACGTACGGGCCCGGTGCTGTGACCCACGGCACCGGGCCCGCCGTCGTTAGTCCCCGTTAACCTGGCCTGCATGACCGTCTCTCTCGAAGTCGCCGAAGGCGTCGGCACCCTGCGCCTGGACCGGCCGCCGATGAACGCGCTGGACATCGCCACCCAGGACCGGCTCAAGGAGCTCGCCGAGGAGGCCACGCGCCGCGACGACGTGCGCGCCGTGGTGATCTACGGTGGTGAGCGGGTGTTCGCGGCGGGCGCGGACATCAAGGAGATGCAGGACATGGACCACACCGGGATGGTCCTGCGCGCCCGGGCCCTCCAGGACTCCTTCACCGCCGTGGCCCGCATTCCCAAGCCCGTCGTCGCCGCCGTCACCGGCTACGCGCTCGGCGGCGGCTGCGAGCTGGCCCTGTGCGCCGACTACCGCATCGCCGCCGACAACGCCAAGCTCGGTCAGCCGGAGATCCTGCTCGGCCTGATCCCGGGCGCCGGCGGCACCCAGCGGCTGCCCCGGCTGATCGGCCCGTCCAAGGCCAAGGACCTCATCTTCACCGGCCGTCAGGTCCGGGCCGACGAAGCCCTCGCGATCGGCCTGGTGGACCGGGTCGTTCCGGCCGCCGAGGTGTACGAGCAGGCGCACGCCTGGGCCGCGAAGCTCGCCCAGGGCCCGGCGATCGCGCTGCGCGCGGCCAAGGAGTCCGTCGACACCGGCCTGGAGACCGACATCGACACCGGCCTCGCCGTGGAGCGGAACTGGTTCGCGGGCCTGTTCGCCACCGAGGACCGTGAGCGGGGCATGCGCAGCTTCGTGGAGGAGGGGCCGGGCAAGGCGAAATTCCGCTGACCGCCGGCCGCGTGCGCGGCCCTTCAAGTCCGGCCAGACGGCGCGTAATTGACGCGTCGTCTTATCCGGGTCCCTCGATGGGGCGGTTTATGGGAGGCTTAACGCAACCTTAAACCTGCCTCGTCGAGGGAGTCCGTCGATTGCCCGGAAGTGAGCCGTCGCCGCTGGTCAGCCGGGATGCGCCGGGGGACGGCATGCCCAGGGCATATGACGGCCGACGGGCGCGCACGGGGGGCGTGCGGGGGGCGTATTCCTCCGGAACGGCCACCGGGGCGGCTCCGGACGGCCATCATGGGGGCATGGCGGGGCTGGAGGGCATCGAACAGCCGCGGGGACATGGCCGTGCAGCCGCGGCACGCTGGTCGCCCGCGGTCGAGGACGAACAGGCGCTCAAGGCGCTCGAACTGTTCGGCAACCCCACGGAAGCGGAAGTGCCGCTGCCGTCCCGCCCGGAGTCCGCGGCCACCGCCCGCCGGCTCGCCCAGGTCGTCGTCCTGCGCACCTGGCGGCTCAGCCCGAAACTGGCCGAGGACGCGGTCCTGCTCGTGTCGGAGCTCGTCGGCAACGCCGTACGGCACACCGGAGCCCGCGTCTTCGGGCTGCGGATGCGCCGCCGGCCCGGCTGGATCCGGGTGGAGGTGCGCGACCCCTCCCGCGGGCTGCCCTGCCTGATGCCCGTCCAGGAACTGGACGTCAGCGGACGCGGGCTGTTCCTCGTGGACAAGCTCTCCGACCGCTGGGGCGTCGATCTGCTGCCGCGCGGCAAGACGACCTGGTTCGAGATGCGGGTCGCCGACCGCTAGCGGGCGTCTCGCCCATTCCCTCCAGGCGGGGTGCCGACCTCCGACCCGCATACGTCCCCGTACAGGCCAATCGCCGGTTTTGCCACCCTTCGCCCCTTAAATGGTACGGGTGACCACCACCAACCGCCGCGAGGCGCTCCGCGCCGGCGCCGGGATCGTCGCCGGCGGTGCGCTCGCCGCCGGGTGCGGCGCCGGACGGGCCGCCGCCCCGCCGGCCGCCCCCACGTCCCCCGCCGTGTCCCCGCCCGCGGTCCCCGCCGCCTCCCCGCGCCCCCCGGCGCCGGCCCCCGCCCCCCGTGCCTACCCCGGGCTGCCCGTCCAGATCACCCACGGCCCGCGCACCCGCCCCCAGGTGGCCCTCACCTTCCACGGCCAGGGCGACCCGGCCCTCGCCCGCGCCCTGCTCACCACGGCCGAACAGCGCGGCGCCCACCTCACCGTGCTCGCCGTCGGCACCTGGCTGGACGAGCACCCGGAACTCGCCCGCCGGATCCTCGACGGCGGCCACGACCTCGGCAACCACACCCAGCGGCACGACTCCGTCAACGCCATGTCCGAGGCCGGGGCGCGCCGGGAGATCACCGACTGCGCCGAGCGGCTCAGGCGGCTCACCGGATCGATCGGCACCTGGTTCCGCCCCTCCCGGGCCGCGGCCGCCTCCCCGCTCGTCGCCCGGCTGGCCCGCGCGGCCGGCTACCCGCACGTGCTGTCGTACGACGTCGACTCGCTCGACCACACCCGTCCGGGCGCCGCCGCCGTCACCCGCAAGGTCCTCGCCGACGTGCGCGAAGGTTCGGTGGTGAGCCTGCACTTCGGCTACCCCGACACGGTCGCCGCCCTCCCCGACGTCCTGACCGAACTCGGCCGCCGCGGACTGCGCGCGGTCACCACCACGGAGCTGCTGAGCTGATGCGAACCACGAAAGCCGCCCGCCTGCTGGCCGCCGCCGCCACCGTCACCGCCCTCGCCCTGCTGTCCGCGTGCGACGGTGACCGGCGTCCCGAGCGGGCGGCCCCGGCCGGCAAGGAAACGGCCCGGCGGCAACTGCCCGAGCGGCCCCGGGTGAACGTGCTGCCCGGGATGCCGCCGGTGCAGGACCCGGCCGACCTCTACTCCGCCGACCGGCCGAACCGGCTCTCGCCCGTGGTCAAGGACGTCCCCTCCCGGATCTACGTGCCGAACACCAACTCCGACACCGTCAGCGTCATCGACCCCGCCACCTACCGGGTCGTCGAGACCATCCCGGTCGGCCGCCAGCCCCAGCACGTCGTACCGTCCTGGGACCTGAAGACGCTGTGGGTCAACAACGACCTCGGCAACACCCTCACCCCCATCGACCCGCGGACCGGCAGGGCCGGCCGGCCGGTCGACGTGCACGACCCGTACAACCTCTACTTCACGCCCGACGGCAGGCACGCGGTCGTCATGGCCTCCATGGACCGCCGACTGGTCTTCCGGGACGCGCACACCATGCGGGTCGTCAAGTCGGTCCCGGTCAGCTGCTACGGCGTCAACCACGCCGACTTCTCCGCCGACGGCCGCTACTTCATCGTCTCCTGCGAGTTCAGCGGCGAGATCCTCAAGGTCGACACCGCGAAGATGGAAGTCGTCGCCCAGCAGAGACTGCCGCTGCGCGGCGCCATGCCGCAGGACGTCAAGATCTCCCCGGACGGCAGGCTGTTCTACATCGCCGACATGATGGCGAACGGCCTGTGGATCCTGAACGGCGACACCTTCGCCCGGCCCCGGTTCCTCCCCACCGGCAAGGGCGCCCACGGCCTCTACGTCAGCCGCGACTCCCGGGAGATGTACATCTCCAACCGCGGCGAGGGCTCCGTCTCCGTCTTCGACTTCGCCCAGGACCGGCTCACGAAGAAGTGGCACCTGCCCGGCGGCGGCAGCCCCGACATGGGCGGTGTCTCCGCCGACGGCACGACCCTGTGGCTCTCCGGCCGCTACCACTCCGAGGTCTACGCCATCGACACCCGCACCGGCGCCCAACGGGCCCGCATCAAGGTCGGCAGCGGTCCGCACGGCCTCGCCGTCTACCCCCAGCCGGGCCGCTACTCGCTGGGGCACACCGGCATCTTCCGCTGAACCGGTGGCGCCACGGCCACCGGACGGCGTCCGGCCCCGCCCCGGCCGCCCGCGCCTGACGGCGAAGGGGACGCCCGCGCGGGCGTCCCCTCCAGGTCACTTGCTCAGGTAGGACCAGAACTCGTCGAACGACAGGACCTTGTCGCCGTCGAGGTCGCGGGTCCCGATGATGGCCTCGGCAACCGTCTCGGTGACGTTCCAGTCGCCTTGCTGGGCCAGGGCGGACTTGAACTCGGCAGCGGTGATGAATCCGTCACCGTCGCTGTCGATCCGCTGGAACTGCTTGCGTGCTTCCTCGATGTCCGCCACCGATCCGCCCCTTTTGTTCGTGTTTCTCATGCCGTACAGGCGTACTGACGCTGGTCAGATTAACGGCCCGCGTGAGCGGGGAATGCGGCGCCCACCCGGGCGGAGTCTCATGTTGCGGGCCGTGAGGCGTTGTAGGAGCGTGGTGAGTGCGAAACCCGGGGGCTGCCGGACCACGAACACGTGCAAGGCGCCCGGCAAGAAGGCCCAGTCGTTCAGTCAGACCATCGCCAAGAGCGGTCTCACCGAGGGTGACAAGGTCAAGCTCAACATCAAGTGACACCACCGGAATAGTCCCGCCGCCCCCGGGGTTGTCGCCGCCGACCGAAGCATGCACACGCATCGATCCTCGAAGGGTCAGTTCATGAAGATCGGCATCATCGGCGCGGGCAACATCGGCGGCAACCTCACCCGGCGGCTCACCGCGCTCGGCCACGACGTCTCCGTCGCCAACTCCCGCGGCCCCGAGACGCTCCGGGAACTGGCCGCGGAGACCGGCGCGACCCCGGTCCACGCGGCGCAGGCGGCCGAGGGCGCCCAGGTCGTGGTCATCACCGTCCCCCTGAAAGCGGTCCCGTCCCTCCCCTCCGGTCTGCTGGACGGCGCGGCCGAGGGCGCCGCGGTGATCGACACGGGCAACTACTACCCGCAGCGGGACGGCCGGATCGCGGCCGTCGAGGACGAGGGCCTCACCGAGAGCCGCTGGACCGAGCAGCACCTCGGCCACCCGGTGGTCAAGGCGTTCAACGGCACCTACGCCCAGGACCTCCTGGACCGGCACCGCCCCGCGGGCGACCCCGAGCGCATGGCCCTCCCGGTCGCCGGCGACGACGAGGCGGCCAAGCGGGTCGTCCGCGACCTGATCGACGAGCTGGGCTTCGACACGGTCGACGCGGGCACCATCGCCGAATCCTGGCGCCAGCAGCCCGGCACGCCCGTCTACGGTCTGCGCGCGGGCGTGGAGGAGGTGCGCAAGGCCCTGGCGGAGGCATCCGCCGAGCGCCCGGCGGACTTCCGGGCCTGAGGCGCGCGCCCGGTCCTCACAGGGTGGCCCAGTCGCGCAGGTCGTCCTCGTCCGAGAACCGGGCCACGTCCTTGTCATGGGGTTCGCTGGTGTACTGGTGGAACAGCCACTTCGCCTTGATGCGGGGCTTGCCGGCCGTGACGTAGTCGGCGATCCACAGCGCGTCCCCGGCGTACGAGGTGTCGTCGACGTTCAGCCAGAAGTGGCGGTTGCAGTAGAGCACGACCCGGTTGTGCGGCCGTGACTCCTTCAGCTTGCGGATGAAGCGGTCCTTCTCCGCGTTGCTCGCGTGCGTGCCCTCGCCCGTGGTCTCCCAGTCGACGGCGAGGAGGTCGCCCGGACGGTCGGGGGCGTGGCGCAGGAAGTACTCGGCTTGGGCGGTCAGGTGACCGGGCCACAGGAAGTGGTAGAAACCGACGACCAGTCCGGCGTCGCGGGCGGTCTTCGTCTGGGCGGTCAGCCGGGGATTGACGTACGAACGGCCCTCCGTCGCCTTGACGAAGACGAAGGAGAGGCCGTCCGTGCGGTAGGAGGAGGACTGGTAGGCGCTTACGTCGATGCCATGCAGCATGGGGGTGTTGTGCCCGGTACGCCCGCTTGTGGAACCTCAGCCCCGGCTCGTCACCGAACTCAGCACGGACGCGGACTTCGCCGACCAGTCGGAGGTGATGAGGCTCGCGTGGTGCCTGGCCAACAGGTCGAGGCGCGCGGCGACTTCGGCGTCCGTGGGGTTGGTGGAGGAGATCGCCGGTGAGACGTTGTGGGCGTCCGTGGTGATCAGGATGTAGTGGTTCGCGGAGTAGAACGAGGTGTCGTAGCCGTTGTTGACGTAACTGGCCGCGTCACCGTCGAAGAACACGAACCAGGGGCGGATCGAGGCGTCGTAGCGGCTGGTGCGGGGGTCGCCGGCGGCGGCACCCAGGACGGCCGGGAAGGCCTGGGCCGCGGAGATCCGGCCGGCCGCGGAGAGGTCGCGCAGGTGCTCGCCGTACTCCTCGTCCGTCCAGTAGTGGTCGAACGGGTTGCCCTGCTCCACCGTGCCGGGGATCAGGTCGAAGAGGAACTTCCCCCGGAGCGCGTCGCGGGAGGGCCAGGCGTTCGCCCTCGCCGCCGCGTCCAGCGTGCCGTACGTCCCGCCGAGCAGGTCGGCCGGCTTGTAGACGCTGCTGCCCAGCTTCTGGGCGACGAGGGTGTCGAACTCGTCGGGTCCGAGGCCCGCGTCGTCGTTGAAGCCGACCTTCATCTCGACCTTGACGACGACCGGCGGGTGGTCGGGGTGCAGCTGGTTCCAGGCGGCCATGTTGTCCAGGCAGCCGCCCAGGTCCTGGTTGCGGCTCTTGCCGTACAGCTCGCCCGGGGTCTTCGCCGCCTCGCAGTTGTTGTCGTTGCCCAGCGGGTTGCTGTGGCTGACCCGCCAGCGGCGGCTGAGGCTGTCGACGTAGACGTCGAGCTCCAGCAGTGAGGCGCCGGAGTCCAACGCCTGAGCGAAATAGGGGTACTTGGTCTTCTCGTACGCGTTGTGCGTGCCGATTGCCGTCGTCTGGGAGAACGCCGGCGACGCCGCCTGGGCGTGTCCCGGCAGCACTGCCAGTGCAACGGCGGCGCCGATCAGCGCCGCCAGCCGTCTCATTGCGCGCATCCGCCAACTTCCCTTGTGAGTAGCCGAGTCGGCGGCAGCGTAGAGCCGCGCGGTTACCGCGCGGTAGCCCCACGGGGAACATCGGCCCCGTGCGCCGGGGTGCCGGCTCAGCTCACCAGGCCGAGGCGGACGGCCCTCACCCCGGCCTCGAACCGGCTGGAGGTGCCGAGTTTCTCCATGATCTGGTTCATCAGCCGGCGCAGGGTGCGGTCCGAGCAGGCCAGCCGCCGGGCGATGGTCCCGTCCTTGGCGCCGGTGGCCAGCAGGGCCAGCACCTCGCGTTCCCGCGCGGACAGTTCGCACCCGGCGCGTCCGCGCCCGGCGGACGGCTCGGTGTGCGGCCGCGCCAGATCCCAGGAGTGGGTGAAGACCCTGACGAAGCACTGCGCGACGGGCGTGCTGTGCAGGATGACGTCGCCGCCCTCCCCCTGCGGCCCCGGCCCCGCCCCGATGACCACGATCGTGCGGTCCATGATGTTCATGTGCAGGGGCACCGTCACGGCGACCCGCACCTCCGCCCCGGCGTCCGCCAGCGCGTTCAGGTAGCGGGCCGGCGCCGGTGAGCGCAGGGCCTGCTGGGAGGTCAGCATGCGGATCCGGATGCCGTCGGCCGCCATCTCCAGGTCCCGGGCCAGACTGGCCTCCAGGACCTGCGCGTCCGGGAAGGAGTTGCGCATCGCCAGGAACTCCTCCCGGCTGAGCGCGTCCAGTTCCTCCAGCCGCTTCCGGGTGCGCTCGCGGTCCGTGAAGTACTCCGTCCGCACGGCCTCCCGGGCGTCGAAGCGCGGGACCGCCAGCAGCGACAGGACGTCCTCCATCGCCTGGGCGTCACGGCCCAGTCCCTCGGCCGTCTCCAGCAGGCGGCGCCGGTGTTCCAGGACGAGGTGGCGCAGGGCGCGTTCCGGCGGGCTGAGCCGCTCCCCGCTCGGGTCCAGCAGCCGCCGGTCCGCCAGCCAGCGGGTCAACTCGGCGGGCAGTTCCCCGAGTTCCTCCCGCTCGGCGGCGGAATTGCTGGTTCCGGACCTGGCGAGCCGCTCCAGCAGGGCCACATAGGCATCCTTGGCCCCCGAGTCCGCCGACCGCCCGCCCGGTGGAGGGTTCTGCGCCGCGTGCATGCGCGCACGATACGGGCGCCCCGTGCCACTGGCCAGAGAGATCTCCCGGCCGTCTGTGCCGGCGGGCCGCCTGGCCGGGAGCGGACGTGCCGGTTTCGGCCAGGGGCGGGCGGACCGCCCCGCCGTTAACCTCGTGGCCGCCCGCCCAACTCCTCGGCACCCCGGTGCGCCTCCCCGGCAGCCCATGCGCCGACGGCCGCCGAGGGGGCGGGTGCGACCACCTGATCCGGCCGGTCCCGCGGGACGAGGCTTGACAGGCGATTGGCATGCGCATGCTCATATGGGCGAGCGGCACGGCTCGACCGGAGCCGACGCCCGCCCGCCGTTTCCTCAACCCCACAAGGAGACAAGGTGCTACGGCTACGAAGACTCTCCCTGGCAGGCCTCTCGCTGGTCACGGCCGCCGCGGGCCTCGCGGTCCTGCCCGCGGCCGCCGAAGCGGCCCCCGCGGGCCAGCGCGCGGCGGCGGCCTCGGCCCCCGCCCTGGCCGCGGCCGCGCCCGACATCGACGTCACCAGGGTCCAGGCGCACCTCACCGAACTCAACGCCATAGCCGGCCGCAACGGCGGCAACCGCAGATCGACCGGCCAGGGCTACCGCGACTCGGTCGCCTACGTGAAGGGCAAGCTCCAGGCGGCCGGCTACACGGTCACCGAGCAGCCCTGCACCTCCGGCTGCACCAGCGGCGCCGGACCCAACCTGATAGCCGAGTGGCCCCAGGGCGACGCGTCCAAGGTGTACATGTTCGGCTCCCACCTGGACAGCGTCTCCGCCGGACCCGGCATCAACGACAACGGCTCCGGCAGCGCGACCCTCCTGGAGGTCGCGCTGAAGCTCGCCGAGACCCGCCCCGCCATGGCGGCGCGCGTCCGCTTCGGCTGGTGGACGGACGAGGAGCAGGGCCTGAACGGCTCGGACTTCTACGTCCGCTCCCTCACCTCCGCCCAGCGCTCGGCGATCAAGGCGTACTACAACTTCGACATGGTCGCCTCGCCCAACGGCGGCTACTTCATCAACCACATCACCTCCACCGCCGCCGCGCCGATGAAGGCGTACTGGGACTCGCTGAACCTCCAGCCCGAGGAGAACACCGAGGGCGCGGGCCGCTCCGACGACTACTCCTTCGAGAACTACGGCATCCCGACCTCCGGCTACGCCATGGGGGCGAGCGCCCGCAAGACCTCGGCACAGGCGGCCAAGTGGGGCGGCACGGCGGGCGCCGCGTACGACGGCTGCTACCACTCGGCGTGCGACACCACCGGCAACATCAACGCCACCGGGCTCAACCGCAGCGCCGACGGCGTCGCCTACACGCTGTGGAAGCAGGCCGTCTCGGACACCACCCCGGCCAACGACTTCTCGGTCTCCGCGAGCCCGGCCACGGGCAGCACCGACCCCGGAACCTCGCTGACCACCACGGTCTCCACGGCCACCACCAGCGGCTCGGCGCAGACGGTGAACCTCTCCGCCTCGGGCGCCCCGTCGGGTGTCACGGTCGCCTTCAGCCCGGCCTCGGTGACCTCCGGCGCCTCCTCCACGGCCACGATCTCCGTCGGCTCCTCCGTGGCGCCCGGGACGTACACCCTCACGATCACCGGCACCGGTACCACCACCCACACCGCGCAGTACACGCTGACCGTCAAGGGCGCCGGCGGCTGCACGGCGACACAAGTGATCTCCAACGGCGGCTTCGAGAGCGGTACGTCGCCGTGGACGGGCAGCACCGGAGCGATCGGCTCCTTCAGCGGCCAGTCCGCGCACTCCGGTTCGCGGTACGCCTGGCTGGCGGGCTACGGCTACGCGGCCACCGACACCCTCGGACAGACGGTGACCGTCCCGTCCGGCTGCACCAAGGCGACCCTGCGCTACTGGCTGCACATCGACACCGCCGAGTCGGGCACGACGGCCTACGACACCTTCCAGGTCAAGGTCAACGGCACCGCCAAGCAGACGTACTCCAACGCCAACGCGGCCGCCGGGTACACCGAACGCACCCTGGACCTCAGCCAGTACCTCGGCCAGCAGATCACGCTGAGCTTCACGGCCACCGAGGACTCCAGCCTCCAGACCAGCTTCGTCGTCGACGACGCCACCCTGACGACCGGCTGACCCCCCCGCACGGCGCGCAGAGGGAGGCGGATCCCCGGGGACCCGCCTCCCTCTCCCACGGACCCGGCCGGGCCGGGGGGTGAGACACCCCTGAGGGGTGCGACACCCCTTAGCACTCGATGATGTTCACCGCGAGCCCGCCCCGCGCCGTCTCCTTGTACTTCACGCTCATGTCGGCGCCGGTGTCCTTCATGGTCTTGATGACCTTGTCCAGGGACACCTTGTGCGAGCCGTCGCCGCGCATCGCCATCTTCGCGGCCGTGACCGCCTTCACCGCGGCCATGCCGTTGCGCTCGATGCACGGGATCTGGACCAGGCCGCCGACCGGGTCGCAGGTCAGGCCGAGATTGTGCTCCATGCCGATCTCGGCCGCGTTCTCCACCTGCTCGGGGGAGCCGCCGAGCACCTCGGCGAGGGCGCCCGCCGCCATGGAGCAGGCGGAGCCGACCTCGCCCTGGCAGCCGACCTCGGCGCCGGAGATGGAGGCGTTCTCCTTGAACAGCATGCCGATCGCACCGGCGGCGAGCAGGAAGCGGACCACGCCCTCCTCGTCGGCGCCGGGCACGAAGTTCACGTAGTAGTGCAGGACCGCCGGGATGATGCCGGCCGCGCCGTTCGTCGGGGCGGTGACGACCCGGCCACCGGCCGCGTTCTCCTCGTTGACGGCCATCGCGTAGAGCGTGATCCACTCCATGGCGAGGGCCTGCGGGTCGCCTTCCGAGCGCAGCTTGCGCGCCGTGTTCGCGGCCCGCCGGCGCACCTTCAGACCGCCCGGCAGGATGCCCTCGCGGGACATGCCGCGGGCCACGCACGCCTGCATCACCCGCCAGATCTCCAGCAGGCCCGCGCGGATCTCCGCCTCGGTGCGCCAGGCCCGCTCGTTCTCCAGCATCAGCGACGAGATCGACAGACCCGTCTCCCGCGCCAGGCGCAGCAGCTCGTCGCCCGTACGGAAGGGGTACTTCAGGACCGTGTCGTCCAGCTTGATGCGGTCCGCGCCCACCGCGTCCTCGTCCACCACGAAGCCGCCGCCGACCGAGTAGTACGTCTTGGACAGCAGCTCGGCGCCCTCGGCGTCGTACGCCAGGATCGTCATGCCGTTGGCGTGGTAGGGCAGGGCCTTGCGGCGGTGCAGGACCAGGTCGTCGTCGAAGGAGAAGGCGATCTCGTGCTCGCCGAGCACGTTCAGCCGGCCCGTCGCCTTGATGGTGTCCACCCGCTCGTCGGCGTGCTCCACGTCCACCGTGCGCGGCGAGGCCCCCTCCAGGCCGAGCAGTACCGCCTTCGGCGTGCCGTGGCCGTGGCCGGTGGCGCCGAGCGAGCCGTACAGCTCGCAGCGCAGGGACGCGACGGAGCCGAGCAGCTCCTCGTTGCGCAGCCGGCGGGCGAACATGCGCGCCGCGCGCATCGGGCCGACCGTGTGGGAGCTGGACGGGCCGATGCCGATCGAGAACAGGTCGAAGACCGAGATGGCCACGGATGACTCCTCAATACGGGGGTGGTGCAAAAGGTGGTGCAAAGGGCTGGTACAGGGGCGCGGGCACCGCGCACGCCGGTACTCCCAGTGTGCGCGGTGCCCCGCGAAAGGTGACTTACTTGTTCAGACCCGGGTACAGCGGGTGCTTGTCGGCGAGCGCCTTCACGCGCGCCTTGAGCGCCTCCGCCTCGGCCGCCCCGAACGGGGCCGGTGCCTTCAGCGCCTCGGCGATCACGTCCGCGACCTCGGCGAAGTCCTCGGCCGTGAAACCGCGGGTGGCCAGGGCCGGCGTACCGATCCGCAGGCCCGAGGTGACCATCGGCGGACGCGGGTCGTTCGGGACGGCGTTGCGGTTGACCGTGATGCCGACCTCGTGGAGCCGGTCCTCGGCCTGCTGGCCGTCCAGCTCCGACTCGCGCAGGTCGACCAGGACCAGGTGCACGTCCGTGCCGCCGGTGAGCACGTTGATCCCGGCCTCGCGGGCGTCCGCCGCGGTCAGCCGCTCGGCGAGGATGCGGGCACCCTCCACCGTACGGCGCTGGCGCTCCTTGAAGTCCTCGCCCGCCGCGACCTTGAAGGAGACCGCCTTGGCCGCGATCACGTGCTCCAGGGGACCGCCCTGGAAGCCCGGGAAGACGGAGGAGTTCAGCTTCTTCGCGAACTCCTTCTTCGCGAGGATGATGCCGCCGCGCGGACCGCCGAGGGTCTTGTGGGTGGTGGAGGTGACCACGTGCGCGTGCTCGACCGGGTTCGGGTGGAGACCGGCGGCGACCAGGCCCGCGAAGTGCGCCATGTCGACCCACAGGTACGCCTCGACCTCGTCGGCGATCCGGCGGAACTCCGCGAAGTCCAGCCGGCGCGGGTACGCCGACCAGCCCGCGATGATCACCTTCGGGCGGTGCTCCTTGGCGAGCCGCTCGACCTCGGCCATGTCGACCAGGCCGGTCGCCTCGTCCACGTGGTAGGCGACCACGTCGAACTGCTTGCCGGAGAAGTTCAGGCGCATGCCGTGGGTCAGGTGGCCGCCGTGCGCCAGGTCCAGGCCGAGGATGGTGTCCCCGGGCTGGGCCAGCGCGAACAGGGCCGCCTGGTTGGCGGAGGCACCGGAGTGGGGCTGCACGTTGGCGTACTCGGCGCCGAACAGCTCCTTGATCCGGTCGATGGCGATCTGCTCGGCGACGTCGACGTGCTCGCAGCCGCCGTAGTAGCGGCGGCCCGGGTAGCCCTCGGCGTACTTGTTGGTGAGGACCGAGCCCTGGGCCTCCATCACCGCGAGCGGCGCGAAGTTCTCGGACGCGATCATCTCGAGCGTGGACTGCTGACGGTGCAGCTCGGCGTCGACCGCGGCGGCGACCTCCGGGTCCAGCTCGTGCAGGGGCGTGTTCAGGACGGTCATACGGCTACGACTCCTCAGCCGGCGTTCTGGGCGGTGTACTCGTCGGCGGAGAGCAGGTCGGCCGGCTCCTCCGTGACGCGCACCTTGAACAGCCAGCCGCCCGCGAAGGGGGCCGAGTTCACAAGCGAGGGGTCGTCGACGACGTCCTCGTTGATCTCGGTGACCTCACCGGTGACCGGCGAGTACAGGTCGGAGACCGACTTGGTCGACTCCAGCTCGCCGCAGGTCTCGCCCGCGGTCACGGTGGAGCCGACCTCGGGGAGCTGGGCGTAGACGACGTCGCCGAGCGCGTTGGCCGCGAACTCGGTGATGCCGACCGTCGAGACGCCGTCCTCGGCGGCCGACAGCCACTCGTGCTCCTTGCTGTAACGCAGCTGCTGGGGGTTGCTCATGGCCTGAATTCTCCTGTACGCGCGGGAGTGCTGGTGAAGGGGGGACTGCGGAAACTGCTCGTGAGCAGGGGAAATGTGCGCAGGGTCACGTCGGGGGGACGCGTGGTCGTGCCCCGGGGACGTGCCGCGCCCAGTCTCTACTTCTGGCGCTTGTAGAAGGGCAGCGCCACGACCCGGAAGGGCTCGTGGCTGCCCCGGATGTCCACGCCGACACCCTCGGTGCCCGGCGCGGCGTGGCCGGCGTCGACGTAGGCCATGGCGATCGGCTTGCCCAGGGTGGGGGAGGGGGCGCCGGAGGTGACCTCGCCGATCACCTCGCCGCCGGCGACGACGGCGTACCCGGCGCGCGGCACCCGGCGGCCCTCGGCGACCAGGCCGACCAGCACCCGCGGGGGCTCGGCCGCGGCCCGCTCGGCGGCCCGCGCGAGCGCCTCGCGCCCGACGAAGTCGCCCTCCTTCTCGAACTTGACCACCCGGCCGAGCCCGGCGTCGAAGGGGGTGAGGGAGGTGGTCAGCTCGTGCCCGTACAGCGGCATGCCCGCCTCCAGGCGCAGCGTGTCCCGGCAGGACAGACCGCACGGGACCAGGCCGGCGCCCTCGCCCGCCTTGGTCAGCGCCTGCCACAGCTCCACCGCGTGCTCCGGCTTCACGAACAGCTCGAAGCCGTCCTCGCCGGTGTAGCCCGTGCGGGCGATCAGCGCCGGGACGCCGGCGACCGTGCCGGGCAGGCCCGCGTAGTACTTCAGGCCGTCCAGGTCGGCGTCGGTGAGCGACTTCAGGATGCCGGGGGACTCCGGGCCCTGCACCGCGATCAGCGCGTACGCGTCCCGGTCGTCGCGGACCTCGGCGTCGAACCCGGCCGCGCGCTCGGTGAGCGCGTCCAGCACCACCTGGGCGTTGGAGGCGTTGGCCACGACCATGTACTCGGTCTCGGCCAGCCGGTAGACGATCAGGTCGTCCAGGATGCCGCCGTCGGCCTGGCAGATCATGGTGTAGCGGGCGCGGCCGACGCCGACGGAGGCGATGTTGCCGACCAGGGCGAAGTTCAGCAGGGCGGCGGCCCCGGGGCCGGTGACGGTGATCTCGCCCATGTGGGAGAGGTCGAAGAGACCGGCCTTCGTGCGCACGGCGACGTGCTCGTCGCGCTCCGAGCCGTAGCGCAGGGGCATGTCCCAGCCGGCGAAGTCGGTCATCGTCGCGCCCAGCGAGCGATGCACGGCATCGAGCGCGGTGTGACGGAGTTCGGTACTGCTCATCGGTCGGTCGTCTCCCAAGGCAGATGGGACGGGGCGAGGAACGTTCCTCCCCATCTGTCATCGGAACCTGAGAGGTTCGCCGGAACCGCCACAGGGACGATCTCGGCTTGCACCTTGGGTGGGGCCGCCGTCGCGGCGGCCCGCTTTTCAGATGTGCCTCGCCCGCGCGGTAACGGGGCCTGAGAGATTCAAGGGAGGGACTTGCTCCTTCGGCGCCCCAGCGAAGCTGCCGGGGACTCTCCCGCGCGGATTCAAACGGCCGGTATGCAGTTGGCGGGCTCATCATTGCACGCCGCGCCCCGGCCCGTCAGGGCCCGCCTCTGTAACCGACCTGTGGCCGTACGCACACGGAACCGCCGATCTCCGCCATTACCTTCCCTTTACATGAAGCGGGCAAGGGACGACCGAGCCCATCGGGGAGGACGATCACGGTGAACAGGACCAGGGCGTACGTCACCGCCACCACCGCCGGCGCCGGCCTCCCGGTGCCGGAGCAGACCCGTGCCCCGGCCCGCGCCCGGCGCTCCGCGCGCACCGCCCCGGTCGTCCGCGACCTGCGCGACCGGGCCGGCCGCAGCCCGCGCGCCCTGGTCTTCGACCCCCGGGACGTGGTGGTGGTCACCGGCCTGCCGGGCAGCGGCAAGTCCACCCTGATGCGCCGCGCGGTCCCCGGCCGCCGTGTCGACTCCCAGGACACCCGCGACCGTTTCGCGGCCCGCCTGCCCCGCTTCCTGCCGTACGCGCTCTACCGCCCCCTGGTCCGCCTCGCCCACTACGCCGGCCTGCGCCGCGCGCTGCGCGCCGACGGCGGTGTCGTGGTGCACGACTGCGGCACCCAGGCGTGGGTGCGCACCTGGCTCGCCCGCGAGGCCCGCCGCCGCGGCGGCACCCTGCGCCTGCTCCTCCTCGACGTCACCCCGCAAGCGGCCCGGGAGGGCCAGCGCGAGCGCGGCCGGGGCGTCTCCCGGTACGCGTTCCGCCGCCACCGCCGCGCGACCGCCCGGCTGCTCGGCGCGGTGGAGCGGGGCGAGCTGCCCGCGGGCTGCGGTTCGGCGGTGCTGCTGGACCGGGCCGCGGCGGACACCCTGCACCGCGTGGACTTCTCCGCGTGAACCGTTCCGGGCGGGCGGGCACCGGCCACTGTCACCGCCACCCGCTAGCCTTCATGCTCACAGCAGTGGTTCCCAGCAGGCGGTAGGCAGATGGACTTCCCGGCGGACTTTCCCGCGGACTTCCCGGCACAGGCGCACCCCCACCCGCACGGCGGTTGGCCCGGCAACGAACTGGAGGAGGTGCTGTCGGCGTCCCTCGGCGTGCCCACGGCGGGCGGCCGGATCGTGGAGGTGCTCGGCCGGAGCCTGCTGTGGATACCGCTGCCCAACGGCGGTGGCCCGGACAGCGGCTCGCTGGACCTGCCGGCCATGGACATCGACGGCCAGGCGTACGTCCCGGTGTTCAGCTCCGAGGAGCAGCTGCGCCAGGCGGCCGGCCCCCACATGTCGTACACCGTCGCCCCGGCCGTGGAGTTCGCCCAGGGCCTGCCCCCGCAGGCGGGCATCGCGGTGAACCCGGGCGGTGTGGCCGGCATCCCGCTGCCGCCGGAGGCCGTGGCCGAGCTGTGCCGGGTGGGCCGCACCCCGCTCGACGGGCCGGGCAGCGGCGGCCGGGTGCGTCTCTTCGAGCCCGACTGGCAGGACGACCCGGTCGACTTCCTCTCCGCCGCCTCCGCCGAGTTCGCCGCAACCGGCGTGGTCCTCACCGCCCGCCGCTGCCTGGCCGCCGTGGAGACGGCCGACCCGGTGCTGTTCGTGGGCGTCGAACTCTCCCGCTGGGAGGGCGATCTGCGGGCCGTGCCGCTGGACGCGCTGGGCCGGGCACTCGGCAGGGTCCCGGTCGGGTGGCCGGTCAACCTCGTGCTGCTGGACGTCGCCCAGGACCCGGTCGCCGACTGGATGAAGGCGCACGTGCGGCCCTTCTACCAGCACGGCCACTAGCTTCCGGCCACCGGCACGGCCCCTGGCACCCGGCCCGGACGCGGCCGCCCCCGAGGGGCGCGGTACCCCACCGCGCCCCCGCACCCGCGCACGAACAGAAGGACCCGAGCCACCAGGCGCATAAGCTGTCCCCGAACGCGGGGCACTGACGAAGAAGGGCACGACGAGTGAGCGCGAGCCACAGCGGCAGCGTAGGCGGCGGCGTGGAACACATGCTGCGCCAGGTCACGCCTGGACGCTACGACGCCTACGAGGCCCTGCTGCGCGCCCTCGCCACCCCGTCCTCCGGCCAGATCTGGATGCTCCTGTGGCACGGCCAGGCCGGCGCACCGGACGCCCAGTACGGGGACATGGAGGTGGAGGGATTCCACTACGCCCCGTGCGTGACCTCCGCCCAGGAGCTGTCGGCCAGCGGCTGGAACCGCTCCTACGAAGTGGTCGACGGCCTGGACGTGGCCCGCACCCTCTACCCGGACCACTACGGGCTCTGGCTCAACCCGCACGCCCCGGGCGGCGGGGTCGGCGTCCCCTGGCTCGACCTGCGCCGCATCGCCACCGGACTGGACCGGCAGCCCGCCGGCCCGCTCAGCCTGTCCGAGCCCGGCATCGAGATCCCGCAGTTCTACGCCCTGCTCGCGCAGAACGCGCACCGCACCCCCGCGCTCCGCTCGCTGCGCCGGGCCTGGGTGCAGCCGGCGCTCGGAGCGCCGTACCTCGCCATCGGCCTGGACGTGTACGAGACCTCGCCGGCCGCGGTCGACTCGGTGCGCGCGATGATGCAGCAGTCCATCGGCGCGGTGCCGGAGGGCCTGCCGGTGTCGACGGTCGCGATGACCGACGACCACGACCCGGTGGTGATGTGGATGCGGACCCACGCGCGCCCCTTCTACGACCGCGAGGCCCACGCCCCTGCGCCGCAGCCCCAGCTGCAGGCCCCGCCGGCCGCCGGGTACGGCTACGGCTACCCCCCGGCGCACGGCGGCTACTGACCAACGGGCCCGCCGGCCCGGCCGTTCGGGGCCGGGCGCAGTATTTACACGGACGACCCGCTTCTGCGCGCGTAGACATCTGCGCTACGTCCTGAACCGCGCCAATTCTTCCCCTTGCCCCAACTGGACCGCGTCCGGGGTGCGTTACCCACTGTTCGGATAACGGAATCCCCTGGACTGCATCACGGTTGCGCATACTTTCGCCGTCAGACCTGGCGGGTGATCGCGGCCAAGCTGAAGACTCGCGACTCAGACATGAGGTCGAGACCTCGTGATCGATGGCAAGTCGACAAAGCCGCAAACCGCGGCAGGCGCAGGCCGGTCACCACCGGCGAGAGGGGTCGCTCACCGTGACCGCACCGATCGAGACCACCGGGGCGGCAGCCGAGGCACAGCCGGAGGCTGTGCTGGAGGGTGCCGATAAGGGGCAGATCGAGGGTCGTTCCCTGGGCCAGATCGCCTGGACCCGGTTCAAGAAGGACAAGGTCGCCGTCGCCGGCGGCGTCATCGTCGTCCTGCTGATCCTCCTGGCGATCCTCTCGCGCCCCCTCCAGGCCATGCTGGGGCTCGACCCCAACGCCTTCAACCAGGACCTGATCAACCCGGACACCTCGCTGCCCAAGGGCAGTTGGGGCGGTATGAGCGCGGACCACCCGCTCGGTGTCGACCCCAAGTTCGGCCGGGACATCGCCACCCGCATCCTGGAGGGCTCCTGGGTGTCGCTGGTCGTCGCCTTCGGCGCCACGGTCCTGTCCAACGTGATCGGCGCGATCATGGGCGTCATCGCGGGCTACTACGGCGGCCGGGTCGACTCGATCATCAGCCGGCTGATGGACACCTTCCTCGCCTTCCCCCTCCTGCTCTTCGCGATCGCCATCTCCGCCACCCTCCAGGGCGGCGCGTTCGGCCTCAACGGACTGCCGCTCCACCTGAGCGTGCTCATCTTCGTCATCGGCTTCTTCAACTGGCCGTACCTGGGCCGGATCGTGCGGGGCCAGACCCTCGCCCTGCGCGAGCGCGAGTTCGTGGACGCCTCCCGCGGCATGGGCGCCAAGGCGCCGTACATCCTGTTCCGGGAGCTGATGCCCAACCTGGTCGGCCCGATCATCGTCTACTCGACGCTGCTCATCCCGACCAACATCCTCTTCGAGGCGTCCCTGAGCTTCCTCGGCGTCGGCATCCAGCCCCCGCAGGCGTCCTGGGGCGGCATGCTCCGCGAGGCGGTCACCTTCTACCAGGTCGACCCCGCGTACATGATCGTCCCCGGACTCGCCATCTTCGTGACCGTCCTGGCCTTCAACCTGCTCGGTGACGGTCTCCGCGATGCTCTCGACCCGCGCAGCCGCTGACGCCTGCCGCAGAGAGCCCGACAAGTTTCCAATCAATGGAGGGGAAAGCGCCCATCATGCGAAGGTCAGCGCTGGCCGCGATCGCGGCCATCGGCTCCGCCAGCCTGTTTCTTTCGGGTTGCAGCAAGGCCGATGAGAACAAGAACGAGAACGGCACCAAGTCGGCCGGGGCCAACGCCGCGACCAAGGGCGTCGTCAACGTGTCGGACAAGAAGGGCGGGACGGTCACCTACGAGATGGCCGACGTCCCGGACTCGTTCGACCCGGGCAACACCTACTACGCGTACATGTACAACCTCAGCCGGCTGTGGGCCCGCCCGCTGATGACCTTCAAGCCCGGCCCGGGCGACGAGGGCAACACCCTCGTCCCGGACCTCGCCGAGGGCAAGGGTGTCCCGAGCGACGGCGGCAAGACCTGGACGTACAAGCTGCGTCCGGGCCTGAAGTACGAGGACGGCACGCCGATCACCTCGAAGGACGTCAAGTACGCCGTCGAGCGCTCCAACTTCGCGCGTGACGTGCTCTCCCTCGGCCCGAACTACTTCCAGCAGTTCCTGGCCGACGGCGACAAGTACAAGGGCCCGTACAAGGACAAGAGCGGCAAGGGCCTGTCCTCCATCGAGACGCCGGACGACACCACGGTCGTCTTCCACCTGAAGCAGGCCTTCCAGGAGTTCGACTACCTGGTCGCCGCCCCGCAGACGGCCCCGGTCCCGAAGGCCAAGGACAAGGGCGTCGACTACGTCAAGCACATCGTGTCCTCCGGCTCGTACAAGTTCCAGAGCTACGAGGACGGCAAGCAGGCCGTCCTGGTGCGCAACGAGAACTGGGACCCGAAGACCGACCCGCTGCGCAAGCAGCTGCCGGAGAAGATCGTCGTCAACCTGAAGGTCAACCCGGAGAAGATCGACCAGGACGTCCTCGCGGGTGACGCGATCGACCTGGCCGGCACCGGTGTCCAGGCCTCCACCCAGGCGAAGGTGCTCACCGACGCCGCCAAGAAGGCCAACACGGACAACACCTACGGTGGCCGCCTCGTCTACATGGCGATCAACACCAAGGTCGCGCCGTTCGACAAGGTCGAGTGCCGCAAGGCCGTGCAGTACGCGATCGACAAGGTCTCGGTGCAGACCGCCGAGGGCGGCCCGATCCGCGGTGACGTCGCCTCCACCGTCCTGCCGCCGGACATCCCGGGTTACGAGAAGTCCGACGCCTACGCCACCAAGGACAGCAAGGGTGACACCGCCAAGGCCAAGGAGCAGCTGAAGGCCTGCGGCAAGTCGTCGATCAGCACCAACATCTCGGCGCGCTCGGACCGTCCGCAGGAGGTCGACGCGGCCACGGCGATCATCAACTCGCTGAAGAAGGTCGGCATCAACGCCACCCTCAAGCAGTACCCGTCCGGCAAGTACTTCACCGACTACGCCGGTGTGCCGAAGTTCACCGAGAAGCAGAACATCGGTCTGATCATGATGCAGTGGGGTGCCGACTGGCCTTCCGGCTACGGCTTCCTGCAGCAGATCCTGAACGGCAAGGCGATCAGCCAGTCCGGCAACACCAACCTGGCGCAGTACGACAACAAGGACGTCAACGCTCTGCTGGCCAAGGCGATCGGCACCCAGGACGCGACCGAGCGCAACAGCCTCTACACGCAGATCGACAAGAAGACCATGGACGACGCCGTCCTCGTCCCGCTGACCTACTTCAAGGTCCTGCTGGCCCGCCCGCAGAACTACACCAACCTGGTTTCCACGGCGGCCTTCAGCGGTCAGTACGACTACCTCAACATCGGCGTCGCGTCGAAGTAGCAGCCCCGGAAGGCAGGTGAAGGCATTGGTGCCCGCGGGCTTCGCGGCCCGCGGGCACCAGCGCCGGTCCCCGTGATCTCGTACATCCTCCGCCGGACGTTCGCGGCAGTGATCCTGCTGCTGGTCGTCTCCGCGGTCACCTTTGCCATCTTCTTCCTGCTGCCACGGCTCGCCGGCCAGACAGCGGACCAGCTGGCGCAGCAGTACATCGGCAAGAGCCCGTCGAAGGCGGACATCGCCGCGGTCAAGCACAACCTCGGACTGGACCAGCCCGTCTACGTCCAGTACTGGCACTTCATCAAGGGGATCGTGGTCGGCGCCGACTACAACGTCGGTCCCAGCACGGTGCACTGCAACGCGCCCTGCTTCGGCTACTCCTTCAAGACGCACGAGGCCGTCTGGCCGCAGCTGACCGGCCGCATGCCGGTGACCGTCTCGCTGGCGGCGGGTGCCGCCGTGCTGTGGCTGCTGTCCGGCGTGGCGATCGGTGTCGTCTCGGCACTGAAGCCCCGTTCGTTCTTCGACCGCACCTTCATGGGCGTCGCGCTCGCCGGTGTCTCGCTGCCCATGTTCTTCACGGGCAACCTGGCGCTCCTGCTCTTCACCTATCAGTGGCCGATCTTCGGCACCACCTACGTCCCGTTCACCGAGAACCCCTCGCAGTGGGCCAACACCCTCTTCCCGGCGTGGTGTTCGCTGGCGCTGCTGTACTCCGCCATCTACGCGCGGCTCACCCGCTCGGGCATGCTGGAGACGATGAACGAGGACTTCATCCGCACGGCCCGCGCCAAGGGCCTGCGTGAGCGCAACGTCGTGGTCCGGCACGGACTGCGCGCGGCCCTCACCCCCATCATCACCGTGTTCGGCATGGACCTCGGCCTGCTGCTCGGCGGCGCCCTGATCACCGAGTACGTCTTCTCGCTGCACGGCATCGGCGAGTACGCGGTGAAGGCCATCAATGACAACGACCTGCCGCCCATCCTCGGCGTGACCCTGCTCGCCGCCTTCTTCGTCGTGATCGCAAATCTCCTGGTGGACGTCGTCTACGCCGCCGCCGACCCGCGGGTGAGGCTCTCGTGACCGAACTCTCCAAGACCGGCGCCGCGGTGGGCGAGCCCGCCCCCGGCCGCCAGGTACCCGAAGCCTTCCTGGAGGTCCGCGACCTCAAGGTGCACTTCCCGACCGACGACGGCCTGGTCAAGTCCGTCGACGGGCTCAGCTTCACGCTGGAGAAGGGCAAGACCCTCGCCATCGTGGGCGAGTCCGGCTCCGGCAAGTCGGTGACCTCGCTGGCCATCATGGGCCTGCACCGGCTCGGCACGCGCGGCAAGAACGTGCGGATGTCCGGCGAGATCTGGCTGGACGGCAAGGAACTGGTGACCGCCGCCCCGGACGAGGTGCGCAAGCTCCGCGGCCGTGAGATGGCGATGATCTTCCAGGACCCGCTGTCCGCGATGCACCCCTACTACAAGGTCGGCGACCAGATCGTCGAGGCGTACCGGGTGCACCACAAGGTCAGCAAGAAGGTCGCCCGCACCCGGGCCATCGAGATGCTGGACCGCGTCGGCATCCCCGAGCCGGCCAAGCGCGTCGACGGCTACCCGCACGAGTTCTCCGGCGGTATGCGCCAGCGCGCCATGATCGCCATGGCGCTGGTGAACAACCCCGAGCTGCTCATCGCGGACGAGCCGACCACCGCCCTGGACGTGACCGTCCAGGCGCAGATCCTCGACCTCATCCGGGATCTGCAGAAGGAGTTCGGCTCGGCGGTCATCATGATCACCCACGACCTCGGTGTGGTCGCCGAGATCGCCGACGACGTCCTCGTGATGTACGGCGGCCGCTGCGTGGAGCGCGGTCCGGCCGCGGAGGTCTTCGAGCAGCCGCAGCACCCCTACACCTGGGGCCTGCTCGGCTCGATGCCGCGCATCGACCGCGAGACCTCCGAACGGCTCATCCCGGTCAAGGGCTCGCCGCCGAGCCTCATCAACGTCCCCTCGGGCTGCGCCTTCCACCCGCGCTGCCCGTACGCGGACATCCCCAAGGGGAATGTCACCCGCACGGTGCGCCCCGAGCTGGAGCAGGTGGACACCGGGCACTTCTCCGCCTGCCACCTCTCGGCCGAGGACCGCCAGCGGATCTGGACCGAAGAGATTGCGCCGAAGCTGTGAGTGAGACGAAGAAGACGGACCCCGTCGCCGAGGCCGCGGTCCCGGAGCAGGCGTCGGCCCCGGACGAGCGCGAGGTGCTGCTCAAGGTCGAGAACCTGACCAAGCACTTCCCGATCAAGAAGGGCATCCTCCAGCGCCAGGTCGGTGCCGTGAAGGCCGTCGACGGCATCGACTTCGAGGTGCGCAAGGGCGAGACCCTGGGCGTGGTCGGCGAGTCGGGCTGCGGCAAGTCGACCATGGGCCGGGTCATCACCCGGCTGCAGGACCCGACGGGCGGCCGGATCACCTTCGAGGGCCGGGACATCACGCGGCTGGGCAGCGGGCAGATGCGCCCGCTGCGCCGCGACATCCAGATGATCTTCCAGGACCCGTACGGTTCCCTGAACCCCCGCCACACCATCGGCTCGATCGTCTCGGCGCCCTTCCGGCTCCAGGGCGTGGAGCCCGAGGGCGGGGTGAAGAAGGAGGTCCAGCGGCTCCTGGAGCTGGTGGGTCTCAGCCCCGAGCACTACAACCGCTACCCGCACGAGTTCTCCGGCGGTCAGCGCCAGCGCATCGGCATCGCCCGCGCGCTCGCCCTGAAACCGAAGCTGGTCGTCGCGGACGAGCCGGTCTCCGCGCTGGACGTGTCGATCCAGGCGCAGGTCGTGAACCTGATGGACGACCTCCAGCAGGAACTGGGCCTCACCTACGTGATCATCGCCCACGACCTCTCGGTGGTCCGCCACGTCTCGGACCGCATCGCGGTGATGTACCTCGGCAAGATCGTGGAACTCGCCGACCGCACCTCGCTGTACGAGTCGCCGATGCACCCGTACACCAAGGCGCTGATGTCCGCGGTGCCGGTGCCGGACACCAAGCGCCGGGGCCAGAAGAGCGAGCGCATCCTGCTCCGGGGCGACGTCCCGTCCCCGATCGCCCCGCCCTCCGGCTGCCGCTTCCACACCCGCTGCTGGAAGGCGACGCAGATCTGCCAGACGACCGAGCCGCAGCTCGTGGAGCTGAGGCCGGGGCAGCGGGTGGCCTGCCACCACCCGGAGAACTTCGCCGACCAGGCCCCGCAGGACACGGTCCTGCTGTCGGCGGCGAAGAAGGCGTCGGAGCTGGTGCCGGACGCGGACCAGCCCAAGGAGCGGCCCACCGAGGAGAAGCCGGCCCCGGCGAAGGAGCCGAGCGCGGCGAAGGAGCCGAGCGCGGCGAAGGAGCCGAGCGCGGAGCCGGGCGCGGCCGAGGAGCCGGGCGCGACCGAGCCCACGGCGGCTTCCGAGGACACCCCGGCCCCCGAGAAGACGGCGGAGAAGCCCGCCGAGGAGTCCACGGAGAAGTCGGCGGAGAAGTCGGCCGACGAGCCGGCCGACAAGTAACGCGTACGGCTGCGAGCGGGAGAGCGCTGTGCTCTCCCGTTCTGCCATGCCCGGCCAACCTGGCTTTGTAAGGTTTGCCGACGCCGACGGGTGAGAATGTCAGGGTGCAGCTCCAGCAACTCTTCAGTCCTTCCGTCCAGCACACGCTCGACCTGGTCGGCATCTTCGTGTTCGCGATCTCCGGCGCGCTGCTGGCCGTCCGGAAGAACTTCGACGTCTTCGGCATCGCCGTCATGGCCGAGGTCACCGCGCTGGGCGGCGGACTCTTCCGCGACCTGATCATCGGAGCCGTACCCCCGGCCGCCTTCACGGACCTCGGGTACTTCGTCACCCCGCTGCTCGCCACGCTCGTCGTCTTCTTCCTGCACCCGCACGTCGAGCGCATCCAGGCGGCGGTGCTCGTCTTCGACGCGGCCGGTCTCGGCCTGTTCTGTGTCAGCGGTACGACGAAGGCGTACAGCTACGGACTCGGTCTGACCGCGTCGGCGACGCTGGGCCTCGCGACCGCCGTCGGCGGCGGTGTGCTCAGGGACGTGCTGGCGAACGAGGTGCCCTCGCTGCTGCGCTGGGACCGCGACCTGTACGCGGTCCCCGCGATGGTCGGTGCGACGATGATCGTCCTGTGCATCCGCTACGACACCCTGACCCCGTTCACCACCGGGCTCGCGGTCGTCACGGCCTTCGTCCTGCGCCTGCTCGCGATGCGGTTCCACTGGCGAGCGCCGCGAGCGTGGAACCGCCGGTCGACGGTGACGGAGGAGTAGGACCGGCGGGGGAGCCGGCGCGGTCGTCGCGCACAGGGAAAAAGCTACCGCTTAGTAGTTTTCTGCTGTACCGTTCAGCCATGCCAGAAGCAGCTTCCGCACCTTCCCCCACTCTCGGCTTCACCGGAGCGGGCGGGCCCGCGTCGCGGGCCGTGATCGGCGACAGCGAGTTCGACCGCGACACCGCGGTCGTCCGGCGTGAGCCCGGCGTCTACGACATCGACCTCTCCGCCGGCTGGACCATCATCAGCGCGGTGAACGGCGGCTACCTGCTGGCCGTGCTCGGCCGGGCCCTCGCGGACACCCTGCCGCACCCCGACCCGTTCACCATCTCCGCGCACTACCTGACCGCCTCGCAGCCCGGCCCCGCGGTCGTCCGCACCGAGACCGTGCGCACCGGCCGCACCCTGTCCACCGGCCAGGCCTCGCTCTTCCAGTACGACGCGGAGGGCAACGAGGTGGAGCGCATCCGCGTCCTCGCCTCCTACGGCGACCTCGCCGCCCTCCCCGACGACGTCCGTACGACGGCCACCCCGCCGCCCATCCCGCCGATGGACCAGTGCTTCGGTCCCGAGGACGGACCCGCCCCGGTCGAGGGCAGCTCCGCCATCACCGAGCGGCTGATGCTGAAGCTGGACCCGGCCACCCTCGGCTGGGCGCTCGGCTCACCGTCCGGCAAGGGCGAGATGCGCGCCTGGTTCGGTCTCGCCGACGGCCGCGACGCCGACCCGCTCTCGCTGCTCCTCGCCGTCGACGCCCTCCCGCCCACCGCCTTCGAGATCGGTCTGAAGGGCTGGGTGCCGACGGTGGAACTCACCGTCCACGTCCGCCACCGCCCGGCCCCCGGCCCGCTGCGCGTGTCGATCACCACCCGCAACCTGGCCGGCGGCTTCCTGGAGGAGGACGCCGAGGTGTGGGACAGCGAGGACCGCCTGGTCGCCCAGTCCCGCCAGCTGGCCCGCGTCCGGCTCGGCTAGCGACGCACACCGGCCCCGGCCCCGCTTGAGTTCTAGTGGTTGTCGCAACACCCCAGTTCAAGGGGTGCGATGGACTTCGAGATCCGCAAGGACAGGACGTCGGGGGGCGGCAAGCTGACCCGGGAGCGGGCCGCATACTTCCAGCTCATGGAGCAGGGCTACAGCACCCGGGAAGCGGCCCGGATCATCGGGATCAACCTCCGCACCGGGAAGAAGTGGCGTAACGGCCACCACTCGCCGGGCAAGGGCCTTAAGGCGGTTCCTCCGATCTACCCCGGCCACGGGCGTACGTCCGGGCCACCGGTAGCGGAGGAACCGCCGCCCACCGCATCGCGGTACCTCCAGGAGCACGACCGCATCCACATCGCTGACCGGTTGCGTGAGAAGGCGTCCGTCCGGCAGATCGCCGCCGAGCTGGGCCGCAGCCCCTCGACGATCAGCCGTGAGATACGCCGCAACCGGCGGCCCATGCCCAAGGGCGGCTTCGCCTACCAGCCCTTCCATGCCCATCGCCGGGCCGAGCGGCGCCCTCCCCGGCCCAAGCCCGGCAAGATCGGCCGGAACCCCGAACTGCGGGACTTCATCCAGGAGCACCTCGGACGCCGGTGGAGCCCCGAGCAGATCTGCCAGGCTCTGCGGACCGCCTTTCCCGACCGGCCGGAGATGCATGTGGTCCACGAAACGGTCTACCAGGCCCTTTACGTCCAGGGCCGCGGAGAACTGCGCAGGGAGCTGACCCGCTCCCTGCGGACCGGCAGGTCCGTCAGGCGCCCGCACCGCCAGGCCCACAAGCGCACGTCCCGAGCCGTGAAGGACATGGTGATGATCAGTGATCGGCCGGCGGAAGCCGAGGACCGGGCGGTGCCCGGTCACTGGGAAGGCGATCTCATCATCGGCAAGGACGGACGTTCCGCCATCGGGACACTGGTCGAACGCTCCACCCGCTACCTGATGCTCATGCACCTGCCCGTGGGCCACAGCGCCATCGCCACCCGCAACGCGCTCGCCACGACCGTCCAGACGCTCCCGCGTCACTTCTGGCGGTCCCTGACCTGGGACCAGGGCTCGGAGATGGCCGCCCATAAGGCGTTCACGGTCGCCACCGACATCCCGGTCTTCTTCTGCAACCCGGCCAGCCCCTGGCAGCGCGGCTCGAACGAGAACACGAACGGTCTGCTGCGGCAGTACTTTCCCAAGGGCACCGACCTGGCGGCCCACACCCCCGACGACCTGGCGGCCGTCGCCGCCGAACTGAACAGCCGCCCACGCAAAACGCTCGGCTGGGAAACCCCAGCCGAGCGCCTCGCTAAGCTCCTGGCGACAGCCAGTTGATCACTGTGTTGCTACGACGCCTGGAATTCGCCCCGCGCCGGGGCCGCCTTGCGTCCCGGTGCCGGCGCGTCTGTCGTGGCCGGCCGGCCGGCCCGCTCAGTGCAGCCAGTGGCTGCGGCCGATGCTGATCAGTCGCAGCTGGCGTGCGGCGAGCCGGGTCACCCGCTCCCGCTCCTCCTCCGGGGCCTCCAGGGCCTCCAGGAAGAGGGAGGCGGTGATGAGCATCTGGTCGACGTAGAGGTGCGCGAGCATCAGCAGGTCGTCGTCGCTCCAGCCCGCCGCCTCCCGGTCCTTGGCCAGCTCGTTCTTGACCTCCTCGGCGAACCTGTGCAGTTGGGCCCGGATGGCCTCGCGCACCGGCTGGACCCCGCCATGCCGTTCCCGGGCGATAAAACGGACATGTGCGGGGTACGCGTCTACGTGACGGGCGATCAACTCGATGGCACGCGCGATGCGTTCCTCGCTGTCGCCCGTCGTGGACACCGTCGTCCGCACCATCGGGTGCAGGCTGCCCAGCGCCTCGTCGACCAGCGCCACACCGAGGTCGGCGGTGGAGCGGAAGTGCCGGTAGAAGGCGGTCGGTGCGACACCGACGGCCCGGGTGACCTCGCGCAGGCCCAGGCTGCTCAGGCTCTGGTCCTCCAGCAGCGCGAGCGCCGCGTCGAGGAACGCCTGCCGGGTCTTCTGCTTCTGGGCCTGCCGGATGCCGAGGGTGTGACTCATGTCATCCAGTTAACAACTGTTCTCCGTAATTGAAAAGCCGTCCGGAGCGCTAGACTCGAAGTCAGTGAACAACTGTTACTACAACTGTTCACCCAAACTTCACACCGGCTGACCACGAGGTATCTAGGAGGGGGGATCCGATCCCATGCTGTTCCTCGTCGCCGCGCTCATGCTGCTCGGAGTCGTGCTGGGCACCGTCGCCCACGCACCGCTGAGCGTCACCGCCGTCCTGGCCGCCGTCATCGGCGTCTGGCTCGCCGTCTTCGCCGTCCGCGAGCGCCACGGCCGACGCCGGCGCACCTCGGCCAACTGACCACCGGAACCGGCCGATCGGCCACCGGACCCGGCCGGCCGCCGACCCGCCGGCCGGCCGCCGGATCCCGGCCGACGGACCACCTGACCCCGGTCGGCCGGCCAGCGGTCCCCGTCGGCCGGCCACCGGAAAGGAACCCAGGAGCTGAGCACCATGCAACTCACCGCACCGGCCAACGGCCGCACCACCGACACCCGTCCGCGCACGCGTGACGCCGACGGCATGGCCGTCGCGTCCTTCATCCTCGGCCTCCTCGGCCTGCTCGTCCTCAACGTCTTCCTCGGCCCGGTCGCGATCGTCCTGGCCGCGGTCGCCCTCTGGCGCGGCACGACCCGCCGGGGCCGCGCCTGGCTGGGCCTGACGCTGGGCATCGCCGACCTGGTGGTCCTGGTCACGGTGATGGAAGTGACCGGCACGGTCTCCTGGAGCCTGTGACGCGGGAAGCCGGGCGGGCGGGCAGGACGCCCGAGCCCCGAGGACGACGGGGCACCTCCGGCCGACAGTGCCCCACGCACCGCCGAAGCCGGCTGCCGGGGCCCGTAGAATCGGCCTCACCATGGCTTACCTCGACCACGCCGCGACGACCCCCATGCTCCCGGAGGCGGCAGAGGCATTCACCGCCCAGTTGAGCATCACGGGCAATGCCTCCTCCCTCCACGCGTCCGGCCGCCAGGCCCGCCGCACGGTCGAGGAATCCCGCGAGAGCCTCGCGGAAGCGCTCGGCGCCCGCCCCAGCGAGGTCGTCTTCACCTCGGGCGGCACGGAGGCCGACAACCTCGCCGTCAAGGGCCTGTACTGGGCCCGCCGCGCCGCCGACCCGGCCCGTACCCGCGTGCTGGCGAGCCCCGTCGAGCACCACGCCGTGCTGGACGCCGTGCACTGGCTCGGCGAGCACGAGGGCGCCACCGTCGAGTACCTCCCCGTCGACTCCTACGGCCGCGTCCACCCCGAGGCGCTGCGCGAGGCCATCGCCCGGAACCCCGACGACGTCGCCCTGGCCACCGTGATGTGGGCCAACAACGAGATCGGCACGGTCATGCCGGTCCGTGAACTCGCCGACGCGGCCGCCGAGTTCGGCGTCCCGCTGCACGCCGACGCGGTTCAGGCGTTCGGCCAGGTCGCGGTCGACTTCGACGCCTCCGGCCTCGCCGCGATGACGGTGTCGGGGCACAAGATCGGCGGGCCGTACGGCATCGGCGCCCTGATCCTCGGCCGTGAGCACACCCCCGTGCCCGTCCTGCACGGCGGCGGCCAGGAGCGGCACGTCCGCTCCGGCACGCTGGACGTCCCGGCCGTCGCCTCCTTCGCCGTCGCCGGCCGGCTCGCCGCCGAGCAGCGCGAGTGGTTCGCCCGCGAGATCGGCGCCCTGCGCGACCAGCTGATCGAGGCCGTGCGCGCCGCCGTACCGGACGCGATCCTCGGCGGCGACCCGGCGCCCGAGGGCCGGCTCCCGGCCAACGCCCACTTCACCTTCCCCGGCTGCGAGGGCGACTCCCTGCTGCTCCTGCTGGACGCCCAGGGCATCGAGTGCTCCACCGGCTCCGCCTGCACCGCGGGCGTCGCCCAGCCCAGCCACGTCCTGCTGGCCACCGGCACCGACCCCGACCTGGCCCGCGGCACCCTGCGCTTCTCCCTCGGCCACACCTCCACGGAGGCGGACGTGGAGGCGGTCGCCGAGGCGATCGGCCCGGTGGTGGAACGGGCCCGGGCGGCCGGACTGACCTGACCGCTCAGGGGCGGGCCCGGCGGACCTGCCGCAGGTACCGGTCCCAGTCCCAGTGCGGGCCGGGGTCCGTGTGGTCCGTGCCCGGCACCTCCACGTGCCCGATGACGTGGTCCCGGTCGGCGGGTATGCCGTAGCGCCGGCAGATGGCCGCCGTCAGCCGTGCCGAGGACGCGTACATCGCGTCCGTGAAGGAGCCGGGCTCCTCCACGAAGCCCTCGTGCTCGATGCCGACACTGCGTTCGTTGTACGCGCGGTTGCCCGCGTGGAAGGCGACGTCCAGCTCCCGGATCAGCTGGGTGATCCGCCCGTCCCGGCGCACGATGTAGTGCGCCGCCGCACCGTGCGCCGGGTCCTGGAAAGCCTTCACCGCCGACGCGTAGCCGCCCTGCGTGACGTGGACGACCACCCGGTCCAGCCGGTAGTCGGCCGGCCGGTCCGCGCGCCGGTAGTTCGCCGGCGCGGCCGCCACCCAGCGCGCGCCCCGGAAGTCGACCGCGCCCGCCACCCGCGGCTTGTCCACCCCCGGCAGCCGCCACCACAGCCGGGACAGCTCCTCCCGGGCCAGCACCGCCGTGCCCACGGCCGCCGCGGCCCCGCCGACGAGCAGCGCCCGCCGCCCCAGCCGCCGGTCGCCGTCGCCCGCCGTCGTCTCCACCGTCGCCCCCATGTGATCGTCAACGGATGTGCGGCCGACCTGGTTCCCGCCTCCCCGTACCCTGGAAGGGCTATGACTGACACCCCGCAGCGCACCCGCCCCCTCCGCGTCCTCGCCGCCATGTCCGGTGGAGTCGACTCCGCCGTCGCCGCCGCGCGCGCCGCGGAGGCCGGCCACGACGTCACCGGCGTCCACCTCGCGCTCTCCGCGAACCCGCAGTCCTTCCGCACCGGCGCGCGGGGCTGCTGCACCATCGAGGACTCGCGTGACGCCCGCCGCGCGGCCGACGTCATCGGCATCCCGTTCTACGTCTGGGACCTCGCCGACCGCTTCCGCGAGGACGTGGTCGAGGACTTCATCGCCGAGTACGAGGCCGGCCGCACCCCGAACCCGTGCCTGCGCTGCAACGAGAAGATCAAGTTCGCCGCGCTGCTGGACAAGGCGCTGGCCCTCGGATTCGACGCCGTCTGCACCGGCCACTACGCCAAGGTGATCGTGAACGCGGACGGCTCCCGCGAGCTGCACCGGGCCTCCGACATGGCGAAGGACCAGTCGTACGTGCTCGGCGTGCTGGACGAGAAGCAGCTCGCGCACGCGCTGTTCCCGCTCGGCGACACGGTCACCACCAAGGAAGAGATCCGCGCGGAGGCCGAGCGCCGCGGTCTGGCCGTGGCCAAGAAGCCCGACTCGCACGACATCTGCTTCATCGCCGACGGCGACACCCAGGGCTTCCTCGCCCAGCGGCTCGGCAAGGCCGAGGGCGACATCGTGGACGAGTCCGGCGCCAGGCTGGGCACGCACGAGGGCGCCTACGGCTTCACGATCGGCCAGCGCAAGGGCCTGCGGATCGGGACCCCGGCCCCGGACGGCAAGCCGCGCTACGTCCTCGACATCTCCCCGGTGACCAACACGGTCACCGTCGGCCCGGCCACCGCCCTGGACGTCACCGCCCTCACCGCGATCAAGCCCCGCTGGTGCGGCGCCGCGCCCACCGGCCCCGGCACCTACACCGCCCAGCTGCGCGCCCACGGCGGGGAGACCGAGGTGACCGCCGAGCTGGTCGGCGGCGAACTGAGGGTCGCCTTCACCGAGCCGGTCCGCGGGGTCGCCCCGGGACAGGCGATCGTGCTGTACGACGGCACGCGTGTGGTGGGATCGGCGACGATCGCGTCGACCACCCGCGCGAGGGCGGCGGCCGTCTGAGCCCGCCCGGCACCCTCAGGCCGTGAAGGCCGCTGCCCTCACGCCGTGAAGGCCGCTGCCCTCAGGCCGTGAAGAACACTGCCCTCACGCCGTGAAGAACTCCGCCAGCACCGGCCCGAGGACGTCCGGCTCCACCATGTGGGTCTGACCCTCCAGGACCCGGTGGCTGCCCCGTGGCACCGTCTCGGCGATCTCGCGGGACGCCGCGCGCATCCACTCCGGGCTCGCGCCGCCCGCGACCGACAGCACCGGCGCGCCGATCCCGGCGAGGCGGTCCCGGGGCAGCAGCCCGTCGCCCATGACCGCGTCGTCGTAGGCGAGGCTGGGCGCGACGGCCTCCATGCCGGCCCACATGGGCGACTGGCGGGCGCCCCGGATCATCTCCTCGCCCAGGCCCGTCAGGCGCAGGAACAGTTCCACCGCGTCCCCGCGCCGGCCCTCCGCCAGCGCCCTGGTCAGCTGCTCCTTGTACGTGGCCTCCCGCGTGGCGCCGCCTTGGAGGTGATCGGCGTACGGCACCTCGTACACGGCCGCGCGGGGGACCGGCAGCCCGCTCGCCGCCGCCCGCAGCACCAGCGCGCCGCCCGAGGAGACCCCGAACAGCGCCGCGTCGCCGCCCACCGCGTCCCGCAGCGCGGCCAGGTCCTCGACCTCGCGCTCGACCGCGTACGGCGCGGTGTCCCCGCTCTCGCCGCGGCCCCGGCGGTCGTAGACGACGGCCGTACAGCGCTCCGCGAGGCGCTCTGCCAGGGGTGCCACGGTGCCGCCGGTGGACATCGCGCCGCACACCAGGATCACCGTGGGCCCCCGGCCGGTCACCCGGTAGGCGAGGGAGGTTCCATCGCGGGAAGTCGTCTTCTTGTCCATGGCCGTGCAGACTGCCGCACGGCGCGGCGCCCGCCGGTCACGACACGTCGGCTTCGTAGAAGCAGTAGTGGTCCGCGATCTCGGCCACGCCGGGTTCGGGGTCCGGGTAGGCCCAGACGAGGTCGGGCGCGCCGGGCAGCGACCAGTAGGACGCCGTGCCCTTGAAGGGGCAGACGGTGTGCGTGTCGGAGGGCGTCAGCAGATCGAGGCGGACGTCCTCGGCGGGGATGTAGTACCGCACCGGACAGCCCGTCTCGCGCAGCTCCAGGGGGCGGTCGGTCTCCGCGAGCACCAGGTCGCCGTGCACCACGCGCACGTGCCGCTCGCTCTTCTCGATCGTGATCGTGTGTCCTCGGGTCATGCCGGTTCAGCACCGCGGGCACCGCGCTTCTTCCCGCCCGGCGCGGGGACCGTACGGTAGGGGCCATGAACATCTGCGTCTTCCTGTCCGCCGCCGACCTCGACGAGCGTTACACGCGCCCCGCGCGCGAGTTCGCCGAACTGATCGGGAAGGCCGGTCACACCCTGGTCTGGGGCGGCTCCGACGTCGGCCTGATGAAGGTGGTCGCCGACGGGGTGCACGAGGCGGGCGGCAGGCTGCTGGGCGTCTCGGTGGAGTTCCTGGCGAACAAGGTCCGCCCCGGTGCCGACGAGATGGTCATCGCCGCCGACCTCGCCGAGCGCAAGAAGCTGCTGCTGGAGAAGGCCGACGCCGTGGTGATCATGGTGGGCGGCACGGGCACGCTGGACGAGGCCACCGAGATCCTGGAGCTGAAGAAGCACGGCCGTACCGAGAAGCCGGTCGTCCTGCTGAACACGGCGGGCTTCTACGACGGCCTGCGCGAGCAGTTCCGCCGGATGGAGGCCGAGGGCTTCCTGCCCCGCCCGCTGGCCGAGCTGGTCTTCTTCGCGGACGAGCCGGCCGGGGCGCTGGCCCACCTGGAGGAGCAGCTCGGCGCCCGGTGATGCGAGCATGGCGGGCATGGCTACTCATGTGATCACCGGGGCCGGTTCCGGCATCGGCGCGGCCGTCGCCCGCCGGCTGCACGCGCGCGGGGACGACCTCGTGCTGCACGCGCGCGACGCGGGCCGCGCGAAAGAGCTGGCGGCCGAGTTCCCCGGCGCGCGGACCCTGGTCGGCGACCTCGCGGACCCCGACAAGCTGTCCTGGGCGTTCTCCCACCAGACGCTCCCGGACCGCGTGGACTCCCTGCTGCACATCGCCGGCGTCGTCGACCTCGGCGACGTCGGGGACCTGACCCCGAAGGCGTGGCGCCACCAGCTCAACGTCAACCTGATCGCCCCGGCCGAGCTGACCCGGCACTTCCTGCCCCAGCTGCGGGCGGCCCGCGGCCATGTGATCTTCGTCAACTCCGGCGCCGGCCTCACCGCGCACGCCGGCTGGTCGGCGTACGCCGCCTCCAAGCACGGCCTGAAGGCCCTCGCCGACTCCCTGCGCCAGGAAGAGCACGCGGCCGGCGTCCGCGTCACCTCTGTCTACCCCGGGCGCACCGCCAGCCCCATGCAGGCCAAGGTGCACCAGCAGGAGGGCAAGGAGTACGACGCCTCGAAGTGGATCGACCCCGAGTCGGTCGCCACGACGATCCTCATGGCCCTCGACCTGCCCGAGGACGCGGAGGTCAACGACCTGACGGTACGGCCGGGGCGGTGACCTCCCGGCGGGCGCGCGTCCGGCCCCCCGCCCGCCGGCAGCGGGCGCGCGTCCGGCCCCCCCGCCCGCCGGCAGCGGGCCGGACGGGCCTGACGTGCTGTTACCTTGGGGACCTCGCATGATCGGATCGGGGGAGGAACGGCCGTGCTGTGGGGGGAGGAGCGCGTCGAACTCGGACCTGCGCTCCGCAAGAGGCTGGCCCGCGCGGGAGTGCCGGGGATCGACGCGCTGCTGGGGCTGAACGAGCGTGAGCTCGGGGCGCTCGGCGGCATCGGCCCGACCACCGTGCGGGAGATACTCGACCGGCTCGCGGGGGCGGGCCTGTCGCTCGCGCCCGACCCGTACGCCGCGTACGAGTGCGCCCGGCACTCGGAGCCGGCCCGGGACGCCGAGCTGCGCTCGTACTTCCTGTGCGGGGAGTGCCGTGAGGCGTACAGCTCGCGCGCCTTCGACGGCCGCCCTCCCGCCTGGGTGTCGGGCGAGCGCGTCGAGGGCTACTGCGGCCACTGCAACGCCCTGACCGAGGTCCGCCTGACCCAGTGGTTCCTGTGCGGCACGTGCGACCGGGTGATGAGGTCGGTGGGGCGGAGCCTGGCCTCGGCCCGGTTCGTGGCGGAGTCCTGGGCGGCGGCCTTCGGCGAGGAGCCCGCCCTCACCCTGACCGAGACCGACCCCGTCGAACTGCGGCCCCGGGCGAAGCGTTCGGACGCCGGCCGCGTGGCGAGCGCGGACTTCGTGGCCAGCCGTCCCACCGGGGAGCCCGTGCTGGGGCTGGAACTGAAGAGCGGCCGCAGCGCCCTGCCGCACGGCGGGATAGGGGCCCCCATGGGCATGTTCCAGCTCGACACGACCGACTGCGACGACATCGCGGCCTCGGCCGCGAGCCTGGACGCCCCGGTCCTCCTCGTGCACGCCCAGGTCATCGGCCGGGCGCACGCGCCCACGGAGCGCTACGAGGCCGTGGGCCTGTGGTTCGCCCGGCCGTGGGACCTGGCCGAGCACCTGAGCGCCATCCGGCAGAGGCCGCGGGAGACCCGCCCGGCCGCGTACTTCCGGCCGCTCGCCTTCCGCCCGTTCCGCGAGTTCCCGGAGTACGTCCGCACGCGCCTCGACGGTGATCTGGAACGCATGCGCGGCACCGGGTTCCCCCCGCTGTACAGCAGCTGACGGCAGGCGGTGCACCGGCCGGCCGGCCGGTCCCGGGCGGGGCTTACGCTTCCCTGGTGAGCGAAAACAGCCAGTTCAGGTTCCCCGGGGCCACCGGTGTGGGTTCCCTGCCCGGCGGGGACGCGAGGGAAGCCGCCAAGACCGCCGCCGGGTCCTTCGAGGACTTCCCCTTCCTGGCGGAACTGCCCGCGCGCGGACCCGGCGCCGACATGATCGGACGCACCGCCGGGATGCTGGTCGAGCTGTACGCGCGCGTGGAGCCCAGCGGCTGGCGGCTCGGGGACCGGCCCGGCCGGGACACCCGGCGGGCGCGGTCCTGGCTGGGGGAGGACCTGGACGCCCTGGAGGAGTTCACCCAGGACTACGCCGGTGATCTGAAGGTGCAGGCCGTCGGGCCGTGGACGCTGGCCGCCGCCCTGGAACTGCGCAACGGCGAGGCCGCCCTGTCCGACCCCGGCGCGTGCCGCGACCTCGCCGCCTCGCTGGCGGAGGGGCTGCACCTGCACCTCGCCGAGCTGCGGCGGCGCGTGCCCGGCGCCCGGCTCGTGCTCCAGCTCGACGAACCCTCCCTGACCGCCGTGCTGCGCGGACAGGTGAGGACCGCCAGCGGCTACCGCACGCACCGCGCGGTGGACCGCCAGATCGTGGAGGCCACGCTCCGGGACGTGATCGGGGCGCACGACCCGGGGCCCGTGGTGGTGCACTCCTGCGCGCCGGACGTGCCCTTCGCCCTGCTGCGCCGGGCCGGTGCCGCCGCCGTCTCCTTCGACGCCTCCCTCCTCACCGAGCGTGACGACGAGGCGATCGGTGAGGCGGTCGAGGGCGGCACCCGGCTGTTCGCCGGTGTCGTCCCGGGCACGGACGGCCCATTGTCAGACCCTGCCGGTAGCGTCAGGGGTGTCAGGACGCTGTGGCGCAGGCTGGGGCTGAATCCGGGGTTGCTCGCGGAGACGGTCACGGTCACCCCGGCGTGCGGTCTGGCGGGGGCTTCCCCCGCCTACGCGCGCCAGGCGCTCGCCCACTGCGCCCGGGCGGCGAGATCCCTCGCGGACAACCCAGAGTAACGGGAGGACAACACGGTGGCCGGCGACAAGCAGGCGGAGACGACGGCGGTGCCCGCCGAGGCCCGCGACCAGCACGCGCAGCTCGCGGAGCAGGTCGAGGAGCACCGCTTCCGGTACTACGTGAAGGACGCTCCGGTCATCAGCGACGCGGAGTTCGACCGGCTCCTGAAGTCCCTGGAGGCCCTGGAGGAGGAGTATCCGGAGCTGCGCACCCCGGACTCGCCGACCCAGAAGGTCGCGGGATCGTACGAGACGGAGTTCACCGCGGTCGAGCACCGCCAGCGGATGCTGTCGCTGGACAACACCTTCAACGACGACGAGCTGGCCACCTGGGCCGACCGCATCGCCAGGGAGCTGGGCGACCAGGAGTACCACTTCCTGTGCGAACTGAAGGTGGACGGCCTGGCGGTCAACCTCACGTACGAGAACGGCCGCCTCACGCGCGCGGCCACCCGCGGGGACGGCCGCACCGGCGAGGACATCACGCCGAACGTCCGCACGATCGCGGAGATCCCCGACCGGCTCGCGGGCGACGAGGTGCCCGAGTTGGTCGAGATTCGCGGCGAGGTCTACTTCCCGATGGAGAAGTTCCTCGAACTGAACGAGCGGCTCGTCGCGGCCGGCGACAAGCCCTTCGCCAACCCCCGCAACGCGGCCGCCGGTTCACTGCGCCAGAAGGACCCGCGGGTCACCGCCACCCGCCCGCTGCACATGGTGGTCCACGGCATCGGCGCCCTGGAGGGCTACTCCGGCATGGCCCGGCTCTCCCAGGCCTACGACCTGCTGAAGACCTGGGGCCTGCCCACCTCCCGGCACAACCGCGTGGTGGACGACCTGGACGGCGTCCGGGAGTTCATCGCCCACTACGGCGAGCACCGCCACTCCGTCGAGCACGAGATCGACGGCGTCGTGGTCAAGCTGGACGAGATCCGGCTCCAGGGGCGGCTCGGTTCCACCGCGCGGGCGCCCCGCTGGGCGATCGCCTACAAGTACGCGCCGGAGGAGGTCAACACCAGGCTCGTCGACATCAAGGTGGGTGTCGGCCGCACCGGCCGCGTCACGCCGTACGCCCAGGTCGAGCCGGTCACGGTCGCGGGCAGCGAGGTGGAGTTCGCCACCCTGCACAACCAGGAGGTCGTCAAGGCCAAGGGCGTCCTCATCGGCGACACCGTGGTCCTGCGCAAGGCCGGCGACGTCATCCCGGAGATCCTCGGCCCGGTGGCCGACCTCAGGGACGGCAGCGAGCGGGAGTTCGTGATGCCGGGCGAGTGCCCCGAGTGCGGGACGGCGCTGCGGCCCATGAAGGAGGGCGACATCGACCTCCGCTGCCCCAACGCCCGTACGTGCCCGGCGCAGTTGCGGGGGCGTGTCTCCTACCTCGCGGGCCGCGAGTGCCTGGACATCGAGCACTTCGGCGACGTGGCCGCCGCGGCGCTCACCCAGCCGCTGGAGCCGGCCGACCCGCCGCTGGTCGACGAGGGCGACCTGTTCGACCTGACGGTGGAGAAGCTGCTGCCCATCAAGGCCTACGTCCTCGACCCCGACAGCGGCCTGCCCAAGCGCGACCCCAGGACCGGCGAGGAGAAGGTCGTCACGGTCTTCGCCAACCAGAAGGGCGAGCCGAAGAAGAACACCCTCGCCCTGCTGGCGAACATCGAGGCGGCCAAGACCCGTCCGCTGGCCCGGTTCCTGAACGGGCTGTCCATCCGGCACGTGGGACCGGTCGCCGCCCAGGCCCTGGCCCGGGAGTTCCGCTCCGTCGAGCGCATCGAACAGGCCACCGAGCAGGAGCTGGCGGCCACCGACGGCGTCGGCCCGATCATCGCCGCCGCGCTCAAGGAGTGGTTCGCCGAGGACTGGCACCGCGAGATCGTCCGCAAGTGGAAGGCCGCCGGAGTCCCGCTGGAGGACCAGTCCTCCGGCGAGGACGAGGGGCCGCGTCCGCTGGAGGGGCTCACCGTCGTCGTCACCGGCACGCTGGAGAACTTCACCCGGGACGGGGCCAAGGAGGCACTGCAGAGCCGGGGCGCGAAAGTGACCGGTTCGGTCTCGAAGAAGACCGCGTTCGTCGTTGTGGGTGACAACCCCGGGTCGAAGTACGACAAGGCCATGCAGCTGAAAGTTCCGGTTCTGGACGAGGACGGGTTCGGCGTTCTCCTGGAACAGGGCCCCGAAGCGGCGGCCGAAGTCGCGCTTCCGACCGGGGAGTAGCGGTTGAAGGCCACCCGATCGGCGCATATCAGATGCATACGGGTGGCCCGGGCGCATTCGGGCAACCGTCGGAGACCGCTGCCCGTGGAAGCCTTCCGCGGCCTACTGTTGAGGTGTGCGCCTGCCGTGCCCAGCTGCGGCTGGGGCAGCTCCGTGCTCTCCACAGGCGCGGGGAAGGTTTCTTCGGCGCGGAGCTGCTGATGGTTGTCGGTCATCGGGCCGCGTGGCGTGGGCACCGCCGGCTGTGAGAGGGACGGGAATGAAACCGACCGAGAGCGCCGCCCCGGACTCACGGCTGCGCCTGCGCCGCCGCGCGGGCGCGTGGCGGGGGAACCGGTGGACCGGGCGGGCCGAGGGACGGACGGGCGTGCAGCCGCGCCCGGCCGGTCCGGGCACCGCCGTCGAGGCCCGCGCCCCCCTCCCGCCGGCCGTCGAGCCCGCGCCCGGCCTGGCCGGCGCCGACTCCGAGCGCCCGGTGCCCTGGCCGGCGCTGCCCGCGGCCGTCGTCGCCGCGGCCGGACTCGCCCTGGGCGCCGGCTTCTACCGCGCCTACACCCAGCACCACGCCCTCTTCCCCTGCGGCACGGTCGGCTGGGCCCTGGCCCTGCTCACCGGCGTCATCGTCGGCCACCTCGTCATGCTGGGCCGCGCCCGCTGGTGGGGCGGCACCGGCTCGGGCGCCGCCCTCACCCTCGCCGTCCTGCTGCTGTACGGCTGGGTGCCCGCAGGGCTGGTCAGCCTCACCGTGGTCGTCCTGGTCGGCATCGCGCGCCGGCACCGCTGGCGGCAGGGCGTGCTGCACGGCGCGGTGGACATCCTCGGCATCGGCGCCGGTGCCCTGCTGCTGGGCGCGTTCGGCCGGGTCCCGAGCGTGGAGGAGCCCTGGCGGCCCGACAGCTGGAGCGTCGCCACGGTGCCCGAGGTGGTCCTGGTCGCCGGCGTCTACCTCGCCGTCAGCCGCGGCCTGCTGTGGTACCTGCACGCGCCGCGCGGCGGGGTGCCCACCATCGCCCGCACCGCGCTGGTCCGACAGGGCCTGGTCGCGGGCGCGCTGCTCGGCATCGCGCCCCTGGTGTGCGTCGTCGCCGACGCCCAGCCGGTCCTGCTGCCGCTCTTCGCCATCCCGCTCATCGCCCTGGACTCCACGTTGTGGATGGCCCGGGCCCGTGCGGAGGAGCAGCTGCGCGACCCGCTGACCGGACTGCCCAACCGGCAGTGGCTGCTGGAACGGATCTGGACCGCCCTCGACGACGCCGACCGCATCGGCGCCCGCGCCGCGCTCATGCTGATCGACCTCGATCGTTTCCGGTCGGTGAACGACACCCTCGGTCACCTGGCCGGCGACCGGCTGCTGCTCCAGATCGCCGACCGGCTGCGCCTCGCCCTGCCGCGCGGGGCGGAGGCCGCCCGGCTCGGCGGTGACGAGTTCGCCGTCTTACTGCCCGTAGCCGACTCCACCACGTCGGCCACGCGCATCGCCCGCGGCCTCGTCGCCGCCCTCAGCTCCCCCCTCGACCTCGACGGGCTGACCCTCGTCCTGGAGGCCAGCGCCGGCGTCGCCGTCTTCCCCGACCACGCGCTCGACGCCGAAGGACTGCTGCGCCGCGCCGACGTCGCGATGTACCAGGCGAAGCGGGACCGCACCGGCGTCGAGGTCTACGAGTCCAAGCGGGACTCCAACACCCCCGACCGCCTCGGCCTGCTGGGCGACCTGCGCCGGGCGCTGGACGCGCACGAGGTGCAGCTCCACTACCAGCCCAAGGTCCGCTTCGACGGACAGGTCGCCGGCCTGGAGGCGCTGGTCCGCTGGGTGCATCCCGAGCGCGGGAAGGTTCCGCCGGACGAGTTCATAGCGATAGCCGAGTCCTCGGGGCTGATGCCCCACCTCACCGAGTACGTGCTGGAGACCGCCCTCGGTCAGGTCGCCCGGTGGCGCGCGCAGGGCCTGCGGGTCCCGGTCGCCGTCAACGTCTCCCCGCGCGACGTCCACACCCCCGGCTTCGCCGGCTCCGTCGCCGCCCGGCTGGCCCGCCACGGCGTCCCCGCCGGAGCGCTCCAGCTGGAGATCACCGAGCACGTGCTGCTGGAGGACCCGCAGCGGGCCGCCGACACCCTCGCCGGACTCACCGGCCACGGCGTGAAGATGTCCCTGGACGACTTCGGCACCGGCTACTCCTCCCTGGTCCACCTGCGGCGGCTGCCGGTCAGCGAGCTGAAGATCGACCGCTCCTTCGTGGCCCGGCTGGCCGTCGACAACGAGGACGCCGAGATCGTGCGGTGCACCGTCGACCTGGCCCATTCGCTGGGCCTCCTCGTCGTCGCCGAGGGCGTGGAGGACGACGAGACCTGGGAGCGGCTGCGGGATCTGGGCTGTGACGCGGTGCAGGGCTGGCTGGTGGCCGCGGCGATGCCGCCGGACGAGACCACGGCCTGGCTGCTGGCCCGCGGGACCCGCGGGTGGCAGCGGCCGCGCGCCGCGCTCCCGGCCGCCGAGTAGGCACCTGCCGCCGGCATCCGCCCCGGCGGGGCCACCGCGGAGAGCCTCCCGGAGGTCCGGGAGCCCGTGCGGCGCCCCCGTCCCGGGGGGCGCGTCCCGGCCCGGGCGGCGCCGGTGCGAGCGGGGCCGCGCGAAACCGTTTCACGCGCACGGCGGCCCGCCCCATAGGATTGGGCCCAAACCACACACACTCACCCCAGAGGATCGCTGCATGCCTGGCATCACGCGCGAGGAGGTCGCCCACCTCGCCCGGCTGGCGCGTCTGGAGCTGAAGCCCGAAGAACTCGACCACTTCGCCGGCCAGCTCGACGACATCATCGGCGCGGTAGCCCGCGTCAGCGAGGTCGCCGACCAAGACGTACCGCCGACCTCGCACCCGCTCCCGCTGACGAACGTCATGCGGGCGGACGAGGTCCGTCCCTCGCTCACCCCGCAGCAGGCGCTCTCCGGCGCCCCCGCCCAGGAGCAGCAGCGTTTCAAGGTGCCGCAGATCCTGGGGGAGGAGTGACCACCATGACGGACAACAACATCATCAAGCTCACGGCGGCGCAGACCGCCGAGAAGATCGCCTCCGGCGAGCTGACGGCCGTCCAGGTCACCGAAGCGCACCTGGCGCGCATCGAGGCCGTCGACGAGAAGGTGCACGCCTTCCTGCACGTCGACCGCGAGGGCGCCCTCGCCCAGGCCCGCGCCGTGGACGAGAAGCGCGAGCGCGGCGAGAAGCTCGGCCCGCTGGCCGGCGTCCCGCTCGCGCTCAAGGACATCTTCACCACCGAGGGCATCCCGACCACCGTCGGCTCCAAGATCCTCGAAGGCTGGATCCCGCCGTACGACGCGACGGTCACCAAGCGGCTGAAGGCCGCCGACGTCGTCATCCTCGGCAAGACCAACATGGACGAGTTCGCCATGGGGTCCTCCACCGAGAACAGCGCCTACGGCCCGACCGGCAACCCCTGGGACCTCACCAAGATCCCCGGCGGCTCCGGCGGCGGTTCGAGCGCCGCCCTCGCCGCCTTCCAGGCCCCGCTCGCCATCGGCACCGACACCGGCGGCTCGATCCGCCAGCCGGCCGCCGTCACCGGCACGGTCGGCGTCAAGCCGACGTACGGCGCGGTGTCCCGCTACGGCATGGTCGCCTTCTCCTCCTCCCTCGACCAGGGCGGTCCCTGCGCCCGGACGGTCCTGGACGCGGCGCTGCTGCACGAGGTGATCGCCGGCCACGACCCGCTGGACTCCACCTCCATCGACGCCCCGGTCCCGCCGGTCGTCGAGGCCGCCCGCAACGGCAGCGTCGCGGGCATGCGCGTCGGCGTGGTCAAGCAGTTCCGCGGCGAGGGCTACCAGGCCGGTGTCATCCAGCGCTTCGACGAGTCCGTCGAGCTGCTGAAGGAGCTGGGCGCCGAGATCGTCGAGCTGGACTGCCCGTCCTTCGACCTCGCCCTGTCGGCGTACTACCTGATCGCCCCGTCCGAGTGCTCCTCCAACCTCGCCCGCTTCGACGGCCTGCGCTACGGCCTGCGGACCGGTGACGACGGCGGTCACTCGGCCGAGGAGGTCACCTCCCTCACCCGCGAGGCCGGTTTCGGCCCCGAGGTCAAGCGCCGCATCATGCTCGGCACCTACGCCCTGAGCTCCGGCTACTACGACGCGTACTACGGCTCCGCGCAGAAGGTCCGCACGCTCATCAAGCAGGACTTCGACAAGGCGTTCGAGCAGGTGGACGTGATCGTCTCCCCGACGACCCCGACCACCGCCTTCGCGATCGGCGAGCGCGCCGACGACCCCATGGCGATGTACCTCGCGGACCTGTGCACCATCCCGACCAACCTGGCGGGCAACGCGGCCATGTCCCTGCCCTGCGGCCTCGCCCCGGAGGACAACCTCCCGGTGGGCCTCCAGATCATCGCCCCGGTGATGAAGGACGACCGGCTGTACAAGGTGGGCGCCGCCGTCGAGGCCGCCTTCGTGGAAAAGTGGGGTCACCCGCTGCTGGAGGAGGCTCCGTCGCTGTGAGCGCACTGTCCAAGGCCAAGGGCTTCAAGAAGTCCAGGTCCGGTACGTACGTGTCCATGGCCGCCACCGCGTTCGGCGCGGTCGGTGCCATGAAGCAGATCAAGAAGGCCCGCGCCGAGAACGACACGCTGCGGCTCGTCGACGCCGTCGTCACCGCCGCAGGCATCGTCACCGGCCTCGCCATCCTCTACCGCGAGCTGAAGCGGCTGGGCGACGACGACGTCCTGCTGGGCTGAGAGGGAAGTTTTCACCGTGACCACCACGACCGACCTGGTGTCGTACGAGGACGCGCTGGCGTCGTACGACCCCGTCATGGGCCTTGAGGTCCATGTCGAACTCGGCACCAAGACCAAGATGTTCTGCGGCTGCTCGACCTCGCTCGGCGCCGACCCGAACACCCAGACCTGCCCGGTCTGCCTCGGCCTGCCCGGCGCGCTCCCGGTCGTCAACGCGACCGGCGTCGAGTCCGCGATCAAGATCGGTCTCGCGCTGAACTGCGAGATCGCCGAGTGGTGCCGCTTCGCCCGGAAGAACTACTTCTATCCGGACATGCCGAAGAACTTCCAGACCTCCCAGTACGACGAGCCGATCGCCTTCGACGGCTACCTCGACGTGCAGCTGGAGGACGGCGAGACCTTCCGCGTGGAGATCGAGCGCGCCCACATGGAGGAGGACACCGGCAAGTCGACGCACGTCGGCGGCGCCACCGGCCGTATCCACGGCGCGTCCCACTCCCTGCTGGACTACAACCGCGCCGGCATCCCGCTGATCGAGATCGTCACCAAGCCGATCGTCGGCGCCGGCGAGCGCGCCCCCGAGGTCGCGAAGGCGTACGTCCGTGAGCTGCGCGAGGTCATCCGTGCCCTCGGCGTGTCCGAGGCCCGCATGGAGATGGGCCAGATGCGCTGCGACGTCAACCTGTCGCTGATGCCCAAGGGCGCCGAGAAGTTCGGCACGCGCAGCGAGACCAAGAACGTCAACTCGCTGCGCTCGGTGGAGCGCGCCGCCCGCTACGAGATCCAGCGCCACGCGGCCGTGCTGTCGTCCGGCGGCACGATCGTCCAGGAGACCCGCCACTTCCACGAGGACACCGGCTCCACCACCTCGGGCCGCGTGAAGGAGGAGGCCGAGGACTACCGGTACTTCCCGGAGCCCGACCTGGTCCCGGTCGCCCCGTCCCGTGAGTGGGTCGAGGAGATCCGCGCGGCCCTGCCGGAGCTGCCGCTGGCCCGCCGTACCCGGCTGCTCGCCGAGTGGGGCATCTCCGCCACCGACATGCAGGCGATCCTCAACGCCGGTGCGCTGGACGCGATCGTCGCCACGATCGACGCCGGTGCCGACGCGGCCGCCGCCCGCAAGTGGTGGATGGGCGAACTGGCGCGCAGCGCCAACGAGTCCGGCAAGGCGCTGGACGAGCTGGCGATCACCCCGCAGCAGGTGGCCCGGGTCACCGAGCTGGTCGCGAAGGGTGACCTCAACGACAAGCTGGCCCGTCAGGTCATCGAGGGCGTCCTCGCGGGCGAGGGCACCCCGGACGAGGTCGTCGAGAAGCGCGGTCTGAAGGTCGTCTCCGACGAGGGTGCGCTGACCACCGCCGTCGAGGAGGCCATCGCCGGCAACCCGGCCATCGCGGACAAGATCCGCGGCGGCAAGGTGGCCGCGGCCGGCGCCCTGGTCGGCGCGGTCATGAAGGCCACCCGCGGCCAGGCCGACGCGGCCCGCGTGAAGGAGCTGATCCTCCAGAAGCTGGGTGTCGAGGAGGGCTGATCCCCGTACCCACCGCGAGGGGGATGCGCCGGCCCCGGTGCATCCCCCTCCGGCATGTCCTCTCCGGAATGCCCCCTCCGGCATGTCCCCTCCGGCATGTCCCCCCGGAGTGCCCCCTCCGGCGTATCCCCCTCGTCGTGTCCGCCCCGGCGCCGGATCAGACGCGGCGCCCCACGACCCGGGCGAAGCCCAGGGTGCGGCCCTGGTCGGCGCGCAGCATCTCGGCGCACCGGCCGGCCATCTCGACGTGCCACTGGTCCGTGCTGTGCCCGGCCACGACCTCGCACCACAGCAGCCACTCGCGCCAGCCGTCGGTCAGCCAGTCGGCCGTCTCGACCTCCACGGCCCCGCTGCGCGTCCAGTGGCGCCGCCACCAGCCGGCGGAGTGGAAGCACCAGTAGGCGGGCTCCCAGAACGGCTTCAGGTGCTCCGGCGGTTCGGCCCCGTCGATCTCCTCCCGCAGTGCCGGTACGACGACCCCGATCCGCCCGCCCGGCCGCAGCAGCCGGGTCAGCGAGGGCAGGTACAGGTCGTCGGTGCCGAAGTACTGGTAGGCGTCGACGGACACGATGGCATCGAACGAGCCCTCGCCGAACGGCAGATCGTGTGCCTCGGCGTGCACGGGCAGCACCTGCCCGGCGACGCCGGCCTCCGCCAGGCGGACGGCGTTCTCGTCGGGCTTGACCCACAGGTCGGCCGCGGTGACCTGGACGCCGTACTCACGGGCCAGGAAGACGGAGGTCATGGCGCGCCCGCAGCCGAGGTCGAGCACCCGGGCGTCCGGGGACAGGCCCTCCAGCCTTAGCGCGGGTGCCAGCCACTCCAGTAGCCACAGGGCGTGCGGGCCCATCTGGTTCTCGATGGTCCAGCGGGCGTCGTAGCGGCTGCTGCGGGGGTACTGCGGGAGGCTGAGGCGGCCGCCGAGGGCGTCGGCCGGGTGCGGTGTCTCGTTCGTCTCGGTCACAAGCATCCATGACTAGCAGCCGGGGAGGAGGCCCCGCACCCGGTTTTCCCGGACGGAGGCGCTACGCTCGCCCGCCATGAGTGGACGTACCGATTCCGGCCCCGAACCGTCGATAGCCGAGGACGGGGAGGAGTACGCCGAGGAGTACGTCGGGGACGCCCGCCGGGCCCGCTGGACCGCGGCCGGCACCGGAGTGCTCCTCTGCCTCGCCGGGCTCGCCGCCGCCCTCCTGCGCCTGACCGGCGCCGCACCGGCCGGGGTCCCCGCCGCCTACGCCCTCGGCGCGGCCGTCTGCGCTCTCGCGGCGGTCCTCGGTTCCCAGGGCCGTACCCGCAGGGCCCTGTGGCTGCTGATCGCGGGGACGATGGTCATGGCGCTCGGGGACCAGTTCGACTGACGGGCCGTGCGCTCCGGCGGAGGGCGCCCGGGCCGTCCCGCACCGCCGCCGCCCTTTCGCGCGTATGCCCACCGGTACGGCGCACGGCCCGCGGACCGCGCCGCGCGTGAGAGGCTCGCCCTGTCCCGCTGGACGAACTGCGGAAGGAAGAGCGGCACGATGTACGCGATATCGCTCGGTGACGGTGCGGAGCTGCGGCCCCTGGAGGTCTGGCACGCCGGGGAGCTCCTCGACAACATCGACCGGGGACGGGAGTTCATCGGCCGGCACATCGGGCTGGCGGACGCGGTGTCCGACGCGGCCGGCGCCCACGCCTGGCTGGCGTCGTACGCCGACAAGCGCGCCGCCGACGCCGGCGGCGTGCACGGCATCTGGCTGGAGGACAAGCTCGTCGGCGGGCTGCTGTTCCGGGTCTGGGACACCCCGAGCGGGGTCTGCGAGGCCGGCTGCTGGCTGGAGCCGGCGGCGGCCGGACGCGGGCTGGTCACCCGCGGTCTGCGGGTGCTGCTCGACTGGGCCTTCGAGGAGCGCGGCATGCACCGGGTGGAGTGGCGGGTGTCCTCGGCCAACCAGCCCAGCATCAACGTGGCCCGGCGGCTCGGCATGACCCGCGAGGGCGTGCTGCGCGAGCTCTCCCCGCACCGCGGGGTGCGCGCCGACATCGAGATCTGGGCGGTGCTCGCGCCGGAGTGGCGTGCCGCACGCGAGCGTGGCGCGCACAGCGAGCGTTAAGAGCCCTCTCAGACAGCGTCCGTACGGTGCCGGGCATGGCAACCAAGACAGCGGAAGGCGCCGCGGCCGGCACCGAGACCGGCCCCGGGGCGCGCACGGACGACGAGACGACGGCGGCAGCCGGCACCACCGAGGGCACCGCGGAGACGGCCCCCGGGGGCACCGCGGAGACGGCCCCCGGGGGCACCGCGGAGACGGCCCCCGGGGGCCCCACGGAGACCGCCGCCGAGGGCACCGGGGGAACTGCCGCCGGTGAGGCCGCCGGTGACGGTGCGGCCGGGGGCGCGGCGCGCGCCGGGGAGACCGCGTCCGCGGGGGCCGGCCAGGGCGCCGGAGCGGGTCAGGGCGCCGGAGCCGTCGTCTCCGTCGTGCTCGGCCTGGTCTCGCTCAGCGGCGGCTGGATCGGCACCGTCGCGTCCGCCCGCGAACAGCTCATCGGCCAGTTGCGGACGTCCTCCACCGCGAGCGTCGCCCGGCAGATCAAGGAGGTCTACGGCGACGCCTGGCACACCACCGCGCTGTGGGCCGGCCTGTTCGCGCTGGCCGCACTGGTCACCGGTGTGGTCGTGCTGGTCAGGCCCGCCTTCGGCACCCCCGGCCGCCCGCAGGCCGCCTGGATCAGGTCGGTCGCCTGGGCCGGCGTCTCGCTCGGCGTCATCGGCCTGGTCCTGGCCGTCCTGAAGTACTCCGACGCGCTGCTCGGCCTGCCCTCGACCGGCTGAGAGACCGCGCCTCACCGGGGCCTTAGGCGATCCGCGAGCACCTCACGGACGCCTAAGGCCCCTTAACGCGCGCGAACGGCCCGCCGGCCGGCCGGAGATGCGGAAACCTCCCGATGTGGCGCACCCCCCTGGGGGACGAGAGTGAGGGTGTCGCGGAAAGCGACGCACGACACCGTCCCTCCCGGAGGAACCGCCATGTACGAGCTCGAACTCCACCGCATCCGGGCCGCCGAACTGCGCCGCGCGGCCCAGCACGACCGTCTGGTACGCGAGGCCGTCCGGCTGCGCCGCGCCGCCCGCGCCGCGCGTGCCGCCCGTGCCGGGCATGCCGACCACGGCGCCCCGGTCGCCGAGCCGCATACCGACCGCCCCCGCCGGCACCGGCTGCCGCGCACCACGTGAGCGCGGGGGCGCGGAGCGGCCGGACGGGGGTCGGCCGCCCACCGGACCAGGGCCGTACGGCGTCCCCGCGGACCCGTACGGCCCTTCCGTCCGGGCCCGCGGCCCGGCCGGCCACCATGGCGGCCGGCGGTACGACCATCACACCGGGACTGTGGAAAACAGGTGCCCGGCCGTCCCGGGCTCGTGCGATGCTCGGGCCCGTGGAGACCAGGTCCGTCAGTCCCGTGTTCGTCGGCCGCACCGACGAGTTGGACACGCTGAACGACGCGCTCGCCCGTGCCGCCGCGGCCGAGCCGCAGGCACTGCTGCTCGGCGGCGAGGCGGGCGTGGGCAAGACGCGCCTCGTCGAGGAGTTCGCCGCGGCCGCGGCCGGCCGCGGTGCCGTCGTCGCCGTCGGCGGCTGCGTGGAGATCGGCGCCGACGGGTTGCCGTTCGCACCCTTCTCCGCCTCGCTGCGCGCCCTGCGGGACGCCCTGCCCGAGGAGTTCGCGGCCGCGGCGGCGGGCCAGGAGGAGGAGCTGGCCCGGCTGCTGCCCGACCTCGGCGAGGCCGGCGCCGGCCGCCACGACGAACAGGGCATGGCCCGTCTCTTCGAGCTCACCGCGCGGCTGCTGGAGCGGGTCGCCGCCGGGCACACCGTCCTGCTCGTCCTGGAGGACCTGCACTGGGCGGACGCCTCCACCCGCCACCTCCTCGCCTACCTCTTCCGCACCCTGCGCGCCGGCCGCCTCCTCGTCCTTGCCACCTACCGCTCCGACGACATCCACCGCCGCCACCCGCTGCGCCCGCTGCTCGCCGAGCTGGACCGGCTGCGCACCGTCCGCCGCCTCGAACTGTCCCGATTCACCCGCGAGGAGGCAGGCCGCCAGATCGCCGGCATCCTCGCCGCCGAACCCGACCCCGCCCAGGTGGACGAGATCTACGAACGCTCCGACGGCAACGCCTTCTTCATCGAGGAGCTCGCCGTCGCCGCCCGCGCCGGCGGGTGCGCCGGTCTCACCGACTCCCTGCGCGACCTGCTCCTGGTCCGGGTCGAGGCGCTGCCCGAGAGCGCCCAGCGGGTCGCCCGGATCGTCGCCGAGGGCGGCTCCACGGTGGAGTACCCGCTGATCGCGGCCGTGGCCCGGGCCACCGAGGACGACCTCATCGAGGCGCTGCGGGCCGCCGTCGGCGCCAACATCCTCACCGTCACCCAGGCCGGCGACGGCTACCGCTTCCGGCACTCCCTGGTCCGCGAGGCCGTCGCCGACGACCTGCTGCCCGGCGAACGCTCCCGGCTCAACCGCCGGTACGCGCAGGCCCTGGAGGCCGACCCGGCCCTCGTCCCCGCCGACGCCCGCGTCATGCGCCTGGCCAGCTACTGGTACCACGCGCACGACGCCGCGAAGGCCCTGCCCGCCGTCCTGGCCGCCTCGGTCGTCGCCCGCCGCCGGCACGCCTACACCGAACAACTCGGGCTGCTGGAACGGGCGATGGAGCTGTGGGACAGCGCCCCGGAGGAGGTGCGCGCCGCCCTGCGCCCGGTCGACTACACCGAGGTCTATCCCCCCTGCGGCTGCGACCCGGCCACCACCCCGCTGCGCTACCTCGACCTGATGGCCGAGGCGGCCGTGGCGGGCCGCTTCGGCGGCGAACGCGAACGCGCCCTGAAGATCACCAAACGGGCCCTGCGCCTCCTGGAGGAGGAGCGGCACGACCCTTCCCCGAGCGGCCGGGAGGGTGCGGGCCAGGGGGACCCGCTGCGCGCCGCCTGGTTCTGGGTGCAGCGCTCCCGGCTGGTCCAGGCCCAGGGCCGCGGTGACGGCTGGAAGGAGCTGGCCACCGCCCAGGACCTGGTCCGGGGCCTGCCGCCGTCGGAAGTGCACGCCGAGGTGCTGGCGGTCGCCGCCAGCTGGTCCATGCAGCACCAACCGGGACCCGAGGCGTTCGCCGCCGCCGAGCGGGCCGTGGAGTACGCGCGGATGGTGGGCGCCCGCGAGACCGAACTGCACGCCCGCCTCACCCTCGGCGGCCTGACGGTCGAGTCCGGCGACCCGGAGGCCGGCCTCGCGCAGATGCGTCAGGTGCTCGCCGACACGCGGGCCGAGGGCATCCATCACGTGGCGGGCCGCGCCTATGTGAACCTGCCGTCCAGGCTCCAGAGCGTCGGCCGGGACCGGGAGGCCGTCCCCCTGCTGCGCGAGGGCATCGACTTCTGCCACCGGTACGGACTGCTGGACTCCCAGGCGTGGGTGTGGGGCAACCTGTCGGACGCGCTCTACGCGCTCGGCCGGTGGGACGAGGCCGCCGAGGCCGCCGCGCACGCCACCCGGGTCGGCCACAGCGCCAAGCCCCGGGGCGCCGGAGCCAAGCGGCTGGCCCACCTCGCCCTGGCCCGCGGCGACCTCGCCGAGGCCGCCGGCCAGCTCGCCGCCGCCCGCGCCGCCTACGGCACCCACGACCCGACGCCCCACCAGTTGCTGCCCCTGACCCGCATCGCCCTGGGCATCGCCGCCGCACAGGGACGCGTCGCCGACGCCCGCGCGGCACTCCTCCCGGCCCTGGACGCCGGGTTCCCGCCCGGCACCCAGCGCTACGCCTGGCCGCTGCTGCGGGCCGCGGCCACCGCCGAGGCCGACGCCCGCACCCTGCCCGCCGCCCAGCCCGGCCGCGCCGAGGCCCTGGAGCGGCTCTCCGCCGCCGTACGGAACCTCACGACCGGGGTCCCCCTGTGGCAGGCGTACGGCCAGTGGACCCGCGCCGAACTGCTCCGGGCGGAAGGCCGGGACACGTCGGGCACCTGGTCCCCGGTGGTCACCGCCTTCGAGTGCCTGGACCGCCCCTACGACCTCGCCCGGGTCCGCCACCGCCTGGCCGGGGCGCTGCTGGCGGAGGGCGGCGACACGGAACGCGACCGCGCGGTGGAGCTGCTCCGGCCGGCATCCGCGACCGCCGCCCACCTCGGGGCCCGCCCCCTCGCCGACGCCGTCACCCGGCTCGCGCAGCGCGCCCGCCTGTCCCTGCCCCACGCCCCGCGGCGGACGCCGGCCCCCACCGACCCGGTCGCGGCGCTCGGCCTCACCAGCCGGGAGCGGGACGTGCTCGGCCTGGTCGCGGCCGGCCGCACCAACCGCCAGATAGCCGAGGAACTGTTCATCTCGCCGAAGACCGCGAGCGTCCACGTCTCCCACATCCTGAGCAAGCTCGGCGTCTCGGGCCGGGGCGAGGCGGCGGCACTGGCCCACCGGCTGGAGCTGTTCCCGGCGCCGGGCCCGGGGGAACGACTCGCGACGGGGTGACGGCCCCCGGCGGCGCGGGGGCGCGGGTCACCTCACCCGGGCCTCCAGCACCCGGTCGTCCCCCTTCGCGGGTGAGCCCCGGCCGTCCGTGTTGCTCGTCACCAGCCACACCTTGTCGCCGCCCGCCGGGACCACCGTGCGCAGGCGGCCGTAGGCGCCGGTGAGGAACGCCTGCGGGGCGGCCGAGGCGGACGTGCCGTTCAGCGGGACGCGCCACAGGCGGCTGCCCTTCAGGCCCGCCATCCAGATCACCCCGTCGACGTAGGCGATGCCGCTGGGAGAGGCGTCGTCGGTGCGCCACTGGGCCAGCGGGTTGCGCAAGGCGGCGTCGGAGGACCTGCCCTCGGCCCGGGGCCAGCCGTAGTTGCCGCCGGGCGCGACCGCGTTCAGCTCGTCCCAGGTGTCCTGGCCGAACTCCGAGGCGAACAGCCGCTGCCGGTCGTCGAAGGCCAGTCCCTGGACGTTGCGGTGGCCGTAGGAGTACACGGGCGAGCGGGGGAAGGGGTTGCCCGGCGCCGGTTCGCCCTCCGGCGTCATGCGCAGGATCTTGCCGCCCAGCGACGTCCGGTCCTGCGCCAGCCCCTCCCGCCCGCTCTCGCCGGTGCCCGCGTAGAGCATGCCGTCCGGACCGAACGTGATCCGGCCGCCGTTGTGCACGAACCCCTTGGGGATGCCCTTGAACACCGTGTCGGGTGCGCCCAGTTGCTCACCGGCCGGTTTCCGCTCGTCGTACAGCACGCGGACGATGCGGTTGTCCGAGGCCGAGGTGAAGTAGGCGTAGATCATGTGGTCCGAGGCGAAGTCGGGGGAGAGGGCGATGCCCAGCAGACCGCCCTCGCCGGCCGGGGAGACGCCGGAGACGGTGCCCAGCTCGGTCTTGCGGCCCGTCTTGTCGTCGACGCGGGTGATCGTGCCCTCGTCCCGGGAGGAGACCAGCAGGCCGCCGCCGGGAAGGGCGGCCAGCCCCCACGGTGTCTTCAGGCCCTCGGCCACCGTGCGCAGCACCTGCACCGACCCCTTGGCCGGCGGCGCGGAGGCGGTGGCGCGCGCGGACGCGCCGGCACCGGCCGGCGTGCCGGTCCGCCGCCCGCCCGGGACGTCACCGTCGCCGGACGTGCAGGCGGCCGTCAGCAGCAGGGCGGTCCCGGCCAGGACGGCCGGCAGGGCTCGACGTCGCACGTTCACGGTCCCTTCGACGCGGTGGCGGAACACCAGGCTCCTCCTTCTCTCTTACACCTCCGGTGCCGCCCGGGTCCCCGGTCCCCGGGAACTCGTCGCGGGAACCTCAGTCCCAGGACCCCTGGGCGGCCGGCAGCCGCGCCACCTCCGCCAGGTCCTCCGGGGTCAGCCGCAGCCCGGCGGCGGCCGCGTTCTGCGCGGCCCAGCGCTCCCGCTTGGTGCCCGGCAGCGCCACCACGTGCCGGCCCTGGGCCAGCACCCAGGCCAGCGCGACCTGGGCCGGCGTGACCTCCGCGCCGTGCCGGCCGGCGATGCGGCGCAGTCCCGCGACGATCGGCTGGTTGGCCGCCATCATCTCGGCGGTGAACCGGGGGTGCCGGGCGCGTACGTCGTCCCGCTCGAAGCCCTCGCCCGGCGTCAGGGTGCCGGTCAGGAAGCCGTTGCCCAGCGGCATCGCCGCCAGGAAGCCCACACCGCGCGCCTCGCACCACGGCAGCAGCGTCCGCAGCGCCTCCGGCGACCACACCGACAGCTCCGCCTGCACCGCGCTCACCGGGAAGACCTGCTGCACCCGCTGCAGCTGCCGCAGCGTCGCGTCGTACAGCCCGGCCCCGCCCGGACGGCGCCCGCCGCGCACCCCCACCGCGCACAGGCCCAGCGCCCGTACCTTCCCGGCGCGCACCAGGTCCGCCATCGCGCCCCAGGTCTCCTCGACCGGCACCTCGGGGTCGGCGCGGTGCAGCTGGTACAGGTCGATCACGTCCGTCTGGAGCCGGCGCAGCGAGGCGTCGCAGGCCCGCCGCACATAGCCGGGGCGGCCGTTGGCCACGATGTGCTGCTCGCCCACCAGCAGTCCGACCTTCGTGGACACGAAGGCGTCCCGGCGCCGCTCCCTGAGTACCCGGCCGAGCAGCAGCTCGTTGGTGAACGGGCCGTACATGTCCGCGGTGTCCAGCAGGTCACAGCCCAGGTCGAGCGCCCGGTGCACGGCTCTGAGCGACTCGTCACCCCGCTGCCGCGATCCGCTGTACGCCCAGCTCATCGGCATGCATCCGAGTCCGACGGCCCCCACCGCGAGCGCCCCCGCGCCGATCGTCCTGCGCTCCACCTGCTCGTAGCCCTCCCTCTGCCCGGCCCCCAACCTAACCTCTGGGCACACATGTGCCTGACATAGCCTCCTGGCATGACTGGAGACGTGTGGCTTCCCATTCCGCCCGAGGAGATCGAAGGGCTGCCCGAGGGGCCCCGGTATCTGTTCTGGGACGGCGGGGACGACGGCGAGCAGCCGTTCCCCGGCGACCCGGCGGAGTGCGCCGTGTACGTGGTGCCGTACATGAAGCGGTGGCCGGTGCGGGCACATCCGCTGACGCGGCTGACCAACGTGCGGGTCATCCAGACACTGACCGCCGGCGTCGACGACATGACCGCACGGCTGTCGGACATCGCGCCGGGCGTGCGGCTGTGCAACGCGCGCGGGGTGCACGAGACCAGCACGGCCGAGCTGGCCCTCACCCTGACCCTGGCGGCGCTGCGCGGCATCCCCGGCTTCGTCCGCGCCCAGCAGCAGGAGCGCTGGGAGGGCGGGTTCCACCCCTCGCTCGCCGACAAGAGCGTCCTGATCGTCGGCTACGGGGCCATCGGTGCCGCCATCGAGGACCGGCTCGCGCCGTTCGAACTCGCGCGGTTGGCGCGCGTCGCGCGCTCCCGGCGCACCACGGCGCGCGGTCTTGTGCATCCGATCACCGATGTGCTTTCACTGCTCCCCGAGGCGGACGTCGTGATCCTCTGCACCCCGCTCACGGAGGCCACGCGCGGCCTCGTCGACGCCGGGTTCCTGGCCCGGATGAAGGACGGCGCGCTGCTCGTGAACGTCGCGCGCGGACCGGTGGTGGACACCGGGGCGCTCCTCGCCGAGCTGGAGCGGGGCCGGATCACCGCGGCCCTGGACGTGACCGACCCCGAGCCGCTGCCGCCGGGCCATCCCCTGTGGCAGGCGCCCGGAGTGCTGATCAGCCCGCATGTCGGCGGGCCGTCGTCGGCCTTCCTGCCGCGCGCCCGGCGGCTGCTCGTGGACCAGTTGACCCGGTGGGTGAACCAGGAGCCGCTGCGAAACGTGATCCTTACGACCGGACCCGAAACCGCGGGAGCAAACGGACGCTGACCGCCGTTTACGCACCCTCCGCAACCTTTCGGGCGCGGTCCGTACCCGCATCCTCGCTGGTCGTCACGGAGCGTAGAGACGCTATGTCCCTGAGTGACGATACTGGTGTATCGTCCCGACAGGGGCTGCGCCGCTGACCGTTCGGCGCCGGGGATGGACATTTCAGATTTGTGAGGGGGGCGACGGGCGATGCACGGCCTATGGACGAACGATCCGACGCGGCGGAGCCGCCGACGGCGACCCTGGCGCACGGCCACGCGCAGGCGCGGCCACCACGCGAGCCATCACAGCCAGCACCAGCGCAGGCACAGCGGTCGTCGCAGGCACACACACCCAGCGCACCGGGACCGGCAGGACCCGGGAGCGGCGCGCACGGGGAGGCCCCGGTGAGCGCGCCGCCCTCGGTCACGACCCCCCTCGACGGAGCGGTGCGCGCACCGCACCCGCACGAGGCGCCGCCGCCCCGCAGGCCGGCCGCCGGCGACGGCGGCCGCCTGCTGGAGCAACTCGTCCTCGCCCTGATCTGCGGTGCCTACGCCGTCGGCGCCGCCTTCGACTGGGGCACGGACGTCATCGCGCTGGTCATGGGCGACTTCGGGCTCAGCGCGGCGGCGGGCACCGCCGCCGTCTCCTGCTTCCTGTACGCCCGCACCCGCCGGGTGCGGTTCCGGTCGGCCTGGCTGCTGTTCGCGCTCTCCTCGGCCATGGCCGCGATGGGCAACGCGGTCTGGGGCTGGTACGAGGTCGTCCTGGGCCGGACCGTGCCCAGCCCCAGCTACGCCGACCTGTTCTTCCTCTGCTTCGCGCCTCCCGCCATCGTGGGCCTGCTGGTGCTCGCCAAGCGGCCGGTGACCCGGGCGGGCTGGATCTGCCTGGGACTCGACGCCTGGCTGATCGGCGGCTCGCTGCTCACCCTCTCGTGGAGCCTGGCGCTCGCCCAGGCGGCCCGGTTCGACGGGTCGAGCGTGGCCCACGCCGCGCTGACGCTGGCGTACCCGCTGCTGGACATCGCGCTCGTCAGCATGGTCCTCGCGCTGCACTTCCGGCGCGCCCCGGGCAACCGCACGGCGGTGAACACCGCGATCGGCGCGCTCGCGCTGACCGTGATGTGCGACGCCCTGTTCACCTCGCCGCTGCTGCACAGCAGTTACCGCTCGGGGCAGCTGCTGGACGCGGGCTGGTTCGCCGGCTCGCTGCTGCTCGCCTACGCGCCCTGGGCGGCCCCCCGGCACCCGGGCGCCCGGGAGGCGCGCGCGGGCGCAGGGCACACGCGCGTGGTCCACGAGCACGTGCCGGGCCAGCGGAGCACGGGCCACCACCTGCTCGCGCCCGTGCCCGGGGGCGAGCGCAGCCGGTACCCGGCCGGCCGGCCGCTCACCGGTTCCCTGGCCGCCCTCACCCCGTACCTCGCCGCGGCCGTGTGCACCCTGGGCATCCTGTACAACGTCCTCAACGGCCGCCGGCCCGACCACGTGGTGCTGATCACGGCAGGTGCCGTGGTGCTGGCACTCGTCATCCGGCAGGGCATCATGCTGCTGGACAACATCACCCTCACCCAGGAACTGGCGCAGAAGGAGAACCACTTCCGCTCCCTGGTGCAGGGCTCCAGCGACGTCATCATGATCGCCGCGCCGAACGGCATCCTCCGGTACGTCTCCCCGGCCGCCGCGGGTGTCTACGGCCGGCCCGCCGAGGAACTGGTGGGCACCGAACTGGCCGGCCTGATCCACCCCGAGGACCTCGGCTGCGTGGTGCACGAGGTGCGCCGCTTCCTCGCCGCCAGCCCGCTCGAAGAGCCCACCACGCGCATCGAGTGCCGGTTCCGCTCCGGCGACGGCGGCTGGCTCAACGTCGAGTCGACCGTCAACCGCCACCACGGCGGGCTGATCTTCAACAGCCGGGACGTGACCGAGAGGGTGCGCCTCCAGGCGCAGCTGCAGCACAACGCCGAACACGACCCCCTCACCGACCTGCCCAACCGCGCGCTGTTCACCAAGCGCGTCCAGCAGGCGCTGTCCGGCCGCCGCGCCACCGACCGGGGCGCCGCCCTGCGCGGTACGGCGGTGCTCTTCATCGACCTCGACGGCTTCAAGGCCGTCAACGACACGATCGGCCACCAGGCCGGCGACGAACTGCTCGTCCAGGCCGCCCGCAGACTCCAGGACGCGGTCCGGCAGGGGGACACGGCCTCCAGGCTGGGCGGCGACGAGTTCGCCGCCCTGATCGCCGGGGACGGCACCCGGGACCGGACCGCCCGGGAGCGGAACATCCTGGAACTCGCCGACCGCCTCAGGACGACCCTCTCCCAGCCGTACGCCATCGACGGCAACGACGTCCGGGTCAACGCCTCCATCGGCGTGGCCTTCGCCGAACCGGGCCTCGGCGCGGGCGAACTGCTGCGCAACGCCGACCTCGCGATGTACCGCGCGAAGTCGGCCGGAAAAGGCCGGGTCGAGCTGTACCGGCCGCAGATGCAGCAGGACGTCGTACGCAAGGCGGAGCTCGCCACGCGCCTGCGCGCCGCACTGCACGACGGCGAGTTCACGCTGCTGCACCAGCCCGTGGTGAGCCTCGACGACGGCCGGGTCACGGCCCTGTCCGCCCAGGCGCGCTGGCGCTCCTCGCAGGGGGTGCTGTTCACGCCGGCGGAGTTCCTGCGGGTGGCCGAGGACGGCGACAAGACGGCCGAACTGGACCGCTGGATACTCCAGGAGGCCGTGGAGCGGGCGGCCGAGCGGGCCGCGACCGGACTCGTCACCCCGGTGGCGGTCCAGTTGAGCGCCCGGCGGCTGCTGGACCGCTCGACGCCGCTGCACTCGGTGGAGGCGCTGCTGACCCGGCACGGGCTGCCGCCCGGCGCACTGGTCGTCGAGCTGGCCGACACCGACCCCCGGGTCTGCCTGGAGGAGCTGGAGCGCCGGCTGACCACGCTCAGCCGGCTCGGCGTGCGGATCGCGCTCGACGGCCTGGGCAGCGGCCACGCGGCCATCACGGCCCTGCGGCGGCTGCCCGTGGACATCCTCAAGCTCGACCGCAGCCTGGTCGAGGGCGTGGTCGAGTCCGCGCGGCTGCACAAGATCACCAGCGGTCTGCTGCGGATCGCCGGAGATCTCGGGCTCCAGTCGGTCGCCGAGGGCGTGGACCTGCCCGAGCAGGTGGTCACGCTGCGCGCGATGGGCTGCACCCACGGGCAGGGTATGGCGTTCGCCGGTCCGCTGGAGGAGTACCGGCTGCGCCGGGCGCTCGGATCCGGCCACTACCCGGTGCCGCACGCCCCGGCCGAGCCCGCCTTCGCGGGCAGTGCGCGAGAGCCGCAGGGGGTGTACACAGGGGGTGTTCCCGCTGTCCTCGGAGGCGGCAGTGCCCGTCGCTCACATTCTGAGACTCCCGTCCCACCTACTTGACACGTGGTGCGTGCCGGGGGGAGGGTCAGTGCCATGCGCACCCGAATTCTCGTACTTGGACAGCGCGTCGGCTGAGCTGGGAACCACCGGAGGACGATCCGGAATCCCCAGCGACCTCACCGGCGCGCTCCCCTCGCTTGCCTTGCGGCACGAGGGGTTTTTTGTTGCACGAGTGCCTTTCGTGCAACGCGTTCACCCCGCCCGAACCTCGCAAAAACCCTCAGCATCGAGAAGAGAATGCCGATGACCGAGCAGGCCACCGGGGCCCACCATCCGCAGCCGCGGCCCCGTTCCGGAGGACAGCAGTCCGCCCCCGTCGAGCACGTCACGGGTGCGCAGTCCCTCATCCGCTCCCTCGAGGAGGTCGGCGCGGACACGGTATTCGGCATTCCCGGCGGTGCGATCCTGCCCGCCTACGACCCGCTGATGGACTCCACCCGGGTGCGCCACGTGCTGGTCCGGCACGAGCAGGGCGCGGGCCACGCCGCCACCGGCTACGCGCAGGCCACCGGCAGGGTCGGCGTCTGCATGGCCACCTCCGGACCGGGCGCCACCAACCTGGTCACGCCGATCGCCGACGCGCACATGGACTCGGTGCCGCTGGTCGCGATCACCGGCCAGGTCGCCTCCTCCTCGATCGGCACGGACGCCTTCCAGGAGGCCGACATCGTCGGCATCACCATGCCGATCACCAAGCACAACTTCCTGGTCACCAAGGCCGAGGACATCCCGCGGGTGATCGCGCAGGCGTTCCACATCGCCTCCACCGGCCGCCCCGGCCCGGTCCTGGTCGACATCTCCAAGGACGCGCTGCAGGCGAAGACCACCTTCTCCTGGCCGCCCGTGATGGACCTGCCCGGCTACCGGCCGGTGACCAAGCCGCACGCCAAGCAGATCCGCGAGGCCGCCAAGCTGATCACCGCCGCCAGGCGGCCCGTCCTCTACGTCGGCGGCGGCGTCCTCAAGGCCGGGGCCACGGCCGAGCTGAAGGTCCTCGCCGAGCTGACCGGCGCGCCGGTCACCACGACCCTGATGGCACTCGGCGCCTTCCCCGACAGCCACCCGCTGCACGTGGGCATGCCCGGCATGCACGGCAGCGTCGCCGCGGTCACCGCGCTGCAGAAGGCCGACCTGATCGTGGCCCTCGGTGCCCGCTTCGACGACCGCGTCACCGGCAAGCTGGACAGCTTCGCCCCCTACGCCAAGATCGTCCACGCGGACATCGACCCCGCGGAGATCGGCAAGAACCGGGCCGCGGACGTGCCGATCGTCGGTGACGCCCGCGAGGTCATCGCCGACCTGGTCCAGGCCGTGCAGAAGGAGCACAGCGAGGGCCACCAGGGCGACTACAGCGCCTGGTGGAGCGACCTGAACCGGTGGCGCGAGACCTACCCGCTCGGCTACGACCTGCCGGACGACGGCTCGCTCTCCCCGCAGCAGGTCATCGAGCGCATCGGCCAACTCGCCCCCACCGGCACGATCTTCGCGGCGGGCGTCGGCCAGCACCAGATGTGGGCCGCGCACTTCGTCCAGTACGAGAAGCCCGCCACCTGGCTGAACTCCGGCGGTGCCGGAACGATGGGCTACGCGGTCCCGGCCGCGATGGGCGCCAAGGCCGGCGTGCCGGACCAAATGGTCTGGGCGATCGACGGCGACGGCTGCTTCCAGATGACCAATCAGGAGCTGACCACCTGCGCCCTGAACAACATCCCGATCAAGGTCGCCATCATCAACAACGGCGCCCTCGGGATGGTCCGCCAGTGGCAGACCCTGTTCTACAACCAGCGCTACTCCAACACCGTGCTCCACAGCGGCCCGGACGACGTCAACCCCGAGGCCAGGGGCACGCGGGTGCCGGACTTCGTGAAGCTGTCCGAGGCGATGGGCTGCGTGGGCCTGCGCTGCGAGCGCCCGGAGGACCTGGACAAGGTCATCGAGGAGGCCAACTCCATCAACGACCGCCCGGTCGTCGTCGACTTCATCGTCCACGAGGACGCGATGGTCTGGCCGATGGTCGCCGCCGGCACCTCCAACGACGAGATCATGGCCGCCCGGGACGTCCGCCCCGACTTCGGCGACAACGAAGACGACTGACTTTCAACAGGCAAGGAAGAGCAGAACACCATGTCCAAGCACACGCTCTCCGTCCTGGTGGAGAACACGCCGGGCATCCTCGCCCGTATCGCCGCCCTGTTCTCCCGGCGCGGCTTCAACATCGACTCGCTCGCGGTCGGTGTCACCGAGCACCCCGACATCTCCCGCATCACCATCGTGGTGAACGTCGAGGACCTGCCGCTGGAGCAGGTGACCAAGCAGCTCAACAAGCTCGTCAACGTGCTCAAGATCGTCGAGCTGGAGCCCGGCCAGGCCGTCCAGCGCGAACTCGTCCTGGTGAAGGTCCGCGCCGACAACGAGACCCGCTCCCAGATCGTGGAGATCGTCCAGCTGTTCCGCGCCAAGACCGTGGACGTCTCCCCGGAGGCCGTGACCATCGAGGCCACCGGCTCCACCGACAAGCTGTCCGCCATGCTCAAGATGCTGGAGCCCTACGGCATCAAGGAACTGGTCCAGTCCGGCACGATCGCGATCGGCCGTGGCGCGCGATCGATCACGGACCGCTCGCTGCGCGCGCTGGACCGATCTGCGTAAGGCTGAAAACGGGCGGCAGGTGAAGCGCCGGTCGCCCGTATGCCGAGACCCCCGAACTTCCCTTCCCCCCACCGGCATACGGTGGGACGCACAACCTGCACACCAAGGAGAGAACCCAAAGTGGCCGAGCTGTTCTACGACGCTGACGCCGACCTGTCCATCATCCAGGGCCGCAAGGTCGCGGTCATCGGCTACGGCAGCCAGGGCCACGCCCACGCGCTGTCGCTGCGTGACTCCGGTGTCGACGTGCGTGTCGGTCTGCACGAGGGCTCCAAGTCCAAGGCCAAGGCCGAGGAGCAGGGCCTGCGCGTGGTGACCCCGGCCGAGGCCGCCGCCGAGGCCGACGTCATCATGATCCTGGTCCCGGACCCGATCCAGGCCCAGGTCTACGAGGAGTCCATCGCCCCGAACCTGAAGGACGGCGACGCGCTGTTCTTCGGCCACGGCTTCAACATCCGCTTCGGCTTCATCAAGCCCCCGGCCGGCGTCGACGTCGCCATGGTCGCCCCGAAGGGCCCGGGCCACCTGGTCCGCCGCCAGTACGAGGAGGGCCGCGGCGTGCCGTGCATCGCCGCCGTCGAGCAGGACGCCTCCGGCAACGCCTTCGCGCTGGCCCTGTCGTACGCCAAGGGCATCGGCGGCACCCGCGCCGGCGTCATCAAGACCACCTTCACCGAGGAGACCGAGACCGACCTCTTCGGCGAGCAGGCCGTGCTGTGCGGTGGCACCGCGGCCCTGGTCAAGGCGGGCTTCGAGACCCTGACCGAGGCCGGCTACCAGCCGGAGATCGCCTACTTCGAGTGCCTGCACGAGCTGAAGCTGATCGTGGACCTCATGTACGAGGGCGGCCTGGAGAAGATGCGCTGGTCGGTCTCCGAGACCGCCGAGTGGGGCGACTACGTCACCGGTCCGCGGATCGTCACGGACGCCACCAAGGCCGAGATGAAGAAGGTCCTCGCCGAGATCCAGGACGGCACGTTCGCCCGGAACTGGATGGACGAGTACCACGGCGGTCTGAAGAAGTACAACGAGTACAAGCAGCAGGACTCCGAGCACCTGCTGGAGACCACCGGCAAGCAGCTGCGCAAGCTGATGTCGTGGGTGAACGAGGAGGCGTGAGCCTCGTGGCACAGGGGCCGGGGCACACTGCTCCGGCCCCTGTTGTCCACCCCGTCCAGCCACGGACGGGTGATCCTTACGCGGCGGCGTAATGCGACACCCGCCCCGCCACTACACTTCTCAACAACACGCGTCAGGCCCACAGCGTCGTGCGTCTTCCGCGGCTAGCCCCTCCTCCGCCTGCGGCCGTCGGGACGGCCGTCCGCATCGCACATGTGAGGACCCACGTGAGCTCGTACCCCAGTCAAAAAGCCACGGTACTCATCGCTGAAGAGCTGTCGCCTGCCACCGTCGACGCACTCGGTCCGGACTTCGAGATCCGGCACTGCAACGGAGCGGACCGCTCCGAGCTGCTCCCGGCCATCGCCGACGTGGACGCGATCCTGATCCGTTCGGCCACCAAGGTCGACGCCGAGGCCATCGCCGCGGCCAAGAAGCTCAAGGTCGTCGCCCGGGCCGGCGTCGGCCTGGACAACGTCGACGTCTCCGCCGCCACCAAGGCCGGCGTGATGGTCGTCAACGCCCCGACCTCCAACATCGTGACCGCCGCCGAGCTGGCCTGCGGTCTCATCCTCGCCACCGCCCGCAACATCCCGCAGGCCAACGCCGCGCTGAAGAACGGCGAGTGGAAGCGCAGCAAGTACACGGGCGTCGAGCTGGCCGAGAAGACGCTGGGCGTGGTGGGCCTGGGCCGCATCGGTGCCCTCGTCGCGCAGCGCATGTCGGCCTTCGGCATGAAGGTCGTCGCCTACGACCCCTACGTGCAGCCCGCGCGGGCCGCGCAGATGGGCGTCAAGGTGCTGTCGCTGGACGAGCTGCTGGAGGTCTCCGACTTCATCACCGTCCACCTGCCCAAGACCCCCGAGACCCTCGGCCTGATCGGCGACGAGGCGCTGCGCAAGGTCAAGCCGGGTGTCCGGATCGTCAACGCGGCCCGTGGCGGCATCGTGGACGAGGCGGCGCTGTACGCGGCGCTGAAGGAGGGCCGGGTCGCCGGCGCCGGCCTCGACGTCTACGCCAAGGAGCCGTGCACCGACTCCCCGCTGTTCGAGCTGGACCAGGTCGTCTGCACCCCCCACCTCGGCGCGTCGACGGACGAGGCGCAGGAGAAGGCCGGTATCGCCGTCGCGAAGTCGGTCCGCCTCGCCCTCGCCGGCGAGCTGGTGCCGGACGCGGTCAACGTGCAGGGCGGTGTCATCGCCGAGGACGTCAAGCCGGGTCTGCCGCTCGCCGAGCGCCTTGGCCGGATCTTCACCGCGCTCGCCGGTGAGGTCGCGGTCCGCCTGGACGTCGAGGTCTACGGCGAGATCACCCAGCACGACGTGAAGGTGCTGGAGCTGTCGGCGCTCAAGGGCGTCTTCGAGGACGTCGTGGACGAGACGGTGTCGTACGTCAACGCGCCGCTGTTCGCGCAGGAGCGCGGGGTCGAGGTGCGGCTGACCACCAGCTCCGAGTCGGCGGACCACCGTAACGTGGTGACCGTGCGCGGCACCCTCGCCGACGGCGAGGAGGTGTCGGTCTCCGGCACCCTGGCCGGCCCGAAGCACGTCCAGAAGATCGTCGCGGTCGGCGACTACGACGTCGACCTCGCGCTGGCGGACCACATGGCCGTGCTGCGCTACGAGGACCGCCCCGGTGTCGTCGGCACCGTCGGCCGCATCCTCGGCGAGGCGGGCATCAACATCGCCGGTATGCAGGTGGCCCGCGCGGCGGCGGGCGGCGAGGCGCTGGCCGTCCTGACCGTCGACGACACGGTGTCCTCCGGCGTGCTGGCCGAGGTCGCCTCCGAGATCGGCGCGACCTCCGCCCGGTCGGTCAACCTGGTCTGACGCACCGCGCGCGACACGCCGGACGGGCCGGGATTACCCGGCCCGTCCGGCGTTTCGCCAGTGCTCCCGGTCCGCCACCGCGCGGACCGCGCGGCGGTCAGAGCCGTGTCCGTTTCAGGGCCATGTGCAGCAGCAGCCGGTCCTCGCCGTCGTCCAGGTCGAGGCCGGTGAGCTGCTCGACGCGGGACAGCCGGTAGTACAGCGTCTGCCGGTGGATGCCCAGCTCGGACGCTGTGCGGCCGGCCTGGCCCGCGCAGTCCAGGTAGACCTCGGCCGTGCGGGCCAGTTCCCGCTGCGCGGGGGAGAGCAGCGGGCCGAGCACGCGGTCGTGGGCGGCCTCCGGCGGCAGCGCGGTCAGCAGCCGGTACGCCCCGATCCGCGCCCACTCGGCGACCGGCGCGAACCGCGGCTCGGCCAGCGCGGCGCGCGCCGCGGCGGCGGCCTCCTGCCACACCGTCCCCAGGTCGGTCAGCCCGACCCGGCCCTCGCCCACCCCGGCGGCGTATCCGGCGCCCCCCGCCCGGGCCGGTCCGGTGACGCCGGCCGCGGCCGCCGCGGCCACCCGGGCGCCGGCCCCGCGCGCCGCACCGGCCCCCCTCGCCCCTTCCGCCTCCTTCAGCAGCCGTGCGGCCGCCGCCAGCGCGGGGGTGCTCAGCTCCGCGGTCCGCAGCCGGACGAGCACGGCGAGGCTCTGCCCCGTCGCGCCCCACGGAAGCGTGCACAGCGCCGTGGCGTGCGGGATCGTACGGGCCGCCGGGGCGTCGTCCGGGTCGGCGGACGGCCAGGGCGCGACACAGACCAGCGTGTGCGGACCGTCCGCGCGGGGCCCGAGGGCGGTGCGCAGGTCGGCCACGGCCATGTCCCGCTGCCAGCCGCTCTCCGCGGTGAGCACCGCCCGCAGCTCCCGGCTCAGCTCCGCGCCGGCCTCCGCCTCGTCCGCCAGCAGCGCGCCGATCCGGCCGGCCACCCCCATGGCGGCGGACAGCTGGGCGTCGGTGGGCCCCGGGTCGCCGTCCAGCAGCCAGACGTAGCCGAGGACGACCCCCCGGTGCCGGGCCGGCAGGCAGATCCGGCCGCGGTAGACACCGGCCCCGGGGCTCGGCGGGATGCGGACCGGTCCGGTGGCGCGGGTGATGCCGAAGCCCTCGAACCAGGTTCGCACCGTCGCCGTGGAGCGCCGGGTCAGGATCGAGCGGGTGCGCACCGGGTCCAGCGCGGAGGGGTCCAGCTCGTCCTCGCTGTCGTAGGCGCCGAAGGCGATCAGCTCGAAGTCGCGGTTCTCCAGGGTCGCCGGGACGCCCAGCAGCTCCGAGATCTCGTCCACCAGCTCCTGGTAGTCGCCCGCGCGGCGAAAGGAAGCAGCATCGGCCTTCACCCGGGCATTCTCCCGCACTTTCCGGCCGCCCTCATACATCTGTCTGAGATCTGGGGCACGGATGCGTGACAGCTGTCGATGGCCCACGATCGGAGAGATCCTTAGGTTTCACGGTGGTTCTCCGTGCCGTACCCGAATGGTCGGGTATCGGCCTACTTGGTTCTTGTTGTGGAGGTGCCCCGTGCTGGGTCCCGTGATTCTCGCCGCGTCGCGCAGCGACCGGATGCGACGCCTGATCTCGGCGGCCCCGGTGACCAAGCAGGTCGTCGACCGCTTCATCCCCGGCGAGACCGTCGACGACATCGTGCCGATCGTCAAGGACCTGACGGCCAAGGGTCTGGAGCTGACGATGGACGTCGTCGGCGAGGACATCACCACCCCGGAGCAGGCCGGTGCCGCCCGGGACGCCTACCTGGCGCTGATCGACCACCTTGCGGAGCTGCGGCTCGGCGAGCGCGTCGAGATGTCGGTCAAGCTGTCCATGTTCGGCCAGGCGCTGGAGGGCGGCCACGAACTGGCCCTCGCCAACGTCCGCCCGGTCGTCGAGGCGGCCGCCGCCATCGGTACGACGGTGACGCTCGACGCCGAGGACCACACCACCCTCGACTCGATGTTCGCCATCCACGAGGAGCTGCGGAAGGACTTCCCGCAGACCGGCTGCGTGATCCAGGCCTACCTCTTCCGCACCGAGGCCGACGCCCGGCGCCTGGCGGAGTCCGGCAGCCGTGTCCGCCTGGTCAAGGGCGCCTACAAGGAGCCCGCCGAGGTCGCCTACCAGCAGAAGCACGAGATCGACAAGGCGTACGTCCGGGTCCTGCGGATCCTGATGGAGGGCGAGGGGTACCCGATGATCGGGTCCCACGACCCGCGTCTGATCGCCATCGCTCAGGAGCTCGCGCACCAGGCCGGGCGCAAGCTGGACGAGTACGAGTTCCAGATGCTGTACGGCATCCGCGGCGAGGAGCACCTGCGGCTGGCCGCGGAGGGCCACCGCATGCGCGTCTACACCGCCTACGGCACCGACTGGTACGGCTACTTCATGCGCCGTCTGGCGGAGAAGCCGGCCAACCTGCGCTTCTTCCTCCGTTCGATGGTCAGCAAGGGCTGAGCCCGCAACACCCGCTCACGTACAAGGAGTCCGGATCTCATGGACGCTGTGACCCAGGTCCCCACCCCCGTCAACGAGCCGGTGCACGGCTACGCCCCCGGCTCGCCCGAGCGCGCCCGGCTGGAGGTCAAGCTCAAGGAGCTGGCCGACAACCCGATCGACCTGCCGATGACCATCGGCGGCGAGAAGCGGATGGGCGGCGGCGAGACCATCCAGGTGGTCCAGCCGCACAACCACAAGGCCGTCATCGGCACCCTGCGCAACGCCACCCAGCAGGACGCGCGGGACGCCATCGACGCGGCCCTGGCCGCCGCCCCGGCCTGGCGCGCGATGGCCTTCGACGACCGCGCCGCGATCATCCTGCGCGCCGCCGAGCTGCTGGCCGGCCCGTGGCGCGAGACCATCGCCGCCTCCACCATGCTCGGCCAGTCCAAGACCGCCCAGCAGGCCGAGATCGACACGCCCTGTGAGCTCGTCGACTTCTGGCGCTTCAACGTCCACTACGCCCGCCAGATCATCGCCGAGCAGCCGCCGGCGAACTCCCCGGGTGTGTGGAACCGCCTGGACCACCGCCCGCTGGAGGGCTTCGTCTACGCGATCACGCCGTTCAACTTCTCGGCGATCGCGGGCAACCTGCCCACCGCCCCGGCCCTGATGGGCAACGTGGTGGTCTGGAAGCCGTCCCCGACGCAGACTCACGCGGCCGTCCTCCTCATGCAGCTGCTGGAGGAGGCGGGCCTGCCCAAGGGCGTCATCAACCTCGTCACCGGCGACGGCATCGAGGTCTCCAAGGTCGCCCTCGAACACCGCGACCTGGCCGGCATCCACTTCACCGGCTCGACCAAGACCTTCCAGTACCTGTGGAAGACGGTCGGCAACAACATCGAGAAGTACCGCTCCTACCCCCGCCTGGTCGGCGAGACCGGCGGCAAGGACTTCCTGGTCGCCCACCCGAGCGCCGACCGCGCGATCCTCAAGACGGCCCTCACCCGGGGCGCCTTCGAGTACCAGGGCCAGAAGTGCAGCGCCACCTCCCGCGCCTACATCCCGGCGTCGATCTGGAACTCGGGCTTCAAGGAGGAGTTCGCGGCCGAGGTCGACTACCTCACCATGGGTGACGTCACGGACCTGTCCAACTTCCTGGGCGCCGTGATCGACGACCGCGCCTTCGCCAAGAACAAGGCCGCGATCGACCGCGCCAAGGCGGACCCGACCTGCACGATCGTGGCCGGCGGCAGCTACGACGACTCGGTCGGCTACTTCGTCCGCCCGACCGTCATCGAGTGCACCGACCCGGAGAACGAGGTCTTCACGACCGAGTACTTCGGCCCGATCCTCGCCGTGCACGTCTACGAGGACGACGAGTACGACCGGATGCTGGAGCAGATGGAGTCGGTCTCCGACTACGCCCTGACCGGCTCGGTCATCGCCAACGACCGCGCGGCGGCCGCGTACACGATGGAGAAGCTGCGCTTCGCCGCGGGCAACTTCTACATCAACGACAAGTCGACCGGCGCCGTCGTCGGCCAGCAGCCCTTCGGCGGCGGCCGTGCCTCCGGCACCAACGACAAGGCCGGCGCCCCCCAGAACCTCCTGCGCTGGACGCTGACCCGCGCCATCAAGGAGACCCTGGTCCCGCCGACCGACTACACCTACCCGCACATGGGCTGACGCCCGAGCGGCACCCCTCGGCCGAGGGCCGGGTCGGCGGCGAAGCACTTCGCCGTGGCCCGGCCCTCGGCCGCTCCCGGCCCTCGGCGCCCCGAAGGCGGTCGCCCCGGAGAGCCGGACCGGTCACGGGAGAGCCCTCCGGCCGACGACGCCCGTCGGCCGGAGGGCCGGTTCACGGGCGAGCCGTCTCCAGGGTCCTGCCGAGGAAGTCGTCGATCAGGCCCGCGATCTGGTCCACGTGCGTCTCCAGGGCGAAGTGGCCGGTGGGCAGCAGGTGCACCTCGGCGTCCGGCAGGTCCCGCCGGAAGGCGAGGGCGCCCGCCGGGACGAAGATCTCGTCGTGGCCGCCCCAGACCGCGAGCAGGGGCACCCGGCTGGTGCGGAAGTACTCCTGGAAGGCGGGGTAGAGGGCGAAGTTGGAGCCGTAGTCGGCGATCAGGTCGAGCTGGATCTCCGTCTGGCCGGGGCGCGCGAGGTCGGCCGCGTCCCGCTCGTAGGCGTCCGGACTGACCAGCTCCCTCAGCGCCTGGGGTACGCCGTGCAGGTACTGCCACGTGATGCCGTCCAGGGAGTAGATCTCCCGCACCGGCGCCTCCGTCTCGGGCGTGCGCCGCGCGATCAGCGCCCGCACCGGTGCCCAGGCCTCGGTGCCGAGCCCCTCCTCGTAGGCGTTCCCGTTCTGCGTGACGATCGCGCTCACCCGGTCCGGGTGCGCGAGCGCGAGCCGCAGCCCGATCGGGGCGCCGTAGTCCTGGACGTACAGCGCGAAGCGCTCCAGCCCGAGCTGTTCGGTGAACTCGTCGGTGATGCGGGCCAGTTCGGCGAACGTGTACGGGAAGTCCGCGGCGGCCGGCGTCGCCGAGCGCCCGAACCCGATGTGGTCCGGCGCGATCACCCGGTAGCGCCGGGCGAGCAACGGGATCAGGTCCCGGAACATGTGCGAGCTGCTGGGGAAGCCGTGCAGCAGCAGCACCACGGGCGCGTCCTCGGGCCCGGCCTCGCGGTAGTACACCTCGTGGCCCCGGACGGTGGTGGTGCGGTGGTGAACCCGGTGAGTGGTCATGACGGCATCATGAGCCGCCCACGCCTAACCGGTCAACTGCATTTCAACGGTTAGAGTATCGTCGGCCGGCGGCGGGATGTGCCACGAGTCCGGCACCCGGACGCGGTACGCCCGACAATGCGGGTATGACACTGCGCACCGCCCACACGGCCCAGCTCGCCCCCGCCGAACTCCGCTCCGTCCGCGCCCTGTTGGACGACTCCTTCGACGGCGACTTCGCCGCCGAGGACTGGGACCACACCCTCGGCGGCATGCACGCGCTCGCCTACGACGAGCGGGGGCTCGCCGCGCACGGGGCGGTCGTCATGCGCCGGGCCCGGCTCGGCGGCCGCTGGCTGCGGGTCGGCTACGTCGAGGGGGTCGCCGTACGCCGGGACGTGCGCCGCACCGGGCTCGGCGGCCGGGTGATGGACGTGCTGGAGGGCGTCCTCACCCGGGCCTACGACCTGGGCGCCCTCTCCGCCAGCGACGAGGGCGCCCTGCTGTACGAGGCCCGCGGCTGGCAGGCCTGGACGGGACCGGTCGGCGCCCTCGGCCCGGGCGGCCCGGTCCGGCTGCGCGACGAGGAGGGCTCCACCTACGTCTGGCCCGCCCCCGCCGGCCCGCACACCGAGCTGCTCTTCGACTGGCGCGACGGCGACGTGCTGTGAGGCGCCGCCGGGAGGTGCGCTCCCTCGGCCGCGCCCTCCCCGGGCGCACGAAGGCGCAGCTCAGCGCGGTGTGATGCGGTCCGCCGTCTCAGATAGTAGGAAGTCCGAGTAATCGGGCAGACAGACGGGGACCGCTCCCTTAGCTTGAGAGAAGCCGAACGTCTCGCTCGATCCAGCGAATGGCGGTCGTGAGCCGGGCCCGTGCAGGCAACCCCTGCGCCCGGGCTCCCCGCCCCCTTCCGGCGTCTCGAAACCCCTCACCACCGTGCTCCGCGTCTGCCGAAGGAGTCGATTCCCATGGCCGAGACGACCGTCCGCCGCCGAGTCCGCCGCGTGTCCCGCACGAGCGAGTCCGACCGCAAGAACGCCGCCGCCGCCCTCCAGCGCGCCCTGGACCGCCGGGACAACGGCGGCGCGACCGGCCACTGAGCCGGACCACGAGCCGGGAGCCGCACCGGCGTGGTGCGGCGCGGCCCTCACGCCGCGCCGCACCGCGAACGTCCCCGCCGTGCGCGTCGGGTGCGAGCCCACCGTCACCCGGCGGGGCTCCGCGACTCGTCCGGGTGTCCGTATGGCGGACAGTGTGTGTCATCCCATGGGACGAGGAGTAGGGTGCCCGCATGTCTCGCAGCATCAATCTCGCAGTGATCCCCGGTGACGGCATCGGCCAGGAGGTCGTGGCCGAAGGGCTCAAGATCCTCTCCGCCGTCCTGCCGCAGGATGTGAAGCTGGAGACCAAGGAGTACGACTTCGGCGCCCGGCGTTACCTCGCCACCGGTGAGACCCTCACCGACGCCGACCTCGAGCAGCTCAAGCAGCACGACGCCATCCTGCTCGGCGCGATCGGCGACCCGAAGGTGCCCTCCGGCGTCCTGGAGCGCGGCTTCCTCCTCAAGCTCCGCTTCGCCTTCGACCACTACGTCAACCTGCGGCCCTCGAAGCTGCTCCCCGGTGTCGGCACACCGCTCGCCGGCCAGCCGGAGATCGACTTCATCGTCGTCCGCGAGGGCACCGAGGGCCCCTACACGGGCAACGGCGGCACCGTGCGCCAGGGCACCCCGCACGAGGTCGCCACCGAGGTGTCGGTCAACACCGCCTACGGTGTCGAGCGCGTGATCCGCGACGCCTTCGCCCGCGCCCAGGCCCGCCCGCGCAAGAAGCTCACGCTGGTCCACAAGAACAACGTGCTGGCCTTCGCCGGGCATCTGTGGACGAACATCTTCAACCAGGTGGCCAAGGAGTTCCCCGAGGTCACCACCGACTACCACCACGTCGACGCGGCGACGATCTACCTCGTCACCGACCCGGGCCGCTACGACGTCATCGTCACCGACAACCTCTTCGGCGACATCATCACCGACCTCGCCGCGGCCGTCGCCGGCGGCATCGGCGTGGCCGCCTCCGGCAACATCAACCCCAGCCGGGAGTTCCCGTCGATGTTCGAGCCGGTCCACGGCTCGGCCCCGGACATCGCCGGCCAGGGCAAGGCCGACCCCACCGCCACCGTCCTGTCGGTCGCGCTGCTGCTGCGTCACCTCGGTTTCGACGCCGAGGCCGACCGCATCGACGCGGCCGTCACCGCCGACCTCACCGAGCGGGGCTCCCTGCCCGCCCGCAGCACCTCCGAGATCGGCGACGCGCTCGCCGTACGCGTAGCCGGCTGACCCGCCGCGCTACACAGCAAGCCGCCGGGTCGCGAACCGCACCCGGCGGCTTTTCCTGTGCCTCGCCGGGTGCCACCATCAACCCCTGGGCCGCTTCACCCCGATTCCTTCCGCTGCCGGCCCCCGCGCGATAATCGGACGCGGGGCCGCATTATGAGGGAATGCTCGGACGTCCTAGCACTGGCGACCGGCAGTACAGGCGTGAGCGCGGCCCGTCACTACAACCGGTGAAGGACAACCACTGATGACGACGCCCACGATCGAGCTCAAGCCCTCCGCCAGCCCCCTCGCCGCCGCAGAGCGCGAGGCGATCCTGGCCAACCCGGGGTTCGGCCGCCACTTCACCGACCACATGGTGACGATCAAGTGGACCGAGGGCCGCGGCTGGCACGACGCCCAGCTCGTCCCGTACGGTCCCATCTCCCTGGACCCCTCCACGCACGTCCTGCACTACGGCCAGGAGATCTTCGAGGGCCTGAAGGCCTACCGGCAGCCCGACGGCTCGATCGCGCTCTTCCGTCCCGAGGCCAACGCCCGCCGCTTCCGCAACAGCGCCCGCCGCATGGCCATGGCCGAGCTGCCCGAGGAGCTGTTCATCGCCGCGCTGGACGCGCTGCTCGCGCAGGACGCCGGCTGGGTCCCGCCGCACGGCGGCGAGGAGGCCCTGTACCTGCGGCCGTTCATGTTCGCCACGGAGGCCGCGCTCGGCGTGCACCCGGCGAACGAGTACCTGTTCATGCTGATCGCCTCGCCGTCCGGCGCCTACTTCGCCGGCGGGGTGAAGCCGGTCACCATCTGGGTCTCCGAGGACCACGTCCGCGCGGTCCCGGGCGGCACCGGCGACGCCAAGACCGGCGGCAACTACGCCGCGTCCCTGCTGCCGCAGGCCGAGGCCGCGGCGCACGGCTGCGACCAGGTCGTCTACCTCGACGCGGTCACCCGCACCAAGGTCGAGGAGAGCGGCAGCATGAACGTCGCCTTCGTCTACGGCGACCGGATCGTCACCCCCTCGCTCACCGGCTCCATCCTGGAGGGCATCACCCGCGACTCCCTCCTCCAGGTCGCCCGCGACCTCGGCTACACCGCCGAGGAGGGCACGGTCACCCTGGAGCAGTGGCGGGAGGACGCCGCGTCCGGTGCGCTGAGCGAGGTCTTCGCCTGCGGCACCGCCGCCGTGGTCACCCCCATCGGCCACGTCAAGACCAAGACGGACGGCTGGAGCCACGGCGACGGCACGCCCGGCCCCGTCACCCTGCGGCTGCGCGAGGCCCTGCTGGGCATCCAGCGCGGCATGATCGAGGACAAGCACGGCTGGATGCACCGGGTCGGCTGACGGCTCAGCGGGAACTGCGTGACAGGTCGTCGGCCGGCTGCGGGTGCGCCGTGGCCTGTCGCGCGGTTCCCCGCGCCCCTTCGGGGCGCGCCTGGGTCAGCGTCACGTACAGCGCGCCGCCGACCAGGCCCGACAGCAGGAAGCTGCAGTCCACCCCGCCCGTCCAGGCCAGCAGCGGGCCCTCGTACGACGGCAGGGACACCGCCAGCAGGCCGACGAGCGCGCCGGCCGCCCAGGACGCGGTCGCCCGGACGTTCCAGCCCGCCCGGTACCAGTAGACCCCGCCCCGGGCGCGGCGGTTGAAGACCTGGAGGGCGTCGGCGTCGTACACCCCGCGGCAGCGGGCGAAGCCGATGAGGGTGATGACCGCCCACGGGGTGCCGATGGCGGTGAGCAGGAGCACGAAGGACGTCATCGCCGACTGCGCGTCCCAGGCGTAGTGGCCGACGAAGACGCAGACGGTGGCGACGACGGCCACGGCGTAGGTGGCGTGGGCGCGGGAGGCGCGGGGCAGGATCGCGTCCAGGTCCAGGCCCATGGAGTACAGCATCAGGCCCGCGTTGCCGACCGAGCCCGCGGAGGCGGCCAGCAGCAGCGGCACCAGGTACCAGGCGGGGGAGGCGGCGACCAGCGGGCCCGCGTAGTCGGCGGCCGCGCCGGCCGCGTACGCCGTGAAGGTGCCGAACAGCTGCGGCACCAGCAGGCCCAGGATCAGGCCGAGCCAGGTGGCGTGCAGCACCCGGCGGCCGGAGTGGCGGGCGGGGGAGATGTAGCGGGTGTAGTCGCCGAGCAGCGTGATGAAGGCGATGGGGCCGGACAGGCCCGCCGCCACCGCCGCCAGCAGCCAGGTGGGCCAGAAGGAGCCCAGCAGGTAGCCGCCCGCGTCCGGCAGCGCGGCGGTGGTGAAGTGCGGGGCGTAGGCGAGGACGCCGAGGAGCAGCAGGGCCGTCATGCCGATGGCCAGCACGCGGGACATCGCGAGCAGCACCCGGTAGCCGTAGACCGCGCCCGCTACGGTCGCCGCGGCGAGCACCCCGTAGACGAGGGCGTACGCCGGCCCGTTCGCCGGCACCCCGAAGAGCCGGCCGAGGACCATCAGCATCACGTCCCCGCCGATCCACACGGTCAGCGCGGTGTAGCCGAGGGCGAGCAGGAGTCCGACGACCGAGCCGACCAGCCGTCCCCTGACGCCGAACTGGGCGCCGGAGGAGGTGGACAGGTTGGTCGCGGTGCGCAGCGAGACCAGCGCCAGCGGTGCCGTGAAGACCGTGCCGACGATCGTGCCCGCCACGACCGAGCTCACCGACGCCCACCAGCCGAGCCCGAAGGACGGCGGCAGCCAGCCGAAGACGATCACCCCCAGACAGAGGTTGGAGCCGAGCAGGATCGAGACGAGGTCGCGCGGACCGCTGGTGCGTTCCTCGTCCGGGATGGTGTCGACTCCGCGCTGTTCTATCGGCATGGCTGGTCTCCTTCGACGGCCGCCTGGCAGTTTGAGCGACGTTCAATGTGACGTGACACCTTGGTGCCGGTCAATCCTTCAGTTTCATGAATTCCGTGTTTAGAGTGATGCTCTAAAGTGTGGGTGACAAGGAGGTGCCGCGTCGTGAGACTGACGCCCACGGAACGTGACCGGCTGCTGCTCTTCGGAGCCGCCGAGCTGGCCCGGGCCCGCCGCGCGCGCGGCCTCCGGCTGAACGTGCCGGAGGCCACGGCGCTGATCGCGGACACCGTCTGCGAGGCCGCCCGGGACGGCAGGCGGCTCGCCGAGGCCGTCGAGGCGGCCCGCTCGGTGCTCGGGCCCGAGGACGTCCTGCCGGGCGTCGCCGACGTCGTCACCGAGGTGATGGTCGAGGCCGTCTTCGACGACGGCTCCCGGCTGGCGGTCGTCTCCGACCCGATCGGCGGCGGCTCGGGCCCGGAGGGTCCCGGTGCGCTGCTGCCGGGCCCCGAGCACCCCGAGCCCGAGCCGGCGCTCCGCCTCACGGTCACCAACACCGCGCCCGTGCCGGTCTCCGTCACCTCCCACTTCCACTTCTTCGAGGCCAACCCACGGCTGGACTTCGCCCGGGAGAGGGCCTACGGCATGCGCCTCGCCGTGCCCGCCGGGTCATCGGTGCGGTTCGGCCCGGGGGAGAGCGCCGAGGTCGGTCTGGTCCCGATCGGCGGCGACCGGATCGCGATCGGCTTCGCCGGCCTGGTCGACGGGCCGCTGGACGCGCCCGGGGCCAAGCAGGAGGCGCTGCGCCGGGCCGCGGCCTGCGGCTATCGGGGAGTCACGCCGGAAGGAAGCGAACGATGAGCCGTTCCAAGGGACGCGAGGTCAGCGAGTCCGTCCACATCGATCCGCACGCCTACGCGGCCACGCACGGACCGCGTGCCGGCGACCGGATCCGCCTCGGCGACTCCGGGCTGACCATCCGCGTCGAGTCCGACGCCCAGAAGCACGGCGACGAGTTCCTCGCCGGTTTCGGCAAGACCGCCCGCGACGGACTGCACCTGAAGGCCGCCTCCGTCCGCGCCACCTGTGACGTCGTGATCAGCAACGTCGTCGTGATCGACGCGGTCCAGGGCATCCGCAAGGTCTCCATCGGTATCCGCGAAGGCCGGGTCTGCGCCATCGGGCGCGCCGGCAACCCCGACACCCTCGACGGCGTCGACGTCGTGGTCGGCACGGGGACGTCGATCGTCTCCGGCGAGGGCCTGATCGCGACCGCCGGCGCCGTCGACACCCACGTCCACCTGCTGTCGCCGCGCATCATGGAGGCGTCGCTCGCCTCCGGGGTGACCACGATCATCGGGCAGGAGTTCGGCCCGGTGTGGGGCGTGGGCGTCAACTCGCCGTGGGCGCTGCGCCACGCCTTCAACGCCTTCGACGCCTGGCCGGTGAACATCGGCTTCCTCGGCCGGGGTTCCTCCTCCCACCAGGCGCCCCTCGTCGAGGCCCTGGCCGAGGGCGGGGCGAGCGGCTTCAAGGTGCACGAGGACATGGGCGCCCACACCCGCGCGCTGGACACCGCGCTCCGGGTCGCCGAGGAGCACGACGTCCAGGTCGCCCTGCACAGCGACGGGCTGAACGAGTGCCTGTCGGTGGAGGACACCCTGCGGGTGCTGGAGGGCCGCACGATCCACGCCTTCCACATCGAGGGCTGCGGCGGCGGACACGTGCCCAACGTGCTGAAGATGGCCGGCGTGCCCAACGTCATCGGCTCCTCCACCAACCCCACCCTGCCCTTCGGCCGGGACGCGGTCGCCGAGCACTACGGCATGATCGTCTCCGTCCACGACCTCAAGACCGACCTGCCCGGGGACGCGGCCATGGCCCGCGACCGGATCCGGGCCGGCACGATGGGCGCCGAGGACGTGCTGCACGACCTGGGCGCGATCGGCATCACCTCCTCCGACGCGCAGGGCATGGGCCGGGCCGGTGAGACGGTCCGCCGTACCTTCGCCATGGCCGCCAAGATGAAGGGCGAGCTGGGTCCGATGGAGGGCGACGGCGAGGGCGACGACAACGCCCGCGTCCTGCGCTACATGGCCAAGCTGACCATCAACCCGGCCATCGCGCACGGACTCGCGCACGAGGTCGGCTCGATCGAGGTCGGCAAGCTCGCCGACATCGTGCTGTGGCGCCCGGAGTACTTCGGCGCCAAGCCGCAGCTCGTCCTCAAGTCCGGCTTCCCCGCGTACGGCGTGGTCGGCGACCCCAACGCGGCCACCGACACCTGCGAACCCCTCGTGCTGGGGCCGCAGTTCGGCGCGTTCGGCGCCACGGCCGCGGACATCTCGGTCGCCTTCGTCGCCCGGGCCGCCGCCGACCAGGGCAACGACACGATGCCCACCCGGCGGCGCCGGGTCGCCGTGCGCGGCACGCGCGGCATCGGCCCGGCCGACCTGCGGCTGAACGCCCGGATCGGAGCGGTCGACGTCGACCAGCGCACCGGCCTGGTCACCCTCGACGGCGACCCGCTGCGCTCCGAGCCCGCCGACTCCGTCTCGCTCAACCGCCTGTACTTCCTCTGACTCCCGCCCCGACCCGCCAGCCCCGACCCACGGACCCGAGGACCTTGACGATGACCACCCCCGCCGCCGACGGCTTCCGTATGCCCGCCGAGTGGATGCCGCACGAGCGCACCTGGATGGCGTGGCCCGGCCCCAACCCCACCTTCGACGACCCGGAGGACCTCCGCCTCTCCCGGATCGCCTGGGCGTCGGTGGCCCGCGCGATCCGCCGCTTCGAGCCGGTGACGGTGGTGTGCGGCACCGGCCAGTCGGCCCAGGCCCAGGCGCTGCTCGGCCCCGGCGTCGACACCGTCGAGCGGGAACTGGACGACGCCTGGATGCGGGACATCGGCCCCACCTTCCTGACCGACGGCAAGGGCGCCCTGGCGGCCGTGGACTGGACGTTCAACGGCTGGGGCGCCCAGGACTGGGCCCGCTGGGAGCACGACGCCAAGATCGGCGCGTACGTCTCCGACCTCGCGGGCGCGAAGACGTACGCCTCGAAGCTGGTCAACGAGGGCGGTGCGATCCACGTCGACGGCGAGGGCACCGTGCTGCTCACCGAGACCGTGCAGCTCGGCCCCGAGCGCAACCCGCACTGGTGCAAGGAGGAGGTGGAGGCCGAGATCCACGCCCACCTCGGCACCAGCAAGGCGATCTGGCTGCCGCGCGGCCTGACCGGCGACTACCCTCCCTACGGCTTCGGCACCCTCGGCCACGTCGACATCGTGGCCGCCTTCGCCCGCCCGGGTGTCGTGGTCGCGCACCGCCAGCCGGACCCGGCGCACCCCGACCACGAGGTCACCGAGGAGGTCATCGGCATCCTGCGGTCGGCGACCGACGCCCGGGGCCGCGCGCTGGAGGTCGTGGAGGTGCCCGCGCCGACGGTCCTGGAGGCCGACGGCCACTGGGCCGACTACTCCTACATCAACCACTACATCTGCAACGGCGGCGTGGTGCTGTGCGGCTTCGACGACCCGCGCGACGAGATCGCCGCCGGCATCTTCCGCCGCCTCTTCCCGGAGCGGACGGTGACGCTGGTGGACGCGCGTACGATCTTCGCAGGCGGGGGCGGTATCCACTGCATCACGCAACAGCAGCCGAAGACCCGGTGACGGCCGGCGTCGGGTAGAACATACGGGTGAACGTCCTGGTCTGTGCGGCCTGCGGCCGCCGTCTCAGCCCGCCGCTGCGGCTGCTGCCCGAACTGCCCGAACGCCCCGCGTACGACGGGCGCGACGGGGCGCGGCGGGCTCCGTCGACCGTGCCGCGCGGCCGTTGCGCGGTGGACCCCGAGCCGTCCGGGCGGCCGTACGTGCCGCATCCGGACCCGGAGTGGATGGGGGCGGCCCACCCCGGCGGCCCGGTCATGCTCGACCCCGACGGGCCGGGGTGCCTGGTCTCGGCGGGGCCGCGCGGCACGCTCGTCGTCCACCCCGCGGACACCGAGGGCCTGCTCGCACCCAACCCGGACGTCCGGCGGACCGGGTGCTGCGGCGAACCGGAAGGCGACGGACCGGACTGGGTGTGCCCCGGCTGCGGGGCGGGGGTGGCCTCCCTGCTCGCCTCGTGCACCGGCCCCTACGAGACCCATTTCCTGCCCGACGCCGTACGGGCGGTGCCGGCATGACCGCCTCCCCGTCCCCCCGCCGCCGCACCCCCGCCCCGCCCCGCGAGGAGGTTCTCGCCGCTGCCATGGACATGATCGCCGAGTGCGGTCTGGAGAAGCTCACCATGGCGGGGCTGGGCCGCGAGGTCGGCATGAGCAGCGGACACCTGCTGTACTACTTCCGCTCCAAGGACGAGCTGCTGCTGCGGACCCTGGAGTGGAGCGAGGGCCGGCTCGGCGCGGAACGGGGCCGGCTGCTCACCGGTCCCGGCAGCGCACGCGAGCGGCTGTCCGCCTACGTCGACCTCTACGTGCCCGACGGCCACCGCGATCCGCACTGGACGCTGTGGCTGGAGGTGTGGAACCGCTCGCAGAACGCCGACGACGACGCCCGCGCCCGGCAGGCCGCGATCGAGGGGGCGTGGCACCGGGACCTGGTCGCGCTGATCGCCGAGGGGATCTCCCGGGGCGAGTTCCGGCCGGTGGACGCGGACCGCTTCGCGGCCAGGACGCGCGCGCTGCTCGACGGGTTCTCCATCCACGTGGCCATCGGCCTGCGCGGCACCGATCGGGACCAAGTGCTGGCACACGTCCGGGAGTTCTTCGAGGACGGGCTGCTCGTCGGGTAGCCGCGGGCCCGTCATGGCCGCTCGCGCGGTTCCCCGCGCCCCTCGGGGTGCTGTACCGCCCTCGGCCGCACAGCCGGAGGAATCGTTCCCTCCGGCGCCGGGCAGGTAACGGCGCATGGGACGACAACAGTGGAAGAAGATCTGGGTCGGCTCGGCGGGCAACATGGTCGAGTGGTTCGACTGGTTCGTGTACGCCAGCTTCGCCACCTACTTCGCCGGCGCGTTCTTCCCGAGCGGCAACCCCACCGCCCAGCTGATGAACACCGCCGGCATCTTCGCCGTCGGCTTCTTCATGCGCCCCGTCGGCGGCTGGCTGCTGGGCAGGGTCGGCGACCGCAAGGGCCGCAAGGCGGCGCTCACCCTGACCGTCACGCTCATGTCGGCCTCGGCGGTCCTCATCGCCGTGGCGCCCACCTACGCCGTCGCCGGCTACGGCGGCGCCCTCGTCCTGCTGCTCGCCCGCCTGCTCCAGGGCCTGTCGGTCGGCGGCGAGTACGCGGCCAGCGCCACCTACCTCACCGAGGCGTCCGACCCCCGCAGCCGGGGCTTCGCCTCCAGCTTCCAGTACGTCTCCATGACCGCCGGCCAGATCGCCGGCCTCGGCCTGCAGATCATCCTCCAGCGCACCATGTCCGACAGCGCGCTGCACAGTTACGGCTGGCGCATCCCGTTCGTCGTCGGCGCGCTCGGCGCGGCCGTCGTCTTCTACCTGCGCCGCACCATGCTGGAGACCGAGGTGTACGAGGAGGACACCTCGCACGCCGAGGAGCGCGGCACGCTGCGCGCCCTGTGGCGGCACCGGCGGGAGGCGTTCCTGGTCGTCGCCCTCACCATGGGCGGCACGGTGGCCTACTACACGTACACCACCTACCTGACGAAGTACCTCTCCAACTCGGCGGGCCTGTCCAAGGAGACGGCGACCCTGGTCTCCTTCACCGCGCTGATCGTCTTCGCCTGCCTCCAGCCGCTCGCCGGCCGGCTCTCCGACCGGGTCGGCCGCCGCCCGCTGCTCATCACCTTCGCGGTCGGCTCCACCTTCCTGACCGTGCCGATCATGACGCTGCTGCGGCGCGTGGACGGCTACTGGCCCGCCCTCGGGCTCGCCCTGCTCGCGCTGGTCGTGGTCACCGGCTACACCTCCATCAACGCCTGCGTGAAGGCCGAGCTGTTCCCGACCGGCATCCGGGCGCTCGGCGTGGCCCTGCCGTACGCCGTCGCCAACGCCCTGTTCGGCGGCACCGCCGAGTACGTCGCCCTCTGGTTCAAGAACGCCGGCGCCGAATCCGGCTTCTACTGGTACGTGGCGGGCTGTGCCGCCGTCTCCCTGGTGGTGTACGTCACCATGCGCGAGACGAAGGACCTGGACCTGGCCCGGGTGAAGGCCGCGGAGGGATCCGGGGAGTCCAGCCTGACGCCCGCATCCTGAGACGGTCGGTGAGCCGGGGGCGGGGCTGTGCCAGACTGCCCCCGTGCTCTCGTTGACCATGATTATGGGCAGCAGGCGCGCCGGTCCGCAGTGACCACCTCGTACGACCAGGTGCGGGTGGCCACCGTCGTCCTCGACCCGCGCGCAGACCTCTCGCACCCGCGAGGGGTTTTTTCGTTTTCCGGCCCACCTTCAGCCGGGAGCGGAGCGCGAGGGAATACTGGGGGGACGGTGGAGCCGGTCATTCCGGTAAGACCGAAGATCCACAACAGGAGCCTTGAGACCATGACCGAGACGGCAACCAGCGAGCTCGACGACTCGTTCCACGTCTTCGACACCACGCTGCGCGACGGCGCGCAGCGCGAGGGCATCAACCTCACCGTCGCGGACAAGCTCGCCATCGCACGGCACCTGGACGACTTCGGCGTGGGCTTCATCGAGGGCGGCTGGCCCGGCGCCAACCCCCGCGACACCGAGTTCTTCGCCCGCGCGCAGGCCGAGATCGACTTCAAGCACGCCCAGCTGGTCGCCTTCGGCGCCACCCGCCGCGCCGGCGCGAAGGCCGCCGAGGACCCCCAGGTGAAGGCGCTGCTGGAGTCCGGCGCCCCGGTGATCACCCTGGTCGCCAAGTCGCACGACCGGCACGTGGAGCTGGCGCTGCGCACGACGCTCGAAGAGAACCTGGAGATGGTCCGCGACACCGTGTCGTACCTGACCGGGCAGGGCCGCCGGGTCTTCGTGGACTGCGAGCACTTCTTCGACGGCTACCGCGCCGACCCCGAGTACGCCAAGGCGGTCGTCCGCACGGCCGCCGAGGCCGGCGCCGACGTCGTCATCCTCTGCGACACCAACGGCGGCATGCTCCCCGCCCAGGTGCACGCGGTCGTCTCCACCGTCCTCGCCGACACCGGCGCCCGGCTCGGCATCCACGCCCAGGACGACACCGGCTGCGCGGTCGCCAACACGCTCGCCGCCGTCGACGCCGGCGCGACCCACGTGCAGTGCACCGCCAACGGCTACGGCGAGCGCGTCGGCAACGCCAACCTCTTCCCGGTCGTGGCGGCCCTGGAACTGAAGTACGGCAAGAAGGTGCTGCCCGAGGGCCGGCTGCGCGAGACGACCCGCATCTCGCACGCCATCGCCGAGGTCGTCAACCTGACGCCGTCCACGCACCAGCCGTACGTGGGCGTCTCCGCCTTCGCGCACAAGGCCGGCCTGCACGCCTCCGCCATCAAGGTCGACCCGGACCTGTACCAGCACATCGACCCCGAGCTGGTCGGCAACACCATGCGCATGCTGGTCTCCGACATGGCGGGCCGCGCCTCGGTCGAGCTGAAGGGCAAGGAGCTCGGCATCGACCTGGGCGGCGACCGCGAGCTGGTCGGCCGGGTGGTCGAGCGGGTGAAGGAGCGCGAGCTCAAGGGCTACACCTACGAGGCCGCCGACGCCTCCTTCGAACTCCTGCTGCGCGCCGAGGTCGAGGGCCGGCCGCTGAAGTACTTCGCCGTCGAGTCCTGGCGGGCCATCGTCGAGGACCGGCCCGACGGCACCCACGCCAACGAGGCCACGGTCAAGCTCTGGGCCAAGAGCGAGCGGATCGTCGCCACCGCGGAGGGCAACGGCCCGGTCAACGCCCTCGACCGCGCCCTGCGCGTGGCGCTGGAGAAGATCTACCCGCAGCTCGCCAAGCTCGAACTGGTCGACTACAAGGTCCGCATCCTGGAGGGCAAGCACGGCACCTCCTCCACCACCCGCGTACTGATCTCGACCTCGGACGGCTCCGGCGAGTGGTCCACGGTCGGCGTGGCCGAGAACGTCATCGCCGCCTCCTGGCAGGCCCTGGAGGACGCGTACACGTACGGCCTGCTCCGCGCGGGCGTGGCGCCGGCCGAGTAGCCACAGTGGAGGCATGACCTCATACGAGAGTGACGTGCTGTCCCGGGCCCGCGTCGCGACCCGGCTGCCCGCCCGGGACCTGGACCGGGCCCGGCGCTTCTACGCCGAGAAGCTCGGCCTGTTCCCCGTGGACGAGCGGCCGGGCGGGCTGCTGTACCGGTGCGCGGGCGCGGACTTCGTCGTGTTCCGCTCGACGGGGGGCTCGCCCGGCACCTTCACCCAGATGGCCTTCGAGGTGGACGACATCGAGGCGGCCGTAACGGAGCTGCGGCGCCGGGGCGTGGTCTTCGAGGAGGTCGACGTGCCCGGCTTCCGCACCCGCGGCGGTATCGCCGAGATCGAGGGCAACTACCCGAGCAGGGGCGCGCGCGGGGAACGCGGCGCCTGGTTCCGCGACAGCGAGGGGAACCTGCTGGGCATCGGCCAGCTGATCCTGTGAGCGGCCGCGCCGGGTGTCCGGCCGGGGCTCAGGGCGCGCGCCAGATGTTGTCGAAGGCGATGTTCTCGATGCGCCGCCGCTCGCGGACGGCCTCCAGCTCGGTCACCGCGTCGCCGACCGTGGCCAGCACGGTGACCACCGCCTCGTCGGCGGGATCCTCGGGGGCGGGGCGGTCGTCCTCGATGCCCAGGGTGGCGGCGAGGCCGGTGAGGACCGGGTCGCGGTTCTCCCAGCGGTCGGCCGCGTGGCGCCGGGCGGCGGTGTCGGCCGGGACGTCGTCCTTGCCCCGCGGGAACAGCCGGGGCCGGCGCCTGCCGGTGAGCTGCCCGGTGGACTCCAGGACGTCGCGGTAGGCCACGGCCAGCCCCTGCCCGCGCCGCCACAGCCAGTCCTCGACCGTCTCGTACGGCTCCTGCCGCACGAGCGCCGCCCCCGCCTCGTCCAGCAGGCGGTCGCCCGTGGTCAGCACCGGTCCGGGCACGATGGACTCGCCCTCCAGGGTCAGCGCCCGGGCCCCGAGGAGGTCGATGAGTTCGGCGCCGGCGAGCGCCAGTGACAGGTCGCCCTGCTCGACGGGGTGCTCGCCGGACACATCGAGACTGACGAGGAACAGATCCTGCGGTGTGGTCATACCCCCCACCATGGTCCGGCGGCGGCCGATGCGCAGCACGGCACACCGTCGCGGCCGGCACGAGCCGCGAGGGTGTGCCGCTCGGCCGCGGCGTCCCGCGCGGCCCCCGCGCGGCCACGGCCGCGTCCTACCGCCTCACCGCAGGGTCCACTTCTGGTTGGCGGCCCCGGTGCACGACCAGATCTGGATCCGGGTCCCGTTCGCGGACGAGTTGTCCGTGACGTCGAGGCACTTGTCCGCCGCCGTGTTCACCACGTCGCCGGTGGACGCGTTGTACGACCACCGCTGGGCACCGGTGCCGTTGCAGTCGTACAACTGCACCTTGGCCCCGTCCGCCGTCGACCCGGAGGTGACGTCCAGGCACTTGCCGAGCGCCCGCACCGAGCCGTCGGCCTGCACGGTCCACTGCTGGGCGGCGCTGCCGTTGCAGTCGTAGAGCTGCACCGCCGTGCCGTTGGCGTCGGAACCGCCCGCCACGTCCAGGCACTTGCCGGCCAGTCCCGTGAAGGCGCCGGTACCGGCCCCGCCGCCGGACTGGGTGCCGGACCAGGTGAAGGTGGCCGAGGTCTTGCCCGGCAGCGAGTACGTGGCGTGCTGGGAGCCCCAGTTGACGGTCACCGTCCTCGCCGAGGACCCGTCGTTGTACGCGATCAGCGCCTTGCTGCCGTCCGGGTTGCGCCAGGCCACGTTCGGCACGGCGGTGGACGCGGTGGAGGCGATGCGCTGGGCGCCGGGGCGGACGAACTTCGTCAGGTGGCCCATGGTGTAGTACTCGACGGTGTAGTCGACGGTCCCGCTCGCGCCGTCGCCGTTGTGCACGGTGATCAGGCCGGTGCAGGTGCCGCAGCCGCCGTTGTGCGGTCCCCTGTTCTGGTCCACGGCCAGCGACCACTTGGTCACCGACTTCGCCCAGTTGCGGGTGTAGTCGATGATGTTGTTCATGTCCTCGCGCTGCTGGTTGGTGATCCAGGTGCCGCCGGAGTGCTCGGTGCCGAACGCGTCCAGCGCGGGGTACCGGTCGTGCACGGCCGTCTGCTTGCCGACGTCGCCGCCGTAGCCGTGCCACGCTATGCCGCCGAAGTTGGGGTGGCTGCGGACGGCCGGGTCGTCCACGGTCTGGGCGGCGTAGGAGTCGTAGACGTCCCAGTTCCAGTCGTGCGCCAGCACCTTCGTGGTCAGGCCCGCCGACTGCAGCTTCGGCAGCAGCTCGTTCTTGGTGAAGTAGGCGAGCCCGCCGGCGTTCCAGCTCATCGACGGGTAGCCGGAGCAGCAGGTCGGCTCGTTCTGCGCGGTGACGTACGAGACGTCGATCCCCTGGCTCTTGTACGCCTGGAGGTACTTCACGAAGTAGGAGGCGTAGGCGCCGTAGTCCTCCGCCTTCAGCCAGCCGCCGTTGAGCGAGTCGCTGTCCTTCATCCAGGCCGGTGCCGTCCACGGCGAGGCCATGACGGTGAGGGACGGGTTCAGCTGCAGCGCCTGCTTCGTGAGCGGGACGACGTCGGCCAGGTCGTGCGCGATGGAGAACTTCGCCAGGGACGGGTCGCTCTGGCCGGCCGGCACGTCATCGTAGGTGTAGCCGTAGCGCGCCAGGTCGGAGGCGCCCATCGGGTTGCGCAGGAACGACAGGCCGATGCCGTCCACGGGCGAGAACAGCTTGCGCATGGTCGCGTCCCGGGTCGCCTGGGACAGTGCCCCGCTGCTGTTCATCAGCCAGGCCGCGGTGTCGGTGAAGGACGCGCCGCCGCCGGTGAAGGTCTGGTACCGGGTGTTCTCGTCCACGGTGATGTTCTCGCCGCTGCCGCCCGCCCCGGCCTGGAAGGCGAACGGCGCCTGCGCCTGGAGGCCGCGTACGACGTGCCGGCCGGCGGAGTCGTCGGTGGTGGTGAGATAGGCGGTGACCTGCTCACCGGCCGCGTGCGCGGGGGGTACGGCCATGCCGGCACCGGCGGCGGAGAGCAGTCCGGCGAGCAGCAGCCGGACTGCGCGGGGGGTTCTCCTCATGGTGCGTCGCCCTTCCTCTCGGATCGGCAGAGCTGACGGGTCGTCTTGACGGGGGTGTGGCCCCCTAGTTAACTCACGGCGTGAGCTAAGCCCTGAGTGAACCATGAGAGCCGAGGGAAGGTCCATGCGAAGAACCGCCCTGCTCGCCTCCGCCGCACTCCTCGCCGGTCTGCTGCCCTGGGCGGCGACCGCGCGCGCCGCCGACGAGCCGGCCCCCGTTCCCGTCGACCGCTTCGAAGGCGAGGTGCCCTTCGCCTCCCAGCCCGCCGAGGGCATCTTCACCTGGGGCGGCGACACCGACGATCCGCCCACGCTGCGCCTGGCCGACCGCGCCGACGCCCCCGAGGGCGCCAAGGTCCTCGCGGGCGACTACGACATCAGCGGCTACGGCGGCTTCACCCACGACTTCGCCGCCACCGCACCCGCCCACGACTGGTCCGCCCACCAGGGCGTCCGGTTCTGGTGGGAGGGCCGGAACAACGGCAAGAAGATCACCTTCGAGATCAAGGACGGCGGCGCCCACGGCGAGGCCTCCGAACTGTGGACCACCTCCTTCACCGACGACTTCACCGGCTGGAAGCAGATCCGGCTGCCCTTCACCGACTTCGCGTACCGCACCGACTACCAGCCCGTCGGCGGCATCGACCACGTCCTCGGACTGGGGGAGACGTGGGGGTACGCCGTCACCCTCCCGCCGGGCGGCAAGGGCGACTTCGCCATGGACGGCGTGGAGCTGTACGGCCGGGCCGACCAGGCGCTGCGCGCCTCCGTCACCACCGACGCCCCCGTCCACCCGGTCCGGGAGGGCGGGACGGCCGAGGTGAAGGTCACCGTGGCCACCACCGGCGAGCAGCCCCTCACCGCCCCGGTGACCGTCACCTACGCCACGGCGGACGGCACCGCCACCGCCGGCCAGGACTACACGCCCGTCTCCGGCACCCTCACCTTCCCGGCCGGCACCGCGTCCGGCGCCACCCGCACCGTCGAGGTGCCCACCCGACGCGACCGGACGGCCGAAACCGCCGAGACCGTCCCGCTGAAGCTCACCGTCGACGGCGCGAAGGCCCCCGCGGAGACCCCGCAGGTCGTGATCGATGCCCACGGGCTGCCGTACCTCGACGCCGGGCTGCCGGTGAAGAAGCGGGTCGCGGACCTGCTCGGCCGGATGTCCCTGGCGGAGAAGGCCGGCCAGATGACCCAGGCCGAGCGCGGCGCGGTGGGCCAGGGCGGCGACATCACCGCCTACGCCCTCGGCTCCCTGCTCTCCGGCGGCGGCTCCACCCCCACGCCCAACACCCCCGAGGCGTGGGCGAAGATGATCGACGCCTTCCAGCTGCGCACCCGGCCCACCCGCCTCCAGATCCCGCTGGTCTACGGCGTCGACGCGGTCCACGGCCACAACAACCTCTTGGGCGCCACCGTCATGCCGCACAACATCGGCATCGGCGCCACCCGGGACCCCGCACTCGCCTACCGGACCGGCGCGGTGACGGCCGCCGAGGTCCGCGCCACCGGCATCCCCTGGGACTTCGCGCCCTGCCTGTGCGTCACCCGCGACGAGCGCTGGGGCCGCTCCTACGAGTCCTTCGGCGAGGACCCGGCGCTGGTCGAGTCCATGGAGACCGTGATCCAGGGCCTCCAGGGCCGGGCGAACGGCAAGGACCTCGACCGCGGCGACAAGGTGCTCGCCACAGCCAAGCACTTCGTGGGCGACGGCGGCACCGCCTACGGCTCCTCCACCACCGGGACGTACACCACCGACCAGGGCGTCACCGAGGTCACCCGCGAGCAGCTGGAGGACATCCACCTCGCGCCGTACCGGGAGGCCGTCGACCGGGGCATCGGCACGGTCATGCCGTCCTACTCCTCGCTGGACATCGCCGGCGACGGCAAGGGCGCGGTGAAGATGCACGCCCGCGGCGACATGATCAACGGCGTGCTCAAGGACCGGATGGGCTTCGACGGCTTCGTCATCAGCGACTGGAACGCCCTCGACCAGCTCCCCGGTGACCACGCCGCCCAGGTCCGCGCCGCGGTCGACGCGGGCGTCGACATGATCATGGTGCCCTACGGCTACAAGGAGTTCGCCACCACGCTCGCCGACGAGGTGCGGGCGGGCCGGATCGGCGAGCGCCGGATCGACGACGCCGTCTCCCGCATCCTCACCCAGAAGTTCCGGCTGGGCCTCTTCGAGCACCCCTACGCCGACACCTCCGGCGCCGCCGCCATCGGCTCGCCCGCGCACCGGGAGGTCGCCCGCCGGGCCGCCGCCGCGTCGCAGGTGCTGCTGAAGAACGCGGGCGGGCTGCTGCCGCTGAAGAAGAGCGAGAAGGTGTACGTCGCCGGGTCCAACGCCGACGACATCGGCAACCAGACCGGCGGCTGGACCCTCACCTGGCAGGGCTCCTCCGGCGACACCGTGCCCGGCACCACCGTCCTGGAGGGCCTGCGGAAGGCGGGCGGCAACGTCACGTACTCCAAGGACGCCTCGGCGCCGACGGCCGGCTACGACGTCGGTGTGGTCGTCGTCGGCGAGACCCCGTACGCCGAGGGCGTGGGCGATGTCGGCAACGGCCACGACCTGCGGCTGTCCGCCGCCGACCAGGCGGCCGTCGACAAGGTCTGCGCGGCCATGGAGTGCGCGGTGCTGATCGTCTCCGGCCGCCCGCAGATCATCGGCGACCGGCTGGACGGGATCGACGCCCTGGTCGCCTCCTGGCTGCCCGGCACCGAGGGCGAGGGCGTCGCCGACGTCCTCTACGGCCGGCGCCCCTTCACCGGCCGGCTCCCGGTCACCTGGCCCAGGTCGGAGGCCCAGCTGCCGATCAACGTGGGCGATGCGGCGTACGACCCGCAGTTCCCCTACGGCTGGGGCCTGACCACCCTCACCCCGGCCCCGAAGGGCGGTGCGGCCGCCCTGCGCGACCTCGCGGCCCGGGCGGCGGCGGCCGAACGGCACGGGGACGAGCGGACCGGACGCGCGCTGGTGACCCGGGCCCGGCTGATCGTCCAGCAGAAGGCGGCCGGCCACCTCACCCAGGCCGTGGCGAAGCCCTTCGCCGACGCCGAGCACCTGCTGCTGACCGGCCGCTACGGAAAGGCGGTGCAGAAGCTGGCGGAGGCCTACCGCGCCTCCTGACCACAAGAAGGAACCGGACGGAATGACCGGTTTGGGGAGGCTTCGGGTAGCTTCGAAGTATGAAGGCCGTGCTGCGGACCCGAAGTCTCCCCGCCCTGCTGCTGGCCGCCCTGGCCCTGGTGCTGGCGGCCCTGACCGCGCCCGGCGCGAGCGCGGACACCGGCGTCTCCGCCATCGCCCGGTCCCTGCGCGCGAGCCCGGTCTACGTCGACCCGGCGGCCACGGACCAGCTGTCGGCGGCGGACGCCGAGACACTCTCCGAGCGGATCAAGGACGCCGGCAAACCCTTGTTCATCGCGGTCCTCCCGGCCGGCTATCCCACCGCGGACCTCTTCCGCGACCTGCGCGCGGCGACCGGCGTCACCGGCCTGTACGGCATCCGCCTCGGCGACCGCTTCGACGCCCGCGCCGACTCCTCCGTCATGTCGCCCACGGCCCGGCAGAACCTGGTCGCGAGCGTGCAGGGCGAGGACGCCAAGGCCCAGCTGGCCGACTTCACCGACCGCGCCCTGGCCAACATGGGCGGCCACGCCCCGAGGAGCTGGGGCGGCTCCGGCGGCGACGGCGCCTCGACCACGGCGCTGATCACGGCGGGCGCGGTGCTGGTCGCCGGCGGAACGGGCGCGTACCTGCTGGTCCGCCGCAACCGCAGGCGCCGCGAGGAGGAGCAGCGGGCCGCCCTGGACCGGCTGCGGGTGGTGGTGGACGAGGACATCACCGCGTTCGGCGAGGAACTGGACCGCCTGGACTTCCACCCCTCCGAACCGGGCGCGGACGACGCGATGCGCGCCGACTACGAGCGCGCCCTCGACGCCTACGAGACCTCCAAACAGCGCATGACCGCCGCACGGAGGCCGGAGGACGTCCGCACGGTCACCGAGGCGCTGGAGGACGGCCGCTTCTCCCTCGCCCGGCTGGCCGCCCGCCGCGAGCGCCGGCCGCTCCCGGAACGCCGGCCGCCGTGCTTCTTCGACCCCCGCCACGGCCCCTCGGTCGCCGACGCCACCTGGGTGCCGCCCGGCGGCGCCCCGCGCGAGGTCCCGGTCTGCGCGGCCGACGCCACGCGCCTGGCCGACGGCCGGGACCCGGTGATCCGCGAGGTCGACACCGACTACGGCCGCCGCCCCTACTGGGACGCGGGCCCCGCCTACGGCCCCTGGGCCGGCGGCTACTTCGGCGGCGGCCTCCTGCCCGGCCTCCTCGTCGGCACCATGCTGGGCGGCATGATGGCGACGCCCACCTACGCCGCCGACTACGGCGCCGGGTACGGCGACTTCGGCGGTGACTACGGGGGCGGGTACGAGGGCGGCGACGTCTCCGGCACCGACTTCGACGCCGGGGACTTCGGCGGCGGCTTCGGCGACGGAGGCGGCTTCGACGGCGGCGGCGGCGGGGGAGGCGACTTCGGCGGCGGCTTCTAGCGGGCGACGCCGTCGAGGAACTCGCTCCAGGTGGCGGGCGAGAGGCTCAGGACGGGGCCGGTCGGGTTCTTGGAGTCGCGGATGTGGATGGCGGCGGGGTGGGCGGCCATCTCCAGGCAGTTGCCGCCTTCACTGCTGCTGTAGCTGGACCTGCGCCAGGTGTAGGCGAGTTCGAGGCAGTTGCCGCCTTCGTTGCTGCTGTAGCTCGACTTGAACCATGCGAGTGCTGCTGCGGTGTTCATGACTCTCCTAGCAGTCCATTCAGCAGGCGCACGCTCTCGCTGGTTGAGAGGGCCTGTGACCGCAGCATTCCATACTTCAGGTGGTAATCGCTGACCTCGTCGGGGTCGTCCACGAGGAAGCTGGCGCGTTGCACTTCCAGGTACGCCAAGCGCTCGTGTTCGGGAGTTTCCAGCAGTGTCATGGGGCCCGCGAGCCCAGCGTGCGGCATGCGATCCATGGGCATGATCTGCACACTCATGTGGATGGGCTTCATGTACTCAAGGATCTGACGGATCTGCGCCCGCATGACTTCCGGTCCGCCGACCTCCCGTCGCAGGATGCTCTCCTCCAGGACGAAGTGGCCCACGGGCGGCCTGTCCCGCTGCCAGATCAACTGCCGATCCATACGTGCGTTCACCCATTGCTCGGCGGTCTCGCTTCCGAGCGCGGGGTAGCGGGAGTCGAAGGCGGCCAGACAGTACTCCCGGGTCTGAAGCAGGCCCGGCACCATCTGGGTCTCATACGCGAGGATGCTGACCGCCTCCTGCTCGTGATCCACCAGCCCCTGCGCGAACTGCACGATCCGGTCCCGTACCGGCAGCTTGGCCACCACCACGGCCAGTGCGCCGCCGGTGTCCAGCAGTTCGTCGAACTGCTCGGCCCGGTCCGGCTGGAGGGCCAGCCTCCCCTGCTCGATCGACCTCACCGTGTCCACGGCGAGGTTCGCCGACTCCGCGAACTGTTCCTGCGTGAGACGCGCCTTCTTCCGGAAGTGCGCCACCAGCGCACCGACCGCGTACCACGAACCGACCTTCTTGGGCCTCGCTGCCACGTGCATGGCCGTTCCTTTCCCCCATACGCACGCCGAGCTCTCGTAGTGGACTCGTAGTAATCAGGACTACGACTTCACTCACTGACCCACTGTAGTGACGCACAGTGACAATCGCTCTATGAACGCAGAACCCCAACACCCCCACACGCGCCGGGCGTTCTACCGCCGGGACCGCAGGTCGGTACGGCTCGCACGGGAGTTCGCCCGCGCGGCGCTGAAAGACTGGGCCGCGGGCGGGCGCGACGACGACGTACTGCTCTGCGTGAGCGAGCTGGCCACCAACGCCCTCGTCCACGGAGCCCCGGCCGGCCGGGGCTTCCTGCTTGTGCTGGAGCTGCATGCCGACGGTGTCCTCCACCTGGAGGTGCACGACAGCGGGGCGGGCGAGGTCAGGGTGCCGGAGCCCTCCCCGGACGCGGAACACGGCCGGGGCCTGCTCCTCGTCACGGCCCTCGCGGACAAGTGGGGCGTGGGGGAGCGGGACCCCGGCAAGATCGTGTGGTGCGAGTTCGCGGGTGTGCGGTGACCGCGTGGCGGGACGCGGTCAGGCGTTCCGGATCGCCGAGACGTCGAAGACCAGCCTGATCTTGTCGGAGACCAGGACGCCGCCGGTCTCCAGGGCCGCGTTCCAGGTCAGGCCCCACTCGGAGCGCAGGATCTCGGCCTTGCCCTCGAAGCCGACGCGCTCGTTGCCGAAGGGGTCCTTCGCGGAGCCGTTGAACTCCAGGTCGATGGTGAGCGGCTTGGTGACGCCGAGGATGGAGAGGTCGCCGGTGATGCGGTAGTTCTCGCCGCCGAGGGCCTCGGCCCCGGTGGAGCGGAAGGTCATGGCCGGGAACTCGTCGGTCCTGAAGAAGTCGGCCGACTTCAGGTGGCCGTCGCGGTCGGCGTTGCCGGTGTCGATGCTCGCCATCCGCACGTCGAGCGTGGCGGTCGACCGGGACGGGTCGGCGCCGTCCAGGTGCAGCGTGCCGGTGAAGTCCTGGAAGCTGCCCTTGACGTTGGTGACCATGGCGTGCCGGGCGACGAAACCGATCGTGCTGTGCGCCGGGTCGATGGTGTAGTCGCCGGTCAGCGCGGTCAGGTCGGGGCCGGCGGCGGCGGGTGCGGCGGTGGCCGGTGCGGCGGGGGCGGTGGTGGCGGTCCTGCGGCCGAAGAGACCCATGGCGTGCTCCTTGTTGAACGTTAAACGAACTCCGTGGCTCCGACGGTAGACCCATTCAGTTTAGTTTTCAACTTAATCCGCCGCGTGATTCGCTACTCGCGCTCGGTGACACCGGCCGTCCTCTGGCGCACCGGCGGTGCACTCGGGCACCATCTGCCTGCACCACCTGCACAGCCGACCCCACCCCGCACGGCCCACCGCAGGAAGGTCCCCCATGAAGCCCCTCAAGGCCCGCTCGCTGCTGACCGCGCTCGCCCTCGTCGTCGCCCCCGGCGTCGCCGTCCTCGGCACCGCCGGCGACGCCTTCGCGGTCACGAAGATCAGCCACGCCACCGCCACCCAGATGTTCCGCGACGTCGGCATCACCTGGTCGTCCTCCGGCAACTGCTCCGACCGCAACAACCCCACCTGCACCTCGTTCGAGCAGCTCAACCTCGCCACCGCCCAGGGCGCCCAGACCCTCAAGCGGGCCGCCGGCTGCGCGCTCAACATCACCGGCGGCACCGAGACCGGGCACGCCTCGGGCACCTACTCCCACTGGAACGGCTACAAGCTCGACTACGGCAAGACGACGTGCGTGACGTCGTACATCAAGAACAACTTCACCTACATCGGCCTGCGCGGCGACGGCGCCCCGCAGTACAAGTCCGGCTCCGGCAACATCTACGCCGACGAGGGCAACCACTGGGACGTCCTGTACTACAACTGCGGCGGCTGCTGAGCCGGGAGCCGGAGGGAGAGGACGGTGACCGGTCCCATGGGCATGACCCGGCGCGCACTGCTGCTGGCCGCCGCCCTCGCCGCCGCGCCCGCGCCGGACGCGCGGGCGGCCGACGACCCCTACGACGACCTGCGCCGCCGCTGGCTGGACATCGCCCTGGGCACCGGCTACGACCCGGCCGCCGAACCGTACGCCTCCCGGCTCGCCCTGCTCGGGCAGCGCGCCCGGGAGTACCGGGCGTCCATGGCCCCGGCACCCGCCTCCCTCTGGCCCGGCCACCCCTTCGACCCGCCCTCCGGCATCACCTTCAGCTACGGCCGCCTGTGGACCATGACCCAGGCCTACGTCCAGGGCGGCACTGGCGCCACCGGGGACCCGGGCCTCCTCGCCGACGTGCTCCGCGGCCTCGACCACCTCTCCGCCACCGTCTACCACCCCGCCACCACCCGCTACGGCAACTGGTGGGAATGGCAGATCGGCAGCCCCCGGCTGCTCATGGACATCACGGCCGCCCTCCACGGACAGCTCGGCCCGGACCGGATCGCGGCGGCCTGCGCGGCCGTCGACCACTTCATCCCCGACGCGCTGCTCGGCGACTACTCCGGCACCTCCACCGGCGCCAACCGCGTCGACCTGTGCCGCTCGGTGGCCCTGCGCGGCGTCCTCGGCCGCGACCCCGGCCGGATCGCCCGCGCCCGGGACGCGCTCTCGCCGGTCTTCCCGTACGTCACCCGCGGCGACGGCCTCTACGCCGACGGCTCCTTCGTCCAGCACACCCGGGTCGCCTACTCGGGCACCTACGGCCAGGTCCTGCTCGACGGGCTGGGGCGGCTGTTCGCCCTGCTCGCCGGTTCGGCGTGGGAGGTCACCGACCCCGCCCGGCAGAACATCCTGGACAGCGTCGAGCACGCCTACGCGCCCCTCGTCCACGACGGACTGGTGATGGACTGCGTCAACGGCCGTGCCATCAGCCGCGGCCGGCTGCGCTCCGACGACCAGCAGCTCATGCGCGGCGACCACTACCACGGCCACGCCCTGATCGCCGCCATCGCCCTCCTCGCGGGCGGCGCGGGCGAGGCCGAGCGGGAGCGCTGGCACGGCCGGATCAAGGGCTGGATCCAACGGGACACCACCACACCCCTGCTGACCTCGCGTCAGTTCGGGGTCGCCGATCTGGCACGGCTGCACGCCATCGCCGCCTCACCCGTACCCGCGGCCGCCGAACCCCTCGGCCACCGCCTCTTCCCGGCCATGGACCGCGCCGTCCACCGCACCCCCCGCTTCACCGCCGCCCTCGCCATGGCCAGCGACCGCATCGCCCACTACGAGTGCGGCAACGGCGAGAACCCGCGCGGCTGGCACACCGGTGCCGGCATGCTCTCCTGGTGGCCGCGGGGGCGCGGCGACCAGTACACCGACTGGTACTGGCCCACCGTCGACTGGTACCGGCTGCCGGGCACCACCGTGTCGACCAAGCGGCTCCCCGACCGGGCCGGCGGCGAGTGGGGCGCGCCCAGGCCGGACGTCCGCTGGGTCGGCGGCACCACCGACGGCACCCACGCGGCCGTCGGCCGGCACCTCAAGGGCCTCGGCTCCACCCTGGAGGCCCACTCGTCCTGGTTCTTCCTCGCCGACGCGGTCGTCTGCCTGGGCGCGGGGATCTCCTGCGCCGACGGGGTCCCGGTCGAGACCGTCGTGGACAACCGCAACCTCGGCGAGAACGGCACCCAGCGCCTCGTCCGCGGCCGGAACTGGGCGCACCTCGCGGAACACGGCGGATGGATCCTGCCCTGCGGCGGCGAGCTGCGCACCCTCCGCGAGGACCGCACCGGCGCCTGGTCCGACATCAACACCGGCGGCACGGACGAGCGGCGCACCCGCCGCTGGCAGACCCTCTGGCTCGACCACGGCACCGACCCGGTGGCCGCCGGCTACGCCTACGTCCTGCTGCCCGGCGCCACCCTCGCCGAGACCGCCGCCCGGGCCGCCGGCCCGCACTGGCTGTCCGTCCTCGCCAACGACACCGCCGCCCAGGCCGTCGCCGTACCCGGCCTGGGCCTGACCGCGGGCAACTTCTGGCGGGCCGGTACCGTGGGGGACCTGACCGTCTCGTCCGGCGCGAGCGTGCTCCTCGTACGCCGGGGCCGCACGGCCACCCTCTGCGTGAGCGAGCCGCCCCGCACCGGGGCCCCGCTGGAACTGGTCTGGAACCACCCCGTGCGCGCGGTGACCCACGCCGACGAGGGCGTCGAGATCCTCTCGGCGGACCGCCGTCTGAGGCTGCGTGTCACTCCGGGGATGGCATGCGCCACCTCGAAATGTGAGGTGGCTCTCAGCTGACGTCTTTGTCGCCTACCTACAACGAGTCGGCCGTCTGAACAGTCGGAACGGCTGCACGCGGCGATGGTTCTGTTCACTGGTACCAGGAAAACGGGCCGGAGACTGTACAGAGTCGACGGCTCGCTTTTCTTCCTGTACTTCGTAAGGTCGCTACATGACCGTTTTGGAAGAGACGACGGGTGAGCCGACCGGTGAGCCGACGGACGCGCGCGGCCGGGTCGCCGAGCTGCACGAGATCCGCGCCCAGGCCGTGGCCGGTCCCAGCGAGAAGGCGACCCAGGCGCAGCACGCCAAGGGCAAGCTGACGGCGCGGGAGCGGATCGAGCTGCTCCTCGACCCGGGGTCCTTCCAGGAGGTCGAGCAGCTGCGCCGGCACCGGGCGACCGGCTTCGGACTGGAGGCGAAGAAGCCGTACACCGACGGTGTCGTCACCGGCTGGGGCACGGTGGAGGGCCGCACGGTCTTCGTCTACGCCCACGACTTCCGGATCTTCGGCGGCGCGCTCGGCGAGGCGCACGCCACCAAGATCCACAAGATCATGGACATGGCCATCGCGGCCGGTGCGCCCCTGGTCTCCCTGAACGACGGCGCCGGCGCCCGTATCCAGGAGGGCGTCTCGGCCCTCGCCGGCTACGGCGGCATCTTCCAGCGCAACACCAGAGCGTCGGGTGTCATCCCGCAGATCTCGGTGATGCTCGGCCCGTGCGCGGGCGGCGCGGCCTACTCCCCGGCCCTGACGGACTTCGTCTTCATGGTCCGCGAGACCTCCCAGATGTTCATCACCGGCCCGGACGTGGTCAAGGCCGTGACCGGCGAGGAGATCACCCAGAACGGCCTGGGCGGCGCCGACGTCCACGCAGAGACCTCCGGCGTCTGCCACTTCGCGTACGACGACGAGGAGACCTGCATCGCCGAGGTGCGGTACCTGCTGTCGCTGCTGCCGCAGAACAACCGTGAGAACCCCCCGCGGGTGGAGAGCGCCGACCCCGTCGAGCGCCGCTCCGACGTGCTGCTGGACCTGGTCCCGGCCGACGGCAACCGGCCGTACGACATGGCCAAGGTCATCGAGGAGATCGTCGACGACGGCGAGTACCTGGAGGTCCACGAGCGCTGGGCGCGCAACATCATCTGCGCCCTGGCCCGCCTGGACGGCCAGGTCGTCGGCATCATCGCCAACCAGCCGCAGGTCCTCGCCGGCGTCCTGGACATCGAGGCGAGTGAAAAGGCTGCGCGCTTCGTCCAGATGTGTGACGCTTTCAATATCCCGATCGTCACCTTCCTGGACGTCCCCGGGTTCCTCCCCGGTGTCGACCAGGAGCACGGCGGAATCATCCGCCACGGCGCGAAGCTGCTGTACGCCTACTGCAACGCGACCGTGCCGAGGATCTCGCTCATCCTGCGCAAGGCGTACGGAGGTGCCTACATCGTCATGGACTCCCAGTCGATCGGCGCCGACCTCACCTACGCCTGGCCGACCAACGAGATCGCCGTGATGGGTGCCGAGGGCGCCGCCAACGTCATCTTCCGCCGGCAGATCGCCGACGCGGCGGACCCCGAGGCCATGCGTCAGAAGATGGTCAAGGAGTACAAGTCCGAGCTGATGCACCCCTACTACGCGGCCGAGCGGGGCCTGGTCGACGACGTCATCGACCCCGCGGAGACCCGTGAGGTGCTGATCAAGTCCCTGGCGATGCTGCACACCAAGCACGCCGACCTGCCCTCCCGCAAGCACGGCAACCCCCCGCAGTAACCCGGCGGACCCGCCGCGGCAACCCCGCGGACCCCTGACTCACGGAGACTGACACCCATGAGCACTCCTGACATCCGCGTCGAGAAGGGCCACGCCGAGCCCGAGGAAGTCGCGGCCATCACGGCCGTCCTCATGGCCCGCGCCGCCGCCCGCCCGGCGCCCACGGCCGAGCCCCGCCGAGGCCGCGCCAAGGCGGGCTGGCGCCGCCTGGAACGCGAAGGCGGCTTCCGGGCGCCGCACAGCTGGCACTGAGGCATGCGCGCCGCACCACGGCCCCGCCGCTCCTCCGGGAGGGCGGGGCCGCGGTGTGTTCACACGAGAGTGACGGTGACGCCGGGCAGATCCGGCGCGGTGACGGGGCCGCCGGGGGTTTCACAGCTGTGCAGCTCCAGCCAGCGCAGTCGGGGCAGTGCCCGCAGGTCCTCCAGCCGGTCCGGCACCAGGGAGCTGTACAGCCCCAGGCCGGACAGCTCCGGGCAGACCGGCGCCAGCCGTCCGGGAAGATCGCGCGCGTCGGCGTGGTAGAGGGTCAGACCGCTCAGCGACGGCAGCAGGGACAGCGGGCCGAGATCGGGAAGCCGGGTGCGCTCGGCGCCGACGAGGTAGAGGTCCTCGACGCCACCGCACGAGGCGAGCAGGTCCAGGCTGGCCTTCTCCGTCACACCCGAGAGGGCCAGCAGGGTGAGCGCGTGCAGGACGGGGAGGCCCCGGATGCCGTCCGGGCCGGCGAGCGGCAGCTGGAGGACGTAGAGCGCCGGCAGTTCCGCCAGCGCCTCCGGATGCCGGACGGACGCCTCCCCGATCAGCTGGAGCTCCCTGAGCTCGGGGTGCCTCTCCAGCACGGACAGGTCGGCCGTGCCCCGCACACCGCAGGTCAGTCCCTGAAGGGGCGGGAGTTCGCCGAGGACGGACAGGTCCCGCACGGTGCACTTGATCCACAGCGACGCCAGCGACCTCAGCCGCACGGCTGCCCGCAGCTGCGCCGAGTGCGTGATGACCACCGCATGCTGTTCCAGCGGCAGACCGCCCATCACCCGATCGGCGTAAGCGTCCGCGTCGAAGTACGCCCACGCGTCGATCAGGGCGGCCACCACGTCCCGCCGGCCATCCCGCGCGTACCCCTCCAGCACACGCAGGGCCTGTTCCCCGCCGATCAGCGCCACCGTCCGCACCGTCTGCACCGCCGCCTTCGACGACAGTTCCTCCAGCGACCGCGGCAGCCTGCGCAGCAGACTCGTGCCGACCGCCGCCAGCGCGGGCGGATCCGTCTGCCGGCGCGGGGGCAGCAGCGCGGACACCGCCTCCTCCAGCCGCCCCGCCAGCGCGCCGGAGACCTCCGGGACCGTCTCCTGGCAGGCCGCCGCCAGCAGCCGCAGCTTCCTGCCGTACCGGGGTTCCTCCCGCGCCCGGTCCAGGATGCCGCCCAGCAGCTCCTCCCGCTGCGGGCGGTTCCCGTGGCCCGCCGCCATGACGATGGTCTCGCGCCACAGGTCCAGGTGGGCCCGCCCGACCAGGTTGCCGACGCGGTCCTCCTCCGTGGCCTCCTCGGCGGCCAGGTACTCCTGGAAGGTCCGGTGGACGAAGTCCAGGCGGTTCTCGGCGGGGGAGCGGAGGAGGCCCGAGCGGTCCCGCAGCTGCTCCAGCACCTTGCCGCCGTCCTGTTCGTCCAGGTGCCGCATCCCGGCGAGCTTCTTCCCCACGTGCACGGCCGCCTGCTCCAGCGGGATCTCACTGCGGTTGTTGTCCGACAACCGCCAGGCCAGGTCCCGCAGCAGCACCAGCTTGTCGTTCAGACCGAGCCGGCTGTCCACCGCGCTCGGCACGTTCCGGTCCGCGTCCCGCTCGTGGACCAGCGTGTGCAGGGCGTTGCGGTACAACTCCATCCGGTCCCGGGGCAGCTGGCTGCCCCGGTTGAGGTGCATCGCGCACAGCATCGCCGCCAGCAGCGGCGTGCCCGCCAGGGACTGGAGGTGCGGCCGGTCCTTCAGGCTCGTCAGCAACGACTGCTCGTAGCGCGGGAGTTCCTCCAGCGTGCAGGGCAGGTCCTCGCCCAGCTCCCGGACCGCCTGGTGCCACTGCCGCACGAACGCCGCCAGGTCGGGCGGGGTCATCCGGTCCAGGTGCAGCGCGGTGAACTTCTCGCGGCGCAGCCAGTCCGCACGCGCGGCGGCGGGGCGCGAGGTCACGACGACCCGCACATCGCCGTAGGCGGCCAGCAACTTGCGCAGCCAGTCCCGCACGGCCCGCCGCTCGCCGTCCAGCAGCTCGTCCACACCGTCGATCAGCAGCAGGGCGTCGCCGTCGGCGAGCCTGCGCTCCACCCACGCCTTCGGCATGACACCGGTGATCTGGCCGGCCACCGAGTCGAGCAGGGCCTCGGGCACCGGCAGGGTCCGCCCGCTGTACTCGCGCAGCTTCACGAAGATCGGGGTCAGGCCGTTCCAGGAGGCGAGCTCACCGGTGAAGGCACCGCGCGCCGCCGTCACCGCCAGCCAGCGCAGCAGCGTCGTCTTGCCCGAACCGGCCTCGCCCCGCAGCAGCACCCGCGAGGCGTCGCCCAGCGCCGCCTCGACGCGCATCCCCGCGTTGTCGCCGGGCTCCTCCCAGTCGCTCATGTCGGGCCGCAGCACCGGCAGGGAGCGGGCCCGGCGGCGCCGGCCGCCGTCGTCGCCCGTGGCCCGCAGGCTCACATAGGCGACGGACAGCCGCACCTGCGCCCCCGCCCGGTCCGAAGTGCGCCGGAACAGCTCCACCTCGTCCAGGGTGTTGCTGACCAGCTCCAGATAGCGGCGCCGGAAGTCCTCGTCCCGGTCCGTGCCCTCCGGCGCGAACAGCGACCTGTCCGGGAGCCGCTCCAGCACGCGGGCGATCTGCGCGCCCAACGACGTCGTACGGCTGAGGAGTTCGCCCAGCGCCCGCTCCTCGAAGACCGGCAGCCCCCGCACGATCCGGACGTAGTACTCCACGCACTCCGCGAACAGCACCTCGTACAGCCGGCTCTCCGCCTCGCCGAGGCCCACCGGCGGCCGTACGGAACCCGTCACCCGGCGCACGATCTCCGCCGGGTTCACGTCCGCCGCCAGCACCGCCCCGTCCGACAGGTCGGCCGCCGCGAAGGTGTCGCACACCCCGTCGATCACGGCCCGCCTGCCGCTCTCCTCCAGCCCGGGGAACTCCCGCTCCAGGAACGGCGCCAGGCGGTCGTACACCGCGTCCGCGATCTCCTCGAACTGCCGCTGCACGCCCCGCTGGAACCGCAGCCCCGACACCCGCAGCCGGATCAGACCGGACATGTCCATCCGGCGTTCCTGCTCGCGCCGCCTGCCCCCGAGCCACATCCGGGCCGCGGCCTGCGCCACGGTCGTCCCCAGTCGTAATGCCGCCGCCTCGGCACCCATCGTCCGCCCCCTCGCATCCGTACGGGTCCAGTGTGGCAGCGGGGTACGACAAAGGGGCCCTCTCCGGGTGGGAAGGGCCCCTCGTCACGTGGGGGTCGGCTACCGCAGGCGCGCCATCAGGGCGTGCTCCACGAGCGTGATCAGCGCGCTCTTGGCGTCCGCGCGGTGCCGGGCGTCCGTCGTGATGATCGGGGTGTCGGGACCGATCTGGAGCGCTTCGCGGACCTCGTCGGGCGTGTACGGCTGGTTGCCGTCGAAGCCGTTGAGGGCGATGACGAACGGCAGTCCGCTGTTCTCGAAGTAGTCGACGGCGGGGAAGCAGTCGGCGAGCCTCCTCGTGTCGACCAGCACGATGGCGCCGATCGCGCCGCGCACCAGGTCGTCCCACATGAACCAGAAGCGGTCCTGGCCCGGCGTACCGAACAGGTAGAGGATCAGGTCCTGGTCGAGGGTGATACGGCCGAAGTCCATGGCCACCGTGGTGGTGGTCTTGTCTCCGGTGTGGGTGAGGTCGTCGATGCCGGCCGAAGCGGACGTCATGACGGCCTCTGTGCGCAGCGGGTTGATCTCCGAGACGGCGCCGACGAACGTGGTCTTGCCCACGCCGAAGCCGCCCGCCACCACGATCTTCGCGGAGGTGGTGGAGCGGGAAGGACCGCCGCTAGAGCTTGCGAAGTCCACTGAGCACCCTTTCGAGCAGTGTCACGTCTGGCTGGCCACCGGCGTTCTCGTCGCCGCCGGGCTGATGGATGGCGACCAGGCCCGCCTCCGCCAAGTCGGCGACGAGGATCCTGGCCACGCCGAGGGGGATCGTCAGCAGGGCCGAGATCTCGGCCACCGACTTGATCTCCCGGCACAGGTTGCAGATCCGCTGATGCTCGGGCAGCTGGCCCTGCATCTGGTGCGGAGCGGCGGTGGTGTGCACCAGTGCCTCGATGGCGAGCTGGTAGCGCGGGCGGGTCCGGCCGCCGGTCATGGCGTACGGACGCACCAAGGGGTTGTTGGCCGCCGAAGCGGGGGCCGGCTCGGGGCGGCGCTGCGGCTGGACCGGCTGGATACGCGGCGCCGCGGGCTGGTCGTACGGCGACGGACCGGGTCCCTGCGGTGCGTACGGCTGCCGGTGGCTGGGGGCGGAGGGGAAGTTGTACCGGTTCGCCGAACCGTCGCCCTGACCCTGGGCAGGGCCGTACGACCAGTTACCCGAAGACGGACCGCCTGGGGGTGTTGCCACTTTCTCCTCCTCCGACTGCGCCGGGCACCCATCACTGTGGAGCCGCGTCCCGAAACCTTACGGCCCCGGGACACGAATACGCACCGTCCGATTACTAGTTGAGAAGGCTTCCCTGGAGCTCCGCACGGAGATCCGGGGTCAGGACCGTGCCCGCGCGGTCCACCAGAAGCGCCATCTCGTACCCGATGAGGCCGATGTCCGCCTCCGGGTGGGCCAGGACCGCGAGGGACGAACCGTCGGAGATGGACATGATGAAGAGGAATCCCCGCTCCATCTCCACAACCGTCTGGTTCACGCTGCCGCCCTCGAAGATGCGCGAGGCACCGGCGGTCAGCGAGGTCAGACCGGAGGCGACGGCCGCGAGCTGGTCGGCGCGGTCGCGGGGGAAGCCTTCGGACATCGCCAGAAGGAGTCCGTCGGCGGAGACCACCACCGTGTGGGACACCCCCGGGGTGTTGTCCACGAAGTTGGTGATCAACCAGTTCAGGTTCTGTGCCGCCTGGCTCATCGGGCTCACACTAACGCTCCTGGTTGTAGGTGCTGTCAGGACCGAAGCCCTGGCCGTTCGTTTCACTGCCTGCGCTGCGTCCGCGCTGGACGCCCCGACGCAGGTTGCTCAGCCTGCCCCGGACGTCCTCCGGGGCGCGGGAGACCTGTGGGCCTCCCTGGGGGGTGGTTTCGGCGGAACCCTCGACCAGGTTGGCCTTGGGCACCCGCCGCGGCAGGCCGGAGGCGGTGACCCCGCCTGCCTTGGGCTTCCGGAGCTGTGCGGCCTGCTGCCACCGCTCGTCGTTCGCCGAGCGCCAGTCGCCGTCGCCACCCGCCCCCGGCGCGTCGCCCTGGGCGGAAGCCGGCGCTTCCCGCTGCACGCGCGCCGTACCGTTCGCCGGGCCGGCGCCGTGGGAGCCGCTCGCGACGGATCCGCGGCGGGGCAGCCCGGCGTCGGTCAGCGCGTGGTCGGCGGCAGAGGCCGTGTCCGGACGGTCGAAGCCTACGCGGTTCCGCTCACTCGCGTCAGCGGCCTGCGTCGACTCCGCCTCCGGAGCGTACTGGGCCGGGTAGCCGTTCTGGTAGCCGTCCTGCTGGGGCCAGTCGTCCTGGTAGGACGGTGCCTGGGCGGGCTCCGCGTACGGGGCCTGGTGCTCCGGGTAGCCGCCGTCGGGGGAGAAGCCGTCACCGTGCCGCGGCTCGGCGACGGGCGCGTAGTACTGCTCCTCGTACGGCTGCTCGTACGAGGTGTGCTGCTGCTCCTCGTACGCCGGCGCCTCGTACGCCTGCTGCGGCTGCTCGTCGTACGCCTGCTGCTGCTCCTGGTACGTCTGCTGCCCGGTGAACGGGTCGCGGTACCCGGCGGGGGCCTCGGCGGCCTCCTGCTGCGGGTCGCCCGGGTGCTGCCCGTGGCTCTGGGCCTCCAGGGCGGCGCGGCGCCCCTCGCGCATCAGCGAACGGCCGACGGGGTCCAGGTCGCGGAGGTCGTCGGGGACCTCGGTGTACCGGCTGTCGTCGAAGCCGAGCTCGGCGGCGGTGCGCACCGGCTCCACCGGGGCGAAGCTCTCACCCTGGAACTGCTGCTCCGGGATGATCTGCGAGACCGTGAACTCCTCGCGCTCCAGGGACTCGCCGCCACCGCCGTGCGTGATCGCGTCCGGCAGCATGACCAGGGAGGTCGTACCGGCCTGCTCGCCCGAGGGGCGCAGCTGGACCCGGATGCCGTGCCGGTCGGACAGTCGGCCGACCACGAACAGGCCCATGCGCTGGGAGATCGCGGCGTCCACGGTCGGCGGGTTGGCCAGCTTGTGGTTGATGTCCGCGAAGTCCTCGGCCGTCAGGCCGATGCCCTTGTCGTGGATCTCGACCATGATGCGGCCGTCGGGCAGACGGGTCGCGGTGACGCGGACCTTGGTCTGCGGGGAGGAGAACGTGGTGGCGTTCTCCAGCAGCTCGGCCAGCAGGTGCACGAGGTCGGTGACCGCGCGGCCGTGGATCTCGGCCTCCGGGACGCCGGACAGCTCGATGCGCTCGTACTGCTCCACCTCGGAGGAGGCGGCGCGCAGCACGTCGATCAGCGGGACCGGCTGGTCCCAGCGGCGGCCGGGCTCCTCGCCCGCGAGGACCAGGAGGTTCTCGCCGTTGCGGCGCATACGCGTGGCCAGGTGGTCCAGCTTGAAGAGGTTCTCCAGCTGGTCCGGGTCGGCCTCGTTGTTCTCCAGGTCGGTGATCAGGGTCAGCTGGCCCTCGATCAGCGACTGGTTGCGGCGCGAGAGGTTGGTGAAGATCGCGTTGATGTTGCCCCGGAGCAGCGCCTGCTCGGAGGCGAGCCGGACCGCCTCGCGGTGGACCTGGTCGAAGGCGCGGGCGACCTCGCCGATCTCGTCCTTGGTGGTGATCGGGATCGGGGCGACCCGGGTGTCGACCCGGCCGGGGTCGGTGCGGGAGAGCTGGTCGACCAGCATCGGCAGCCGCTGCTCGGCGATGTTGAAGGCGGCGTTGCGCAGCTGGCGCATCGAGCGGCTCATCTGGCGGGCCACCAGACCGGCCAGGAGGAACGCGGCCAGCAGGGCGATGACGACCACGGCACCGGTGATGAAGGCGGCGGTCTTGGCGTCGTCGGCGATGTCGGACGCCTCGTTCACCGCCTTGTCGGCCATGTCCGACTCGATCTGGCGGTAGGCCTTGTACTTGAGCGTGTTGAACGCGAACCAGTTGTCGGCGGTGATGCCCTTGGCGGCCAGCGCCTGACGCGTGAGCGCGCTGGTGTCCTTCATGGTGGCGAGGGCCGTGACCATGTCGGACTCGCCGGACGGCGGAGCGACGTACTGCGGATTACGCGCCTTGGCCTGCTCGACCAGGGCGGCGCCGTCCGTCTTGATCTTCTCCTTGGCGTCGTCCAGCTTCTGCGCGTCGGCCTCGGTGCCACCACCCTTGTACTCCTCGACGGCGATCCGCTCGAGGTAGGCGTACGAGGAGAGGGAGACCCGCTGGGTGGCCAGGTTCGGGGCGTCCGGACCGGGCTTGACCAGCAGGTGCATGCCGATCGACCGCTCCAGCGAGAGCGCCGCCTTGGTCAGCGAGATGGCGTAGACGGTACGGCCGTAGGAGGTGATGTTTCCGGTGCCCAGGCCGAGCTCGTTGGCGAACTCCATCAGGGGGTGGGCGATCGCGACGTAGCCCTCCTCCGTCTGCACGCCGGTCATCTTGGAGGTGTAGGCCGCCTGCCGCAGCTGCACCAGCTTCGGCTCGGCCTCGTGGAACAGCTTGAGCCGGCGTTCCAGGCCCGCCTCGCCCGGCATGCTCTTCGTCGCCTCGTCGAAGGCGGCGGCGGCCTGGTCGGTGGCCTTGCGGGCGTTGTCGACGGTCTGCTTGCCGGTCGTGTCCTGCTTCTTCAGCAGCAGCGGAGCGGCGGTGACGTCACGCTCGTTCTCCAGGGCGTCGGCGTAGGCGAGCGCGGCGCGCACGAGGCGGGCGGTGTTCTCGGCGTCGCGGGCCTGCTGCCAGGTGTCGATCGAGCTCTTCACCTGGAAGCCGCCCATGACCAGGCCGACCGCCACGGGTATGAGGAGGATCGCGTTCAGACGGGTGGGCACCCGCCAGTTCCGCGGGGAGAAGCGGCCGCCGCTGGACGCGGGAGCGGCCGCCGGATCCGCACCGGGCACGGGGGTGGGCGCCGCAGCGCGCGGCGGCGGGGTGAAGTTGCCCCGCGCCGACGGCTCGGGACCGTTCTTGCTTCGCCTCACTCGACCAACAACCTCTCGGCGGTCGGCACCTTCGTCGTGCCGCAGTCTCTCAGAGCCCGGTTCGTCATCGACCACTCAGTACGCACTCAGTACGTCTTCGACCATTGGGCAGTTCAGGCATTCCAGCACGTGGACCAGCGCACTTCCAAACAGTGGAAGCCCGGTGGCGGGGCCTTTGTAAACGCGAGATAAAACGGTCATAAAGAACGAGCCCCGCCAAAAGGCGGGGCGTTCGTGCGCATAGCGGCACCGCGCGACCGCGTCGCGTGGTGATGCCGGGCGATTCCTCTGCCGAACTGTTATGAACACCGGAGCCGACCGTGTCAAAGGCCACAGCCGGCTCCGAACCCCTTACGGCAACTGCCGTACGACCCGTCGCACTTGAGTGCTACCGCAGCCGTGCCATCAGAGCGTGCTCCACCAGCGTGATCAGCGCACTCTTCGCATCGGCGCGGTGCCGGGCGTCGGTCGTGATGATCGGCGTGTCCGGGCCGATCTGCAGCGCCTCCCGCACTTCCTCGGGGGCGTAGGGCTGCTGGCCGTCGAAGCCGTTGAGCGCGACGACGAACGGCAGCCCGCTGTTCTCGAAGTAGTCCACGGCCGGGAAGCAGTCCGCCAGGCGCCGGGTGTCCACGAGCACCACCGCGCCGATGGCACCGCGGACCAGGTCGTCCCACATGAACCAGAAGCGGTCCTGGCCCGGCGTACCGAACAGGTACAGGATCAGGTCCTGGTCGAGCGTGATGCGGCCGAAGTCCATGGCGACCGTCGTGGTCGTCTTGTCCCCGGTGTGGGTGAGGTCGTCGATGCCGGCCGAAGCGGACGTCATGACGGCCTCTGTGCGCAGCGGGTTGATCTCCGAGACGGCGCCGACGAACGTGGTCTTGCCCACGCCGAAGCCGCCCGCCACCACGATCTTCGCGGAGGTGGTGGCCCGACCCGCGTCAGAGCTTGCGAAGTCCACTGAGCACCCTTTCGAGCAGCGTCACATCCGGAGCGCCGCCGTTGTTCTCGTCGCCACCCGGCTGGTGGATGGCGACCAGGCCGGCCTCGGCGAGGTCGGCGACCAGGATCCGGGCCACCCCGAGCGGCATGGCCAGCAGCGCGGAGACCTCCGCCACCGACTTCACCTCGCGGCACAGGTGGCAGATGCGCTGGTGCTCCGGGAGGAGTCCCATGAGCGCTGCCGGGTCGGCCGTCGTGCTGATCAGCGCCTCGATGGCGAGCTGATACCGCGGCCGCGTCCGGCCACCGGTCATCGCGTACGGACGTACCAGCGGCTGGTCGCCCTCGTCCCCGTACGGCTCCGCGTACGGATCATGATGGGCGGTGGGCGGGGTCATGAATCCTCCGGGCGGGACAGCAAGTCGGTGTCGTGCCGTCTGACGGGGCCGGTGGGGGGATTGTGGCGGCCGGACGGTGTTTTCGTGAGGTGGGTGGTGCCGGGCGAGGTCAGTGAAGCAGACTTCCCTGGAGTTCGGCGCGCAGGTCCGGGGTGAGTACCGCCCCAGCGCGGTCGACGAGCAGTGCCATCTCGTAGCCGACGAGACCGATGTCCGCATCGGGGTGGGCCAGTACCGCGAGGGACGACCCGTCCGAGATGGACATCAGGAAGAGAAAGCCGCGCTCCATCTCGACGACCGTCTGCGCCACGGTGCCGCCCTCGAAGATCCGGGATGCCCCGGCCGTGAGGGAGGTCAGCCCGGACGCGACGGCCGCCAGCTGGTCGGCGCGGTCCCGCGGAAAACCTTCGGACATCGCCAGCAGAAGGCCGTCGGCGGAGACCACCACCGTGTGGGACACCCCTGGGGTGTTGTCCACGAAGTTGGTGATCAACCAGTTCAGGTTCTGTGCCGCCTGGCTCATCGGACTCAACTAACGCTCCTGCTGGTGAGTGGGGCTCGGGAAGCTGCCGGTCTGGCCGCTGCCGGCCTGACGGCCCTGAGCGATGCCCCGACGGAGATTGGTCAGCCGTCCGCGTACGTCGTCAGGCGCACGCGAGACCTGCGGACCGGCTTGGTGCTGTTGCTGCTGGGCGGTGCCCGGGACGAGGTTCGCCCGGGGTACCCGGCGCGGCAGGCCGGAGGTGGTGATCCCACCCGCGGCGGGCTGCCGGACGCGCTCTGCCTGCCGGACGAGTTCGTCGTTCGGCGAGGTGCGCCAGGAGCCGGTGCTCGACGCGGACCGCTGCGGAGCCGGCGCGGGCGCCTGCTGCTGCGGCTGCCGCGGCGCGGCCGGGCTCTCCTGCTGCTGACCGCCCTGCTGCTGACCGTGGAACCAGTTGGTCTCCAGCGTGTCGTACAGCGGGGTGCGGCCGTCACCCGGGTTGCCGGCCGGCGGCAGCGCCTCCGGCTCGTGGCGGGCCGGGTACTGCTGCTGCGGGTCCTGGGGGACCGGACGCTGCTGCGGGGCCGCCTGGCGCGGGGCGCCGAAGTCGTCGCGGCCGGCCGGCTGCGGACGCTCGAACTGCCCGGTGTGGCCGGGGTTCTGCCGGCCCGGCAGCGCGTGCTGTCCGGTGGACCCGTTGTCGTAGCCGCCGTCGTACGCCTGCGGGGCCGGGAACTGGCCCGTGTGCTGCCCGCCGTTGTCCTGACCGGCGGGCGCCGAGGTGCCGAACACGTCGGGGCGGACGAAGTTGCCGGTGCCCTGCGCGGCGCCGGGGGCGTCGAAGCGGCCGGGCTCCTGGGCGGCGTCGGGGCGCGCGTACTGGCCGGTGTGCTGCGCGCTGTCGGGGCGCGCGTACTGGCCGGTCTGCGAGAAGTCGTCGGGACGCGCGAACTGGCCCGTGGTGTGCGCGGGACCGCCCGCGCCGGGCAGCTCGGGACGCGGGAACTCGCCCGTCGCGGCCGGACCCTGGGCGTCGATCCGGGGTATCTCCGCGGTCGAGCCCGGACCCTGCCGGTCGTCCACCCGCGGCATCCGCCCGGTCTGCGCCGGGTCCTGCTCGTCGTGGCCGCGCGGGGTGTCCGGCGAGGGGCGCGTCAGCGGGGCCTGGGCGTCGGCCCAGTCCGGGGTGCGGGACTGCGGGGCACCGCCGGGCAGCTCGGCCCGCGCGCCGCCGCGCGGCGGCAGCTGGGCGTGGCGGCCGGACTCGGCGTGGCGGCCGGACTCGGCGGGGGCGCCGGAGCGCTTCCTGCCACGGCCGCCGCCGAAGAGGTCCTGCTGCTGTCCGGCCGGGTTCGCGGCCTGGAGACCCTGCGGGGCGCCGGGCGCCTGACCGCCGAAGCCGCCAGCACCGGCGGGCACCGGCCGGCCCTGCTGCTGGCCACCGGGAGCACCGGGACCGCCCTGCGGACCCCGCGCACCACCCGGCGCACCGGGACGGCCGCCCTGGCCCGCGCCGGGCAGCGCGGCCCGGGGACCCTGGGCGGAGCCGCCCTGGCCGCGCGGGCCGGGACCACCGAGCAGACCGCCGCCGGCCGGGGCACCGCCGTTGTTGCCGGTCTGCCGCCGGGCCGCCGCCGCACCGGCCGCGGCCTGCGCGGCGGCCGGACCGCCGGTCGCCATCGGCGCACCGGGCTTGCCCGTGGGCTTCTTGCCGCCCTGGGCGACGTCGACGGGGAGCATGACCAGCGCGGTGGTGCCGCCCGAGTCGGACGGGCGCAGCTGGATGCGGATGCCGTGCCGCTGGGACAGCCGGCCGACCACGAAGAGGCCCATGCGGCGGGAGACGGAGACGTCCACGGTGGGCGGCGAGGCGAGCCGCTCGTTGATCGCCGCGAGGTCCTCGGGGGAGAGGCCGATACCGGTGTCGTGGATCTCGATCAGCACGCGGCCGTCGGGCAGCGCGTGACCGGTGACCTTGACCTTGGTCTGCGGGGAGGAGAACGAGGTGGCGTTCTCCAGCAGCTCGGCGAGCAGGTGCACGAGGTCGTTGACCACGCGGCCGGCCACCTCGGTGGTCGGCACGGAGGCCAGCTCGATGCGCTCGTACTGCTCCACCTCGGACGCGGCGGCGCGGAGCACGTCGACCAGCGGGACCGGACGGGTCCAGCGGCGGCCGGGCTCCTCGCCCGCGAGGACGAGGAGGTTCTCGCCGTTACGGCGCATGCGGGTGGCGAGGTGGTCGAGCTTGAACAGCGAGGACAGCTGGTCCGGGTCGGCCTCGCGGGACTCCAGCTCGGAGATCAGCGACAGCTGGCGCTGGATCAGACCCTGGGAGCGGCGCGAGAGGTTGGTGAACATCGCGTTGACGTTGCCCCGCAGCAGGGCCTGCTCGGCGGCGAGGCGGACCGCCTCGCGGTGCACGTCGTCGAAGGCCGCGGCCACCTGGCCGATCTCGTCCCGGGAGTGCACACCGACCGACTCCACGGAGGTGTCGACGTCCTGCGGGTCCGACTCCGACAGCTGCTTGACCAGCTCGGGCAGCCGGTCCTGGGCGACCTTGGTGGCCGTCTCCTGGAGCCTGCGCAGCGAGCGGATCATGGACCGGGCGACGACGAAGGCGCCGACCAGCGAGACGCCGAGCACGATGAGGATCAGCGCACCGGAGATGATCGCGTCACGCTGGGTGGCGCTCTTCAGCTCGCGGGCCTTCTGTTCCATCTCCTCGAGCAGCGTGTGCTCGATCTTCTTCATCTGCTCGATCTTGGTCGAGCTGTCGTCCACCCAGTCCTTGTACGACCGCGCCGGCAGCTGCTGGAGGCCGTCGGGGGACTCGAAGGAGCGCTTGGCGTAGGTGTCGGCGGACTCGATCGTCGGGTTGCCCTCGTCGATCGGCTTGAGCAGTTCCTCGGCGTTCTCGTTGGCGTAGATCTTCCGGAAGATCGCCAGCTCGGAGCCTTCGCTCTCGTACGCCGACTGGCCGTAGAGGCGGTCGTTCTCGGAGAGGTCGCCCTTGGAGTCGGTGGTCGCGGGCAGCGCGGCCGCGATCATGGCGCGCTGGACGGAGGCGTACTCCTTGGCGGTGGAGAAGGCCGCCAGGGCGCGCGTGCGGGAGATCATCTCCGGGTTGCTGGACGCCTCGGCCATGTCCTGCGAGAGGCCGATCAGCTGGGTGATGAGCCGGTGGTAGGACTCGACCGTCTGGGTCGCGTTGTCCTTGGAGGTGTAGGCCTTCTGCCGGATCTTGGCCAGGTCGTCCAGCTGGTTGGCGAGACCGACCAGGGCGTCGCGGACGCCCTGGAGGTTGCCGTTCTTGCTCGCCGCGTCGATCTCCTCGGAGGAGTCGAGGAAGTGCTCGCGAGCCCGGTCGGTCTTCTGCTGGTAGCCCTTGATCTGGTAGTCGGTCGCCTTCAGGCCGCCCTGTGCCAGGGGGCCGGCGGACTGGTCGCGCTCCTCCTGGAGCGCCGCGGCCAGCTCGGTGGCCTGCTTGGTCATCTCCGTCAGCAGCTTCATGTTGTCGAGCTGCTGGATGTCGTCCATGGACTGGTCGATACGCAGCGCACCCAGCGAGGTGGCCGCGACCACGGGCAGGGCGAGCAGCGACACCAGGCGCGTGGAGATGCGCCAGTTGCGCAGGGCCAGGCGCGAGCCGGTGCCGGGCGGGCCCTGGACGGGCTTCACCGTCGGGGTGGGGCCTCCCGACGGCCCCGTCGGGGCGGACGACGCGGCCGACGTACCGGAGCGCCCGGAGCGCTCACCGCCGTCCTTGGCCTGACCCGGGTTCTGGGCGTGCTGGGGCGAGGAGCTGACGGCCATGGGGCCAGTCCCGCCGTGCGGCTCCGGCTCCGCCGAAGCGCTGCCATCCCTCTTGAAACGTCCCTGCACTAGCGTCGCAACCTCTGGACCAGGCGCCCCTCCGCGCGAACGGAGGGACACGGTGTCGGCGTTGTGGGGAGCGTCCTGAACACGCCCCCCGGGTGATCTGAGTGACCGGCGCTGGTTCCCCCCTGTCCCGCCGCCGCTCGGCGCTGTTGCGCCCTGCGCGCCGGCTCGATCCCGCGGCGGTCCGTGGAATTCCAGCACAGTGCAGGATCTCCAACAAGGGCAGTGGGTCGAGCTGTGACCTCCGTGACAGCCCGTGAGGGGTAAGTAACCAGCCGTGGAGCCGAATTCCGTTCATAACGGACACATCCCTGCGAGTCGCCGCTGAGTGCCCGGTGTCCCAGTCGCCATGATCAGGAGCGGAATGGTGGCTTCAGGGGGTCAATGTCCGTTTCGTTGGGGCGGATTGTCGGCCGGAATTGACCGGTTTGCCCGTGAGTTCGTGAGCAAACTCACACGATCATCGTGGGCAGTTGGCGGCTTCGCCGGGGAATCGGATGTTTAGCCTGACGCTTTACAGGACGCACGGCTCTGCCAACCCACCCGATCAGAGGGCACAGGACGACAACGGTGAAGACGACGATGATGTTCCGCACGATAGCCAACCCGCGGCGCACGACCCTGGTGCACCTGAAGGACGCCGGCGAGCTGCACACGCCTGAGCTCCCGGAGCACTCCGTCGACCTCCCGGCCCAGACGGCCAACCCCCGGCGCACCATCCTCGAGGAGATCCCGGCCGGCGCGGGCGCCGCGGCGGGCGAGTGACGAACGGCCCGGCCGGGCGCGGCCGGAAGGGAGCCGGCGACGGCCCTTCCGGCCGCGCTTTCGTCTGTGGGGCCGGCTCCGGCTCGGGGTGACCGGCTGCCGCCTTCTGCGGAGGAGCGGCGCGCGGGCTCCGGTGACCCGCCTCTGACCTGCGGCGATGTCCCCGGAAGCGCAGAGTGACGAAGAGCTCCGATAACCTGGGGCGTCAGTACGCCGGTTCTCAGTGAGGGGCGCAGGATCCCGTGCGCATCGCCAGGTTCTCCATCGACGGGAACGTAGCCTTCGGCGCGGTCGAGGGCGACAAGCAGGACGAACTCGTCCTCGACATCATCAAGGGCATCCCGTTCGCGGACTACGAACTGTCCGGGACGAAGGTGCCGGTGAGCAAGGTCAGACTGCTCCCGCCGGTGCTGCCCAACAAGGTCGTGGCGTTCGGCCGCAACTACCGCGAGCACGCGCGCGAACTGGGCAACGAGGTCCCGGACGCGCCGTTCGCCTTCTTCAAGCCGTCCACCTCCGTGATCGGCCCCGGTGACGAGATCCAGTACCCGCCGTTCTCCGAGGAGCTGCACCACGAGGCCGAGCTGGCCGTGGTCATCGGCCGGATGTGCCGCGAGGTCCCGCGCGACCGGGTCAAGGACGTGATCTTCGGCTACACCTGCGCCAACGACGTCACCGCCCGCGACGTGCAGAAGCGCGAGAAGCAGTGGGCCCGCGCCAAGGGCTTCGACACCTCCTGCCCGCTCGGCCCCTGGGTGGAGACGGAGCTGGACCTCGCCCGCGCCAACGACCTGACCATCCAGCTCACCGTCGGCGGCGAACAGCGCCAGCTCGGCCGTACCAGCGAGATGATCCACCCCATCGAGGACCTGATCGTCAACATCTCCGAGGCCATGACGCTGCTCCCCGGCGACGTGATCCTCACGGGCACCCCGGCCGGCGTCGGGCCGCTCACCGTCGGCGACGAGGTCGCCGTCACCATCGAAGGCATCGGCACTCTCACCAACAAGGTTGTCAAGCGTGGCTAGCGCACATGTCCGCGTACGTTTCTGCCCCTCGCCCACCGGTAACCCGCACGTGGGCCTGGTCCGCACCGCCCTGTTCAACTGGGCGTTCGCGCGGCACCACCAGGGCACCATGGTCTTCCGCATCGAGGACACCGACGCGGCCCGCGACTCCGAGGAGTCGTACAACCAGCTGCTCGACTCGATGCGCTGGCTGGGCTTCGACTGGGACGAGGGCCCCGAGGTCGGCGGCCCGCACGCGCCGTACCGGCAGTCGCAGCGCATGGACCTCTACGCCGAGGTCGCCCAGAAGCTCCTCGACGGCGGGTACGCCTACCGCTGCTACTGCTCCCAGGAGGAGCTCGACACCCGCCGCGAGGAGGCCCGCGCCGCCGGCAGGCCCTCCGGCTACGACGGCCACTGCCGGGACCTGAGCGCCGAGCAGATCGAGCGGTACCAGGCCGAGGGCCGCGCCCCGATCGTCCGCTTCCGCATGCCCGACGAGCCGATCACCTTCACGGACCTGGTCCGCGGCGAGCTGACCTTCACGCCGGAGAACGTCCCCGACTACGGCATCGTCCGGGCGAACGGCGCCCCGCTGTACACCCTGGTCAACCCGGTCGACGACGCGCTGATGGAGATCACCCACGTCCTGCGCGGCGAGGACCTGCTCTCCTCCACCCCGCGCCAGATCGCGCTGTACAAGGCGCTGATCGAGCTGGGCGTCGCCAAGGGCATCCCCGAGTTCGGCCACCTGCCGTACGTGATGGGCGAGGGCAACAAGAAGCTCTCCAAGCGCGACCCGCAGGCCTCCCTGAACCTCTACCGCGAGCAGGGCTTCCTGCCCGAGGGCCTGCTCAACTACCTGTCCCTGCTCGGCTGGTCGCTCTCGGCGGACAAGGACATCTTCACGATCGAGGAGATGGTCGCGGCCTTCGACATCTCCGACGTGAACCCCAACCCGGCCCGCTTCGACCTGAAGAAGTGCGAGGCGATCAACGGCGACCACATCCGCATGCTGGATGTGAAGGAGTTCACCGAGCGCTGCCGCCCGTGGCTGAAGGCGCCCTTCGCGCCGTGGGCGCCGGAGGACTTCGACGAGGCCCGCTGGCAGGCGATCGCCCCGCACGCCCAGACCCGTCTGAAGGTGCTCTCCGAGATCACCGACAACGTCGACTTCCTCTTCCTGCCGGAGCCGGTCTCCGACGAGGCGAGCTGGACGAAGGCGATGAAGGAGGGCTCCGACGCCCTCCTGCGCACGGCCCGCGAGAAGCTGGAGTCGGCGGACTGGACCTCCGCCGAGTCCCTCAAGGAGGCCGTCCTGGCCGCCGGCGAGGCGCACGGCCTCAAGCTCGGCAAGGCCCAGGCCCCGGTCCGCGTGGCCGTCACCGGCCGCACCGTCGGCCTGCCGCTCTTCGAGTCCCTGGAGATCCTGGGCAAGGAGAAGACGCTGGCCAGGATCGACGCGGCCCTGGCCAAGCTGGCCGCGTAGCCCGATCGGTCACAGGGGCGGCACCCGGAACTCCGGGTGCCGCCCCTGTCGCGTACCCCACCGGGCGGGTACGTTCGGATCATGAGCATCCGGGCCGTGGTGTGGGACGTGGACGACACCCTCTTCGACTACACGACCGCGGACCGCGAGGGCATGCGGGCGCACCTGGTGGCGGAAGGGCTGCTCGCCGGGTACGGGAGCCCCGAGCGGGCGCTTGCCCGGTGGCGGGAGATCACCGAGGTGCAGTGGGCGCGGTACGCGGCCGGGGAGTGCTCCTTCCAGGAGCAGCGGCGCGACCGGGTGCGCGTGTTCCTCGGTGCCGTGCTGAGCGACCCGGAGGCCGACGCCTGGTTCCAGCGCTACCTGGGGCACTACGAGGCCGCCTGGCGCATCTTCCCGGACGTCCTGCCCGCCCTGGAGGCCCTCGCGGCCAGCCACCGGCACGCGGTGCTGTCCAACTCCAGCCTCGCCGTCCAGGAGCACAAGCTGCGCACGCTCGGCCTGCGCGACCGCTTCGAGACCGTGCTGTGCGCCGCCGAGCTGGGCGTCTCCAAGCCGCAGGCGGGCGCCTTCCTGGCGGCCTGCGAGGCGCTGGGCCTGCCCCCGCACGAGGTGGCGTACGTCGGCGACCACCCGGAGATCGACGGGCGGGGCGCCGCCGAGGCCGGGCTGCTGGCCGTCTGGATCGACCGCGGAGCGGCCTACGCGCGGGCCGTCGGGGAGGTCGTCGCGCACCGGATCCAGACCCTCGCCGAACTCCCGGCGCTCGTCCGCGCGGATACCCGTTTTGGAGCCCCGTCCACCTTCGGGTAATGTTCTTCCTGCGCCGAGGGGAGCGGGCCGAAAGGCCGGAGCCCCGAGGAGCAAGCTAGAACGAGAACCCCGCAGGGGCTTGAGTTCCAGTGGCCTATGGTGTAATTGGCAGCACGACTGATTCTGGTTCAGTTAGTCTTGGTTCGAGTCCAGGTAGGCCAGCTCGCAGAGCTTATCTGCAAAGCCCCCGTTGTGTAGCGGCCTAGCACGCTGCCCTCTCAAGGCAGTAGCGCCGGTTCGAATCCGGTCGGGGGTACTGATCTCGACTCGTCGGGATCGCTAGGGCCCCCGTTGTGTAGCGGCCTAGCACGCCGCCCTCTCAAGGCGGTAGCGCCGGTTCGAATCCGGTCGGGGGTACTGACTGGTCTAAACCATCATTGGTCTATGGTGTAATTGGCAGCACGACTGATTCTGGTTCAGTTAGTCTTGGTTCGAGTCCAGGTAGACCAGCTCGGATCTGCGGAAACGTAAGATCCACGCCCCCGTTGTGTAGCGGCCTAGCACGCCGCCCTCTCAAGGCGGTAGCGCCGGTTCGAATCCGGTCGGGGGTACGCACAGGGAAGGCCCTCCACCTCGGTGGAGGGCCTTCGCCGTTCCCCGGGCGCCCGCCGTTCCCCGGGCGCCCGCCGGCTCACCCGAAGCCGTACCGCCGCGTCGACTCCTCCTCCTGGGCCAGCCGGTGCAGCGCCTTCAGCACCGGCTCATTGAGGATCGCCCCCAGGATCGCGAACTCGACCTGCTCGGCCTCCGACGGGTACGCCTCCATGTTGTCCAGGTCCAGGACGGCCGTGCGGTGCATCAAGTCGGCGTACGGCGCGAGCTGTTCGGCTCCCCAGTCGTAGCCGAGCCGGCGGAACGCGGCCACCCCCACCACCAGCGAGCGGTACGCCGGGGAGATGCTCGTGAGCTGCTTGGCGTTCTCCCAGCCGAGCCGGTCCAGGAGCGCGGCGACCTCCTGGTGCGCGGCCCGGACGTACTCGTCCTCCTCGTCCGGCTCCGGCACCTGCGGCAGCGCCCACAGCGCCGCGCCGAGGTGCATCGCGCCGCCCAGGGAATCGTCGTCGACGTGCCCGAGCACCTCCCGGACCGTCGCCACCGGCACCCGGCCGACCTGGATCATCGCGCGCACCAGCCGCAGCCTGCGCAGGTGCTCCTCGTCGTACTCCGCCGTCGTCGTGTTGACCTGGCGGCCCGGCGGCAACAGCCCTTCGCGCAGGTAGTACTTGATCGTCGCGGTGGGTACACCGCTGCGTCTGCTCAGCTCGGCAAGCCGCATCCCTTGCGTTCCTCCTTGGATAACGGCACTATCCAAGCATGTGCTACTTGGATAGTGCCGCTCACCGATGAGGGGGAACTCATGGTGTCCCGAACGACCGCCGACGCGAAGGGCGAGGTCGTCGTCCTGCTGATCGGTATGCGCATCAACCGCTTCCGGGCGGTGCGCCTGTGGCTGCCCGTGATGCTCGGCATGTTCCGCATGCTGCGGGAGCTGGAGCAGGACCCCGGTCGCGGGCTGCTCGCCAAGGTGATGCTGACGGCGTCGCCGCGCACGTACTACGTCGTGCAGTACTGGGAGTCCAAGGAGAAGCTGTACGCCTACGCGACCGCGCCGGACGCCTTCCACCACAAGGCCTGGGCCGCGCTCAACCGCAAGGAGCGCGAGGGCCGGCTGTGCGGGCAGGTCGGGATCTGGCACGAGGCGTACGTCGTGCCGGAGGGGTCGTACGAGGCGATCTACGCCGACATGCCGGCGTTCGGGCTGGCGGCCGCGCACGGACAGGTGCCCCTGGAGCAGCGGGGCCGGTACGCCAAGGACCGCTTCGCCCACCGGTCCCGGCAGGGGCCGGCGGCGGACCGGGCCGGCTGAGGGGGAATCCGGAGCGAGCGGGGCCGCGGGCCGGCCGAGGCGGGGCGGGGGGCGCAGGAACCGGGGGAGCGGGGGCGGGGGAGCAGGGGGGAAGCGGGGAGGGCCTGCCGCGGCGTTGGGGCAGGCCCTTCCGGCGTTCCGTGCGTCCCGCTCAGCCCGTGCGGCGCAGGGCGTCCGAGAGGCGGGCCGCGGCGTCGATGACCGCCTGGGCGTGCATACGGCCGGGGTGGCGGGTCAGGCGCTCGATCGGGCCGGAGACGGAGACGGCGGCCACCACGCGGTTGGAGGGGCCGCGCACGGGCGCGGAGACGGACGCCACGCCCGGCTCCCGCTCGCCGATGGACTGCGCCCAGCCGCGCCGCCGTACGCCCGACAGGGCCGTCGCCGTGAAGCGGGCGCCCTGGAGGCCGCGGTGCAGGCGCTCGGGCTCCTCCCAGGCCATCAGGATCTGGGCCGAGGAACCGGCCTTCATCGTCAGCGTGGAACCGACCGGGACGGTGTCCCGCAGGCCGGACAGGCGTTCCGCCGCGGCCACACAGATCCGCATGTCACCCTGGCGCCGGTAGAGCTGTGCGCTCTCGCCGGTGACATCACGGAGGTGGGTGAGCACGGGGCCCGCCGTCGCGAGCAGGCGGTCCTCGCCCGCCGCCGCCGCAAGCTCCGCGAGGCGCGGGCCGAGGATGAACCGGCCCTGCATGTCGCGTGCCACCATGCGGTGGTGTTCCAGTGCCACGGCCAGGCGGTGAGCCGTGGGTCGTGCCAGTCCGGTGGCCCCGACCAGACCCGCGAGGGTGGCCGGACCGGACTCCAGAGCGCTCAGGACGAGGGCCGCCTTGTCCAGAACGCCGACGCCGCTACTGTTGTCCATGCAACGATACTCACGTCTCACTCTGTGAAACGCAAGTTCAATTTTCCGTGGAACGCGCCACCCTGGAAACACACAGCGGCCCGCAGACCAACGGGCCCGGCGGCGGACGCCCGGAATCACGACTTCATGGGGCCCCTCACAAGGGCAGTCGCCGCTCCCCCAAGATCTCGAGTTGGGCCGGTGGACGTGTGCCGGCCGGAGGGAAAGCGATGGGTAGGACACTCGCGGAGAAGGTCTGGGACGACCACGTCGTCCGGCGCGCCGAGGGCGAGCCCGACCTCCTCTTCATCGATCTGCACCTGCTGCACGAGGTGACCAGCCCCCAGGCCTTCGACGGGCTCCGCAAGAGCGGCCGCGCCGTGCGCCGCCTCGACCTCACCATCGCGACCGAGGACCACAACACCCCCACCCTCGACATCGACAAGCCCATCGCCGACCCCGTCTCCCGCGCCCAGCTGGAGACGCTGCGCAAGAACTGCGCCGAGTTCGGGGTGCGGCTGCACCCGCTGGGCGACGTCGAGCAGGGCGTCGTGCACGTCGTGGGCCCGCAGCTGGGCCTGACCCAGCCCGGCACCACGGTCGTCTGCGGTGACTCGCACACCTCCACGCACGGCGCCTTCGGCGCGCTGGCGTTCGGCATCGGCACCTCGCAGGTCGAGCACGTGCTGGCCACCCAGACGCTGCCCCTGGCCCGCCCCAAGACCATGGCGATCACCGTCGAGGGCGAGCTGCCCGACGGCGTCACCGCCAAGGACCTGATCCTGGCGATCATCGCCCGGATCGGCACCGGCGGCGGCCAGGGCTACATCCTGGAGTACCGCGGCTCCGCCATCGAGAAGCTCTCGATGGAGGCCCGGATGACCATCTGCAACATGTCGATCGAGGCCGGTGCCCGCGCGGGCATGATCGCCCCCGACGAGACCACCTTCGACTACCTCAAGGGCCGCCCGCACGCCCCCGAGGGCGCCGACTGGGACGCGGCCGTCGCCTACTGGAAGACCCTGAGGACCGACGACGACGCCGTCTTCGACGCCGAGGTCGTCATCGACGCCGCCGAGCTGTCGCCGTTCGTCACCTGGGGCACCAACCCGGGCCAGGGTGCGCCGCTTTCGGCGAACGTCCCCGACCCGGCTTCGTACGAAGACGCTTCGGAGCGCCTGGCCGCCGAAAAGGCCCTGGAGTACATGGGGTTGGCGGCCGGCCAGCCGCTGCGCTCCATCGACGTGGACACCGTCTTCGTAGGCTCGTGCACCAACGGCCGGATCGAGGACCTGCGGGCCGCCGCCGACATCCTGCGGGGCCGCAAAGTCGCCGACGGCGTACGGATGCTGGTCGTCCCGGGTTCCGCGCGGGTCGGTCTGCAGGCCGTCTCCGAGGGCCTGGACGTGGTCTTCAAGGAGGCCGGCGCCGAGTGGCGGCACGCGGGCTGCTCGATGTGCCTGGGCATGAACCCCGACCAGCTGGCCCCGGGCGAGCGCTCGGCGTCCACCTCCAACCGCAACTTCGAGGGCCGGCAGGGCAAGGGCGGCCGTACGCACCTGGTGTCGCCGCAGGTCGCGGCCGCCACGGCCGTCCTCGGCCACCTGGCCTCGCCCGCCGACCTGTCCGACGCAACCGCCGCGCCCGCTGGAGTCTGATCAGCCATGGAAGCATTCACCACGCACACCGGCCGGGCCGTCCCGCTGCGCCGCTCCAACGTCGACACCGACCAGATCATCCCGGCCCACTGGCTCAAGAAGGTCACCCGGGACGGCTTCGAGGACGGGCTCTTCGAGGCCTGGCGCAAGGACCCCGAGTTCGTCCTCAACCGTCCCGAGCGGCAGGGCGCGACCGTGCTGGTCGCCGGCCCCGACTTCGGCACCGGCTCCTCCCGCGAGCACGCCGTCTGGGCGCTGCAGAACTACGGCTTCAAGACCGTGATCTCCTCCCGCTTCGCCGACATCTTCCGGGGCAACTCGCTGAAGAACGGCCTGCTCACGGTGGTCCTGGACCAGAAGATCGTGGACGCGCTGTGGGAGCTGACGGAACAGGATCCCACTGCTGAGGTCACTGTGGACCTTGAGGCTCGTGAGGTGCGTGCGACGGGCATCACCGCCTCCTTCGAGCTGGACGAGAACTCCCGCTGGCGGCTGCTGAACGGCCTGGACGACATCTCCATCACGCTTCAGAGCGAGGCCGACATCGCCGCGTACGAGGCCAAGCGGCCCACGCACAAGCCGCGGACCCTCCAGATCTGATCCACCGCCCCGGACGGGTCGGGTTTCGGCCACCCCAACATCCCCTCTGTACCCCCGATCGCCACGATCGGGGGTACAGCCGTTTCTGCACCCGAACGGCCCTGCCGTGCCCCCCGGTCAGGCCCAACTTCCCACGTTAGGAAGGCCGTTGTGCGGGTACGTGAGTGCTGTGTTCGCGTCCTCCGCAAGTGCCTGGAAGGCCATTTGAGGCGGCAGTTGCCCCCTGGGCAGGCGACAACTCGCCCCAGATGGCACAATCTGTGCATGGAACACGACGGCCAACTCCAGCTGTATACGGCGGTCGCGAACCAGCTCAAGGAAGCGCACGCGAAAGTGCGCGCACTGCAAGTCCCGGAGGGCGTACGGATGGCGCTGACCCGGAAGCTGCTGGTCATTACGGCCGCGGCCAAGCACGATCTCGCCGGTGCGGCAAGGCGGCTCGAGCGGTTCACCGCGGACCTCGACGAGGGTCGGATCCCCGACGAGGACCGCTGAACAGCCCGGGACAACCGAGTCCGTTGCGGCACAAGGGTGATAAGCCCGTTTCGTGTTTGATTTGCGGTATATATCTGCCTAACGTGCGAAAAAGCTTGAACACTTTCGTTCTGGCGATGTCTCCGAAGGGGAAGACGTGAACAAGGCGCAGCTCGTAGAAGCGATTGCCGACAAGTTGGGCGGCCGCCAGCAGGCCGCCGATGCCGTCGATCATGTCCTGGACGCCATCGTCCGCGCGGTCGTCGCGGGCGAGCGGGTCTCGGTCACCGGCTTCGGGTCCTTCGAGAAGGTGGACCGCCCCGCCCGCTACGCCCGCAATCCCCAGACGGGCGAGCGGGTTCGGGTCAAGAAGACCTCCGTGCCGCGCTTCCGCGCCGGTCAGGGCTTCAAGGACCTGGTGAGCGGCTCCAAGAAGCTTCCGCGGGGCGGCGAGGTCTCGGTCAAGAAGGCGCCCAAGGGCAGCCTGTCCGGCGCTCCGCCCACCATCGCCAAGGCCGCCGGCAAGAAGGCCGCCGCCAAGAAGACGGCGGGTGCGGCGAAGAAGACCACGGGTGCCGCCACGAAGAAGGCCGCTGCGAAGAAGACCACGGCCACCGCGGCGAAGAAGACCGCTGCGAAGAAGGCGCCCGCCGCCAAGAAGACCACCACGGCGCCCGCCAAGACCACCGCGGCGGCGGCGAAGAAGACCACCGCCAAGAAGACGACGGCCAAGAAGGCCCCGGCGAAGAAGGTCACCGCCAAGAAGGCCCCGGCCAAGAAGTCGACGGCCCGCAAGACCACCGCCAAGAAGACCACCGCCCGCAAGGCCACCTCGTAAGGCCGCCGAGGCACTCACGCGCCGGGCCGGACTCCCCTGGGGAGCCCGGCCCGCGGCGTGTGTAAGGGCGGTTACAGGGTTTGAAGGGTTACGAGGGTGATCCGGACGGCGTCGCCCTCGCCCTCCGTCTCGATCCGCACCCGCTGCCCGGGACGCAGCAGCCGCAGGTCTCCGGCGTCGAACGCGGCGGTGTCGAAGGGCACCGGGGTGCCGTCGTCGAGGAGTACCTGGCCGCTGCGGGTCTCCGGGTCGTAGGTGTATGCGGTGGCCTGCATGGCAGTCAGCGTAGTGCCTCCGGCCGTTCGCCGCCGGGGCCGCGGTGCGCCCACCGGCCCCCTAAGGTCCCGGGATCGGCAGCCTGGTCGACACCGCGGCCGTGTGCCGGCCCACCCCCAGGGACAGCGCCGCGCGCAGATCGGCCCCCCTGTCCACGTCCTGGCGGACCGAATCGACCCCCGCGAGCGCGAGTTCCGTCGCACCGGAGGCCCGGTGCCGGAAACGGGAATCAATACCGAACGCCGGCCGCAATTCCCGGCCGGGGGCCGTGGCCAGCAGTGTCGTGCCCGAGCCCGCCGCGTCCGCCAGGAATGAGCGGCCGAATTCCGCGGCGGCGGAGAGTACCCGGGAAAGTTCCCGCGCGCGCAGTGCCGGCAGATCGGCGTTGAGGGCCGCGACCGGGGCGGCGGGGCGGATTTCCCGCACCGCGGCCGCGCCGTGCGCCAGAGCGGCGTTCAGACCGTTTGCAGGGGTGTCCGGCACGATCCGCGCGCCCAGGGCGCCCAGCTCGCGGGAGGCCAGCTCGTCGTCCGTGACGACCGCCACATCCGCCACGGCCGGGCACGCCAGCGCCGCTGCCACGGTGTCCTGCGCGAACGCCAGTGCCAGGGCCGGGCGCAGCCCGTCGCCGGCGGTGTCCGCGAGCCTGCTCTTGGCCCGTGTGAGGGGCTTCAGGGGGATGACCAAGCTCCACTGCACCGGCGTACCGTCCCTCTCTCGTCGCGATCATTGTCCCCCGGGCCATCCGGCGCGTCCGGTGGCGGGGCGTACGGTGTTCTCGACAGACCGGCGGCCCGGGGCCACACTTGTGCGGCCCCCGCCGGGGTGGCAGTCCTAGAGGAAGGTGTCCTTGTGTCCCGCCGCAGAATCGGCTTCTGGTACCGCTTCGCCGCGGTGATCTGCAAACCGCCGCTGGTGGCTCTGATCAAGCGGGACTGGCGTGGAATGGAGCACATTCCGGCCGAGGGCGGATTTATCACCGTGGTGAACCACAATTCCCACGTGGACCCCTTCGCGTACGCGCACTATCAGTACAACACCGGGCGGGTCCCGCGATTCCTGGCGAAGAGCGGGCTTTTCAAGAAGGGATTCGTCGGCGCCGCCATGCGCGGCACCGGGCAGATCCCCGTCTACCGCGAGTCCACGGACGCGCTCAGCGCCTTCCGCGCCGCCATCGACGCCGTGCAGCGCGGCGAGTGCGTCGCCTTCTACCCCGAGGGCACCCTCACCCGCGACCCGGACGGCTGGCCCATGACCGGCAAGACCGGTGCCGCCCGCGTCGCCCTCCAGACCAAGTGCCCGGTCATCCCGGTCGCCCAGTGGGGCGCCAACGAACTGCTGCCGCCGTACGCCAAGAAGCCGAACCTCTTCCCGCGCAAGACCCACCACGTGCTGGCGGGCCCGCCCGTGGACCTCTCCCGGTTCTACGACCAGGAGATGACCCCCGAGGTGCTGAAGGCGGCCACCGAGGTCATCATGGCGGCGATCACCCGCCTCCTGGAGGAGATCCGCGGCGAGAAGGCGCCCGAGACGCCGTACGACCCGCGCCGCGAGCGGATCGAGCAGCGGCGCCGCACCGCGGCACAGACGCAGACGCGGGGCAGGCAAGCGGAAGGGCAGAGCAAGTGAGCAACCCTGTGCGGGCGGCCGTCATGGGCACCGGTTCGTGGGGCACCGCCTTCGGCATGGTCCTCGCCGACGCCGGCTGTGAGGTGACCCTGTGGGCCCGCCGTCCGGAGCTGGCCGAGGCGGTCAACTCCACCCGGACCAACCCCGACTATCTGCCCGGCGTGGAACTGCCGGAGAACCTGCGCGCCACCGCCGACCCGGCCGAGGCCCTGCGGGACGCGGACTTCACCGTCCTCGCGATCCCCTCCCAGACCCTGCGCGCCAACCTCGCCGAGTGGACCCCGCTGCTCGCGCCGGACACCGTCCTCGTCTCCCTGATGAAGGGCGTCGAACTCGGGTCCACCATGCGGATGAGCGAGGTCATCGAGGACGTCGCCAAGGTCGGCGCCGACCGGGTCGCCGTGGTCACCGGGCCCAACCTGGCCCGCGAGATCGCCGCCCGCATGCCCGCCCTGGCCGTCGTGGCGTGCACGGACGAGCAGGTCGCCCAGCGGCTCCAGGCCGCCTGCCACACCCCGTACTTCCGGCCGTACACCAACACCGACGTGGTCGGCTGCGAACTCGCCGGCGCGGTCAAGAACGTCATCGGGCTCGCGGTCGGCATCGCCGACGGCATGGGACTGGGCGACAACGCCAAGGGCTCGCTCATCACACGCGGACTCGCCGAGACCACCCGGCTCGGCCTCGCGATGGGCGCCGACCCGCTGACCTTCTCCGGACTGGCGGGCCTGGGCGACCTGGTGGCCACCTGCTCCTCGCCGCTCTCCCGGAACCACACCTTCGGCACCAACCTCGGCAAGGGGATGACGCTGGAGGAGACCATCGCGGTCACCCGGCAGACCGCCGAGGGCGTCAAGTCCTGCGAGTCCGTGCTCGGTCTGGCCCGCCGGCACGGCGTCGACATGCCCATCACCGAGACGGTCGTGAGCATCGTGCACGAGGGCAAGTCGCCGGTCGCCGCGCTCAAGGAACTGATGGCCCGCAGCGCCAAGCCCGAGCGGCACTGACCCCCCGACCGGCACGCACCCTCCGACCGCCACCGCTACCGCCACCGCCCCCGGCGCCCCCGTACCCGGCACGGTCGGCCCCGGTCCGGCCCCGGTCCGGCCGCGGCCCGCACGGGCCCGGCCGGGGGTCCCGTCGGACGCGGCGGGAGTCGTTCCGGTCCGGCCGGCGGCCGTGCCGGAGCCGGTCGGCGCCCCTGCCGGACATCACCTCCGGAGGTTCCCGCGCGACGCTCCGCGACCGTCCGTGCGACGCTGAGCGACGGCCCGGGAGCGCGCGCTGACTTGGGCGCTACCTCCGGGTACTCTCATCGCGATATGAGCACCGAGAACCTTCCCCAGAGCCCTGAGCAGCCGTCGCGCAAGCCGCGCGTCGCCGTCGTGTTCGGCGGCCGCAGCTCCGAACACGGGATCTCCGTGGTCACCGCCGGCGCCGTCCTCAAGGCCATCGACCGGACGAAGTACGACGTCCTGCCGATCGGCATCACCGCGGACGGCCGCTGGGCGCTGACGGCCGACGAGCCGGAGCGGATGGCCATCACCGACCGGCGCACCCCGAGCGTGGAGGAGCTGGCGGAGTCCCATGAGGGCGGCGTGGTGCTCCCCGTCGACCCCGCCAACCGCGAGGTCGTCTACAGCGAGCCCGGCTCCGTGCCCAAGGCGCTCGGCGAGGTCGACGTCGTCTTCCCGGTGCTGCACGGCCCCTACGGCGAGGACGGCACCCTCCAGGGCCTGCTGGAGCTGTCCGGCGTGCCGTACGTGGGCTCCGGGGTCCTCGCCTCGGCCGTCGGCCAGGACAAGGAGTACATGAAGCGGGTGTTCACCTCCTTCGGGCTCAAGGTCGGCCCGTACGTGGTGATCCGGCCGCGCGAGTGGGCCCGGGACGAGTCCGCCGCCCGCAAGAAGATCGTCGACTTCGCGGGCGAGCACGGCTGGCCGCTGTTCGTGAAGCCGGCGCGCGCGGGTTCGTCGATCGGCATCACCAAGGTCGACGACCTCTCCGGCCTGGACGAGGCGATCGCCGAGGCGCAGGCGCACGACCCGAAGATCCTCATCGAGGCGGCCGTACGCGGCCGGGAGATCGAGTGCGGCGTCCTGGAGTTCGAGGACGGCCCGCGGGCCTCCGTCCCGGCCGAGATCCCGCCGCCGGACGCGCACGCGTACTACGACTTCGAGGCCAAGTACATCGACTCCACGCCCGGCGTCGTCCCGGCCCCGCTCACCGCGGAGCAGACCGCCGAGGTGCGCGGGCTCGCGGTCGAGGCGTTCGAGGCGGCCTCCTGCGAGGGTCTGGTCCGGGCGGACTTCTTCCTCACCGAGGACGGCGAGTTCGTGATCAACGAGATCAACACCATGCCCGGCTTCACGCCGATCTCGATGTACCCGCAGATGTGGCAGGCGAGCGGGATCGCCTACCCCGAGCTGGTGGACCGCCTGGTGCAGGCGGCGCTGCGCCGCTCGACCGGACTGCGCTGACCGGCGCCGGACCGCGCTGACCGGCGCGGGTCAGTGCCGCATGGAGGCGAGCCCCTTCGGGACCGCCTTCTTCACGGCCGCCGCCAGGTCCATGAGCACCTGGGCGCTGTCGTCCGGCCCGGACAGCTTCTCCGGCAGCGTCACCTGCACGTACGCACGGCGACCGGACGTGGTGAACCGCCACGTCCCGTCGTCCTGCTTCTCCATCAGCCAGTCGACCCCGTTCACCCCGCCGCCGATCGCGTTCGGGTCGTCGCCGAGGGCGACCTTGGGATCGACCATCTTCGGCGGCCGGACGATGCCGCAGCGCAGTATGATCGCCGGGTTTCCCCAGCCCGCCGTGTAGGCGGACCGGGGCTCGGGGTCCTGGCGGCTTCGCCCGTCCACCTTCCGTGGCAGTGCCTTGTCCAGGTCACGGCAGAGCGGGGCGGTCTTCGCGTCGGGGGTGGGGACCGCCACGGTGACGTCGTCCGCGGTGGAGCAGCCCGCGACCACGATGAGCAGGGCGGGCGCGAGCAGGCCGAGCGGCCGGTGACGGAAGATGTTCACCGGCCAAGCGTAGACGGGGGCTACAGATGCACGACCGGACAGGTCAGGGTGCGCGTGATGCCGTCCACTTGCTGGACCTTCGCGACCACCATGCGGCCGAGTTCGTCGACCGTGTCGGCCTGGGCGCGCACGATGACGTCGTACGGTCCCGTCACGTCCTCGGCCTGGAGCACTCCAGGGATCTTGCTGATCGTCTCGGCGACGGTCGACGCCTTGCCGACCTCCGTCTGGATCAGGATGTACGCCTGTACCACGGAACCTCCAGGGCGGCCACGAGGATCATGTGGGGAAAAGGAACGCCACGGTATCGCGTCGCCGCTCCCCGCGGGGAGACCTGCGGGAACCGGGCTTGCGCGCCAGGGTGCAGGCACGACGGAAGTTGACGGTCACCCGGACCGTTTCGACGGTCGTCGCGGCCGTGCCGGCGGCCGGGACGACCGCGGCGGCGGTCATCTCGACCGTATCGGGGACACTGATGACGCGCGACCGGGCACGGCACGGCAGAGAAGGGGAGCAAGGGACATGAAGGGCACTGTTGGTGAGCTCGGGGAGTTCGGGCTCATCAGGGAGCTCACCTCCCGTCTCACCACCACCCCGGCGGTCCGGGTCGGCCCCGGCGACGACGCCGCGGTGGTCGCCGCGCCCGACCGCCGGGTGGTGGCGAGCACCGACATCCTGCTGGAGGGCCGGCACTTCCGCCGCGACTGGTCCACGGCCTACGACGTCGGCCGCAAGGCCGCCGCGCAGAACCTGGCGGACATCGCCGCGATGGGCGCCGTACCGACCGCGCTGCTGCTCGGGCTGGTGGTCCCGGCCGAGCTGCCGGTCACCTGGCCCACCGAGCTGATGGACGGCCTGCGCGACGAGTGCCAGGTCGCCGGGGCCTCCGTGGTCGGCGGGGACGTCGTACGCGGCGACACGATCATGGTGTCCATCACCGCGCTCGGCGACCTGCGCAACCAGGAGCCGGTCACGCGCGCGGGTGCCCAGCCCGGCGACATCGTGGCCGTCACCGGCTGGCTCGGCTGGTCGGCGGCCGGGTACGCGGTGCTCGCCCGGGGCTTCCGCTCGCCGCGCGCCTTCGTGGAGGCCCACCGGCGCCCCGAGCCGCCGTACCACGCGGGTCCGGCCGCCGCCGCGCTCGGCGCCACCGCGATGTGCGACGTGAGCGACGGGCTGATCGCCGACCTCGGGCACATCGCCGAGGCCAGCAAGGTCCGCATCGACATCCGCTCCGGCGCGATCGACATCCCGACGCAGATGAACGACATCGGGCAGGCCGTGGGCGTGGACCCGCTCCAGTGGGTGCTGACCGGGGGAGAGGACCACGCGATCGTGGCGACCTTCCCGCCGGACGCCAAGCTGCCGGCCCGCTGGAAGGTCATCGGCGAGGTGCTCAACCCCTCCGCGCTGCCCCAGGTGACCGTCGACGGGGCGCCCTGGACCAGCAAGGGCGGCTGGGACCACTTCGGGGACATCGAGTCGTGAGCGCCCACGGAGCGCCGCCCCGGGTGCTGACGGTGGCCGGCTCGGACTCGGGCGGCGGCGCCGGCATCCAGGCCGACCTGAAGACGATGCTGGCGCACGGCGTGCACGGCATGAGCGTGATCACGGCCGTGACCGCGCAGAACTCGCTCGGCGTGCAGGGCGCCTGGGAGCTGCCGGTGGAGGCCGTCCGCGGCCAGTACCGCAGCGTGGTGGACGACATCGGCGTCCAGGCCGTGAAGACCGGCATGCTGTCCTCCGCCGAACTGGTCGAGGCGGTCGCCGAGTTGATCTCCGGCACGGACGCGCCCGCCGTGGTCGACCCGGTGGGCGTCTCCAAGCACGGCGACCCGCTGCTGGCCGCCTCCGCGCTGGACTCCGTACGGACGAAGCTGCTGCCGGCGGCGACCGTGGCCACCCCCAACCTCGACGAGGTGGCGCAACTCACCGGTGTCCGCGTCGAGTCCGAGGACGACCTGCGGCGGGCCGCGGCGGCCGTGCTGGCCCACGGCCCGCGGTGGGTGCTGATCAAGGGCGGGCACCTGCCCGCGGACACCGGCCGGGCGGGCGGGAACCAGGCGGTGGACCTGCTCACCGACGGCGCCGAGGAGCACTGGCTGCGCGCCCCGCGCCACGACAACCGGCACACCCACGGCACCGGCTGCACCCTCGCCTCCGCGATCGCCTGCGGCCTGGCGCGCGGCCTGAGCGTGCCGGAGGCGGCCAGGGCGGCCAAGGAGTACGTCACCGGGGCGATCGCCGCCGGCTTTTCCCTCGGCACCGGTATCGGACCCGTGGACCACGGGTGGAGGCTGCGGCGGGACACCCTCTGAGCCCCCGGCTTCCCGGGGCCAGGACACGGCCGGCGACGGCAGGACACGGCTGTACGCGGCCGGCGACGGCAGGGCACGGCAAAAAGCCGGTCCACCCTGAGGTGGACCGGCTCAGTGCAGCGAACCAGCTGGTGGCCGCGCGCTCAGCTGTAGCGTCAGCGCGAGACCTTGCCGGCCTTGATGCACGAGGTGCAGGCGTTCACGCGCTTCGGCGTCCCGCCGACCACGGTACGCACACGCTGGATGTTCGGGTTCCAGCGGCGGGACGTACGGCGGTGCGAGTGCGAGATGTTGTTGCCGAAGCCCGGCCCCTTGCCGCAGACGTCGCAGTTGGCAGCCACGGGTCACTCCAAAGACTTCAGATGCACTTACGGTTGATCCCGGCATGCCGGGATCGAGATCCTAAAACCGAGATCTTGAGTGGCGCTGCCAGGGGGAATAGCCCGATCGGATCGGGCAACCGGAGCAGCATACAACGGCTGCGCCCGTAGAACGAAACTACCATGGCAGCTCAGGGCCCCTCCCCGGCCCTCTTCCGGAGGACACCGGTCCGGGGTCTACGCTGCGTCCCACGTCCAGCCAGCTCAGGGAGGCGCAGGTGGCGCAGGTGCCGCAGACGTTCGATGCTCTCGCGGTGCGCACCTGGTGCGGTCTGGCGTTGCGGGCACTGGGCCGGGCCCGCGAGGAGATCGACGCGATCAACGTCTATCCGGTGGCGGACGGCGACACCGGCACCAACCTCTACCTGACCCTGGAGTCGGCGGCGACGGCCGTGGAGGCGGTGTTCGCCGGGTACGAGACCGGCTGTGCGGAGCCGTCGCTCGCGGACGCGGTACGAGCCATGGCCCACGGGGCGCTCATCGGGGCCCGGGGCAACTCCGGGACGATCCTCGCGCAGCTGCTGCGGGGCATGGCGCAGGTGCTCGCGGAGAACGGTGACGCCCCTCATACCGACGGGTCCGGGCTGGGGCTGGCCCTGCGCCGGGCCGCCGACTCCGCCCGGCAGGCCGTGGCGCGTCCGGTCGAGGGCACGGTGCTGACGGTCGCCTCGGCGGCCGCCGAGGCCGCCGAGGGGGCCGAGGGCGACTGCGGGACGGTCGCGCGGGCCGCCTACGAGGGCGCGCGGGCGGCGCTGGCGGCGACCCCGGACCAGCTGGCCGCGCTGAAGCGGGCCGGAGTGGTGGACGCGGGCGGGCGGGGGCTGGTGGCGGTGCTCGGCGCACTGGTGGAGGTGTTCACGGGGGAGTCGGTACGGCAGGCGCCGCGCCGGGAGGGCTCGCGCCGGGAGGGCTCGGGTCGAGAGGGCTCGGGTCGGCAGGCGCCGCTCGCGGGGGCCGCGCCGGAAGAGGGGGCGCTCGGGCAGGGCGTGCCGGGGGAGGCGCCGCGCGGGGAGACCTCGCCGGGTGATGCTCCGCGTGCGGGGACTCCGCTCGGGGGGCCCCTGCCCGGTGAGGCCCTCCCCGCGGGCGCCCCGCAGGCACCGGGAGCCGCTCCCGCCGGGCACGCGCGCGGGCAGGACGTTGCCGCACCCGACCTCTGCGCCGACGCGGCGGACGCCGGCGGCCCCGCCTTCGAGGTGATCTACCTGCTGGAGGCCGACGACGCGGCCGTGGCCCGGCTGCGCACGCGCCTCGACACCCTCGGCGACTCCCTGGTCGTGGTCGGCGGCGACGGGCTGTGGAACGTCCATGTGCACGTCGACGACGCGGGCGCCGCCGTGGAGGCGGGGGTCGAGGCCGGGCGGCCGTACCGGATCCGGATCACGCACTTCGGGCTCGGCGACGCGCACACCGGTCGTGGACGCCCGCCCCGCGAGCCCGCCCAGCGGGCGGTCGTCGCCGTCGTACCGGGCGAGGGCCTGGCCGGGCTGTACACCGAGGCCGGCGCCACCACCGTCCTGGCCCGCCCCGGGGAGCCGCCCGCCAGCGGGGAACTGGTGCAGGCCGTACGGCGCGCCCACGCGCGCGAGGTCGTGCTGCTGCCCAACGACGCCGAGCTGCGCCACACGGCCGCCGCCGCGGCCGAGCAGGCCCGCACCGAGGGCATCCGGGTGGCCCTGATCCCGACCCGCTCGGCGGTCCAGGGCATCGCCGCGCTCGCGGTGCACGAGCCGGAGCGCCGGTTCGACGAGGACGTCGTCCAGATGACCTCGGCGGCGGGCGCCACCCGGTACGCCGAGGTCGTCGTCGCCGAGCACCAGTCGTGGACGACGGCCGGGATCTGCCAGGCCGGCGACGTGCTCGGCCTGATCGACGGCGATGTGGCGGTGATCGGCACGGACGTCACCGCCACCGCCCGGACGGTGCTGGACCGCATGCTCCAGGCCGGCGGCGAGCTGGTCACGCTCGTCGTCGGCGACGAGGCGCCCGGGACCGTCGCCGCGCGCCTGGAGGCCCGCGTGCGGGAGTCCTACCTGGCGGTGGACACGGTGGTGTACCGCGGCGGCAGACAGGGCGCGCTGCTGCTCATCGGCGTGGAGTGACGGTCCGGCGGGCTCGGCGCGCCGTCCACCGGCGTGCGGTGGCGCCCCGTGGCTCAGCCCCGCGGTCCGGCCTCGGCACCCGTCCGTTCCCCGTTCCCCTCCTCCGCCGCGGCCGCCGCTTCCGCTTCCGCCGCCGCCTCCAGCAGCTGGTCGGCCTCCGCCCGTCGCGCCCGTACGCTCTCGCCGCCGTCGTCGGTGCCCGCGTAGGCCGCGAGCACCGCACGCGCGCGTGCCGCCGCCCGCGCCGGGCGGCCGAGATCCGCCTCCAGCCAGCCCGCGGCCAGTTCCGCGCCGGTACGGCTGTGCAGCCCGGCCGCGCCGAGCGTGTCGAACACCGCCACGGACCGGGTCATCTGCTCCAGCGCCGCCTCGAACGCGGCCCGGATCGCCGTGTCCTCGGCCTCCTCGGGTGCCGAGCGGGCCAGCAGCTCCGCGAACTGCCGGTGCGTGGCGCCGAGTTCGGCGGTCAGCTCCTCCCGTTCCGCCGGTCCCGCCGCCGCCAGTGCCGTCTCGCACTCCCGTACCGCCCGGGCCATCAGCGCGCGTGCGTCCGCCGGCCCGGGCCCCCCGCCCAGGGCCAGCCAGGCGCGGGCACGCAGCGAGCGGACCAGGAACTGCGCGTTGCCAAGGGCGCGCCACAGGTCGCCCGCGCGCGCGTAGGCGCGGTCGGCCTCCTCCGTCAGGCCGGCGCTGCCCAGCGACTCGGCGGCGAGGTGGGCGAGCGTGGCGTGGTCCTGCTGCTCGGGCCAGTGGCGGGCGAGGCCGGCGGCCGCGAGCCGCTGTTCGGCGGCGGCCCGGTGCTCGCCCAGCTCGGCCAGGCAGTCCCCGAGCCACCAGTGCGCCTGGACGACGATCCCGTCGCCGTGCGTGTCGGCGCTCAGGTCGGCCAGCGCGGACTCCAGCACCTCGGCGGCCTCCGCGTACCGGCCGAGGCGCAGCAGGAAGCCGCCGAGCTGCTGCCGCGCCCAGGCGCCCAGCGTGCCGCTCTCGCCGGCCTCGTCGGCCCAGTGCGCGGCCTCCAGCGCGTGCTCGGCCGCCTCGGCGGCCGCGTCCCGGCCGCCGAGCACCTCGGCGAGCTGGAGGTGCAGCTGGGCCCGCCCGACCGGCTCCACGTACGGCCCGCCGTGCTCCACGGCCGCCCGCAGCGCCTGCTCGGCGCCGGCCAGGTCGCCGGCCTGGTGGGCCAGTGCCGCGATCTGCACCTCGTACTCCACCGCGAACCACGGCAGCCCGGCGGCCACGTACGCGCCGGCGGCCTGCCGGAACAACGCGGCCGCCCGCTCGGCGTCCCCGGTGAGCCCGGCCAGCTCGGCGAGCATCGCCCGCGCCTCGGCCGCCCGTGCCGCCAGCCGTACGTCGCCCCCACCGCGCCCCTCGACGAGCGCCAGCACCTCCCGCACGGCCGCCTCGGCCACGAGGACGGCCTGGTAGGCCCCGGAGGCGACCTGCCCGGCCTCCGCACGGTCGGCACCTGCCGTTCGTCCGGCCTGCGGGCCGCTGCCGGGGGCCTGCCCGCCGTCCGAGGGCTCGGCGTCGGCGGTCTGCCCGGTGCCGGTGCCGGTGCCGGCACCGGCCGCCCCCGCGGTCGGGCCGGCGGCCGGGGCGGTCGGCCCGGTGTCCGCGGCGGCCGGACCCGTGTCCGCGGCAGCCGGTCCGGGGGACCCGGCCGTGCCGGTGTCCGCGGCGGTCGCTCCCGTGTCCGCGGCGGCCGGACCCGTGTCCGCGGCAGCCGGTCCGGGGGACCCGGCCGTGCCGGTACCCGCGTCGCCCGCCCCGGCGGCCTCGTGCACCCGCCGCATCAGGATCCGCGCCCGGCTCATCACCACCGAGGCGGTCTGCCGCACGCCGGTGCCCTCGTCGGCGTAGAGCGCGAGCACCTCGTCGTACAGGCCCGTGACCGTGGCCAGGGCCTCGGCCACTTCGCCGGTGAGCGCGCGGACGTACGCCCCGCGTGCGCGAGCCGCCAGCGCCTCGCCGGGGTCGCCGGCCTCCGCGTACAGCGCCGCCGCCCGCTCGAACAGGGGCAGGCCCTCGGGCCCGCGGGCCATCGCCTCGTGGTCGGCGATCTCCGCGCGGTCGCGCGGTGCCAGCCCGGCGCCGTCCCCCGCGGCCCGCGCGACGGCCGCCCACGCCTCCAGGGCGTGCGGCCGCAGGGCGTCCGACAGGTGCCGTGCCTCGGCGAGCAGGGCGGCCAGGCCGGACTCGCCGGAGCCCCCCGGCGCCCCGGGCGGGCCCGGTGACACCGGGGGCGCGGCCGCCGGTGCGGGCGGCGCAGGGCGAACCGTACGCACCCCGAGCGGCAGCCGCTCCACCAGCGGGCGCTGGGCCATCCGCGCGGCGACCCGGTCACCGACGGACGAGGTGCCGTTGCGGCGGTCGAACCGGCCGGCCAGTTCCGTCGCCTCCGCGCGCGCGTGCGATGCGAGTTCCCGAGCCGTCCAGGTCCGCCCGGCCGGCCCCGGCACCCGCCGCTCGCCCAGCCCCAGCTCGGTCAGCCGGTCCATGAGCAGCGTCACGACGGCCATGAAGTCCAGCCGGCTGCGCGGGTGCCCGGTGTCCGTGAAGTACGCCGGCCGCTCGGCGAGCAGTTCCAGACCGCGCGCCTCGTTGCCGGTCAGCGCGCAGAACTCCACGTGGTCGGCGTACGCGCCGCGCATGCTCTCCATCGGGCGGACCAGCCGGAAGCCCCGCAGGTGGTGCGCCCGGGCCTCCTCCACGCGGCCGAGCCGCAGCAGCGGGGCCAGCGAGGAGGCCAGCACGGTGTGCGGCTCGTGCGCGCAGGCGAACTCGCCCTCCAGCACCGGCCGCCACAGCCGCAGCGCCTCCGCGTCCCGGCCGCACCGCACCTGCCAGGTGCCCTGCGCGTGCAGCTCGCAGGCGTGGCAGTCGGCCATCCGGTCCCGGTCGGCGGCCAGCCACGCGGCGTACGCCCGCTCCGCGCGGGCGAGGTCCCCGATGTGCGCGGCCACGCTCAACTCGGCGCTGCGCACGGCCCGCTCGGAGTGCCCGGCGAGCCGGTAGCGGTGCTCCATCTCGCCGAGCCACTTCTCGATCGAGGCGAGCGGGACGTGCGGCTGGTCCAGCATGCCCGCCGACATCCACTTGAAGACCCAGTGCAGCGAGTGCGCCTCGTACTCGTCGAAGTCCTCGGGCCGTTCGTCCCACATGCGCAGCAGCCGCGCGAACGGGACGAACATCTTGTCCTTCTCGGAGCTGTAGTTGTAGACCTTCAGCTGGTGCCCGAGCGCCTCGATCACGGCGAGCGGGACGTCCAGCCGCTCCGCCTCGGCGAGCAGGTGCTCCGCGCGCGCGTTGCGGGCCGGGCCCTCCGGCTGCTCGGAGTTCTCCGCCAGCGCCCGGCGCAGCGCGTCGAGATCCGTGATCTCACTCATCGTCCGTCACCCTCTCCGTGGGTCGCCCATGCGAGCAGCCCGATGAACGCCCGGTTGAGCAGCGCGGAGTCGGCCGGCCGCAGCGGCCGCTGCGCCATCAGCAGCGCCTGCCCGTACAGCGACTCGGTCGCGGTGCCGATCAGCTCCGGGTCCCGGAGCGCGCCGATCCGCCGGACCAGCGGATTGAGGTGGTTGAGCACCAGACGCGCGCGGGGGGCGCTGCCGCGCAGCGAGCCCAGGATGCCCGCCCACAGGTCGTCGGCCCGCTCCTCGGCCTCCGCCCGGGCCTGCTCGTGCCGGGCCGCCCGGTCGTCCAGGTGCAGCGCGGGCACGGACAGCGGGTGGAAGGCCCGCAGGACCACGTCGCAGCCCAGCGGATCGAGCCGGGCCTGCGCGGCGGCCAGGAAACCGGACAGTGCCAGCTCCTCGCCCGGGTCGACCGCGTCCAGGTGCGCGGTCACGGTGTCCGCGTCCAGTTCGGCGACCACCGTCCCCGGCCGCACCCGCGGCAGCGCCTCGACCAGCTCGCTGTCGTAGGTGTAGCCGCCGTTGACCACGCCGACGCCCTGCGCCGAGGCGATCGGCGCGACCTGCCGGTACTCCTCGACACTCCGCGTGAAGTGGACCACCGGGTGCCGCCGCGCGAACTCCTCCAGGGACAGCTGCCCGTCGGTCGTCTCGAACGGCAGCCACGGCAGCATGGTGCGCAGCATCTCCCGGTCGTGCCGGGCCAGGGACTTCACGCCCAGGTGGTGCACGGCCAGGAAGGCCGACAGGCGCTCCGGGTCACCGGCCGCGAGCCCGGTCAGCCAGGACCGGATCCTTTCGCCCAGCGCGTCCCGTACGGCGGCGAGCGTCTCGTCCTCGTACAGCGACTCGCGCGAGGCGGTGGGCCGCAGACTGTCGGTGTCCAGTACGCAGCGCACGAAGAACGCCCAGTCCGGCAGCAGCTGCTCGGCCCGCTCGGTGAGCAGCATGCCCTTCAGGTGCACGCGGTGCGTCGCCCGCTGGGCCGGGCTGACCGCCGACGGCAGCACGTACGCCACCCCGCGGATCCCGGCCAGCGGCACGTCCAGGTCGATCGAGTCCAGCGGCGTGAACCCGAACAGCTCCCGGCAGTGCCGGGCCAGCGCCACCCTGCGGCCGGCCGGACCCGGGTGGGCGCGGTCCCAGGGGGCGGGCAGCTCGGTGACGGGCTCGTCGCCGACCCGGACGTCGTACGGCAGCAGGGAGCCGAAGTCCCGGGCGAGCGCGCGCACCCGGTCGGGCGCCAGCCACTCGGCCGCCCCGGCCCGCGCCGTCAGGTACACGGTCGTACCCGGCTCGGGGCGCTCCGCGGCGGGCAGCGTCCGCACGGTGTACGAGCCGTCGTCGCGGGCCGTCCACTCCACCGGCGGGGCCCCGGGCGTACGGGCGCTGCGGCTGACCACGCGGATCCGCTCGGCGACCAGGAAGCAGGCCAGCAGCCCGATGCCGAACTGGCCGAGGAACTCGGACCGGGCCTCCGCCAGGCCCTCGGCACGCTTGGAGCTGCGCCCGATGGTCGCCAGCAGGGAGTGCACGTCCGGCTCGGTGAGCCCGACACCGGTGTCCTCCACCCGCAGCCCGCCGTCCGCGGCGTACAGCCGGATCCGCGCCGGGGCATCCGGCTCCGCGGCGCGCCGGGCGGTGACGGCGTCCACGGCGTTCTGCAGCAGCTCGCGCAGATAGACCTTGGGGCTGGAGTAGAGGTGGTGCGAGAGGAGGTCCACCAGACCGCGCAGGTCGACCTGGAACGTATGAGGTGAGTGAGGTGGGTGAGGTGGCTGGGATGCCTGGTGTGAGGGCTGCGAGTCCATCGTCACTGCGCCGGCGGGGGAGTGCGTGGCGGCGCGGGGTCGGGCGGTCCCGGCGGGGCGGTGACCGCGAAGGATGGCCGGAGCGCGTCATCCTAGGCCGGAACAGCCCGCCTGACCAGGAGTTTCCCCGATGTTAACGGGACCGGCCCGTCGAACCCGCCAGGCGGCGTCCACGCATTGTCAGTGCGGTGGTGTGCAATGGATCTCGTGCCCGCACTGGAAGAACCACTGAAGCAGCCCCTGAAGTCAGTGCTCGGCCCCGCCACCGCGAAGGTGATGGCCGAGCACCTCGGCCTGCGCACCGTCGGCGACCTCCTGCACCACTACCCGCGCAGATACGAGGAGCGCGGCCAGCTCACCCACCTCGCCGACCTCCCCATGGACGAGCACGTCACGGTGGTCGCCCAGGTCGCCGACGCCCGCCTGCACAGCTTCGCCTCGGCCAAGGCGCCCCGTGGCAAGGGCCAGCGCCTCGAAGTGACGATCACGGACGGCAGCGGCCGGCTCCAGCTGGTCTTCTTCGGCAACGGCGTGCACAAGCCCCACAAGGAGCTGCTGCCGGGCACCCGCGCGATGTTCGCCGGCAAGGTCTCCGTCTTCAACCGCCGCCTCCAGCTCGCCCATCCGGCCTACGAGCTGCTCCGGGGCGAAGGCGACGAAGCCGTCGAGACCTGGGCCGGCGCCCTGATCCCCATCTACCCGGCCACCGCCAAGCTGGAGTCCTGGAAGATCGGCAAGGCGGTGCAGACGGTCCTGCCCACCGCACAGGAGGCCCTGGACCCGCTCCCGGACTCCCTGCGCGCGGGCCGCGGCCTGGTCCCCCTGTCCGAGGCACTGCTCAAGATCCACCGCCCGCACACCAAGGCCGACATCGCCGACGCCCGCGCCCGGCTGAAATGGGACGAGGCCTTCGTCCTCCAGGTCGCCCTGGCCCGCCGCCGGCACGCCGACACCCTGCTGCCCGCGGTCCCCCGCACGCCCCGGCCGGACGGCCTCCTCACGGCCTTCGACGCACGCCTGCCGTTCACCCTCACGGAAGGCCAGCAGAAGGTCTCCCGCGAGATCTTCGACGACCTCGCCACCGCCCACCCCATGCACCGCCTGCTCCAGGGCGAGGTGGGATCGGGGAAGACCATGGTGGCCCTGCGGGCCATGCTCGCCGTCGTCGACGCGGGCGGACAGGCGGCCATGCTCGCGCCCACCGAGGTCCTCGCCCAGCAGCACCACCGCTCCGTGACCGAGATGATGGGCGAGCTGGCCGGCTGGGGGCTGTGGCGCGAAGCGCCCGGGCAGGAGGGCGGTGGCGGGCCGGGGGAGGGCGTGATGCCGGGCGGCACCGAGCACGCCACCAAAGTGGTGCTGCTCACCGGCTCCATGGGTATGGCGGCCCGCCGCCAGGCCCTGCTCGACCTGGCCACCGGCGAGGCCGGCATCGTCATCGGCACCCACGCCCTCATCGAGGACAAGGTCCGCTTCCACGACCTCGGCCTGGTCGTGGTGGACGAACAGCACCGCTTCGGCGTGGAACAGCGCGACGCCCTGCGCGGCAAGGGCAAACAGCCCCCGCACCTCCTCGTGATGACGGCCACGCCCATCCCGCGCACGGTCGCCATGACGGTCTTCGGCGACCTGGAGACCTCCGTCCTGGACCAGCTCCCGGCGGGCCGCTCCCCGATCGCCAGCCACGTCGTCCCGGCCGCCGACAAGCCCCACTTCCTCGCCCGCGCCTGGGAACGGGTCCGCGAGGAGGTCGAGGCCGGCCACCAGGCGTACGTCGTCTGTCCGCGGATCGGCGACGAGGAGGACGACCCGGAGAAGGCCGGCAGGAAGAAGCCGTCCGAGGCCGAGGGCGAGGCCGACAAGCGCCCCCCGCTGGCCGTGCTCGACGTCGCCGGCCAGCTGGCCGCCGGCCCCCTGAAGGGCCTCGCGGTCGAGGTGCTGCACGGCCGTATGCACCCCGACGACAAGGACGCCGTGATGCGCCGCTTCGCGGCCGGCGAGACGGACGTCCTGGTCGCCACCACCGTCATCGAGGTCGGTGTCAACGTCCCGAACGCCACGGCCATGGTCATCATGGACGCCGACCGCTTCGGCGTCTCCCAGCTGCACCAGCTGCGCGGCCGGGTCGGCCGCGGCTCCGCCCCCGGCCTGTGTCTCCTGGTCACCGAGATGCCCGAGGCGAGCCCGGCCCGCCAGCGGCTGAACGCGGTCGCCTCCACCCTGGACGGCTTCGAACTCTCCCGCATCGACCTCGAACAGCGCCGGGAGGGCGACGTCCTCGGCCAGGCCCAGTCCGGTGCCCGCTCCAGCCTCCGGGTCCTGGAGGTCATCGAGGACGAGGAGGTCATCGCGGAGGCGCGCGAGGAGGCGGCGGCGGTGGTGGCGGCGGACCCGGAGCTGCGGCACCTCCCGGGCCTGCGCACCGCCCTGGACGCCCTCCTGGACGAGGAGAGGGAGCAGTACCTGGAGAAGGGGTGAGCCGCAGCGCCCCGGAGGGGGCCGCGAGCGCCCGGGAAAGGGCCGTGAGCGGCCACGGCGCACCAGCTGCCACACTGAATCCGTAACCATCCCTGGACAAGGACCCGACATGACCCGCGTGATCGCCGGTCGGGCAGGCGGCCGCCGCCTCTCCGTGCCGCCCGGCACTGGAACCCGGCCCACCTCCGACCGTGCCCGCGAAGGTCTCTTCTCCACCTGGCAGTCCCTCCTCGGCGGCCCCCTGGACGGCGAGCGGGTCCTCGACCTCTACGCCGGCTCGGGCGCCGTGGGCCTGGAGGCGCTGTCCCGGGGCGCGAGCCACACCCTGCTGGTCGAGGCGGACGCACGCGCCGCGAGGACCGTCCGGGAGAACGTGAAAAACCTGGGTCTGCCGGGCGCCGAGGTCAGAGCGGGCAAAGCGGAACAGATCATCAAGGCCCCGCCGCCGGCACAGCCCTACGACCTGGTCTTCCTCGACCCGCCGTACGCCGTCACGGACGACGATCTTCGCGAGATCCTGCTCACACTCCGCTCGGAACGCTGGCTCGCTGAGCAAGCGCTCGTCACCGTGGAGCGCAGCACCAGAGGCGGCGAATTCCGCTGGCCGGACGGCTTCGAGGCGATCCGGTCCCGTCGCTACGGCGAGGGAACGTTTTGGTACGGTCGCGCCGCCTCTACGTGCGAAGACGCACGATGACCGGACCGGAGAGCGAGGGATCACAAGTGCGCCGCGCCGTCTGTCCCGGGTCGTTCGACCCGATCACCAACGGACACCTCGACATCATCGCCCGGGCCTCCCGTCTCTACGACGAGGTCTACGTTGCGGTGATGATCAACAAGTCCAAGAAGGGCCTGTTCGAGATCGAGGAGCGGATCGAGCTGATCCGCGAGGTCACCTCCGAGTTCTCCAACGTCCGCGTGGAGGCGTTCCACGGCCTCCTCGTCGACTTCTGCAAGCAGCGCGACATCCCCGCCATCGTCAAGGGCCTGCGCGCCGTCAGCGACTTCGACTACGAGCTCCAGATGGCCCAGATGAACAACGGCCTCACCGGCGTCGAAACGCTGTTCGTGCCCACCAACCCCACCTACAGCTTCCTGTCCTCCTCCCTCGTGAAGGAGGTCGCCGCCTGGGGCGGCGACGTCTCCCACCTGGTGCCCGCCCAGGTCCTGGAGGCGCTGAACAAGCGCCTCGGCAGGGACTGATGGGGCTACAGTCGTCCCGTCCGTCTCCAACCCGGCTGTAGAGAGTGGCGAGCACAGGTGGACGTGCAGAAGAAGCTCGACGAGATCGTCTCCACGGTCTCCAGTGCCCGGTCCATGCCCATGTCGGCGTCGTGCGTGATCAACCGCGCCGAGCTGCTCGCGATGCTCGAAGAGGTGCGCCAGGCGCTGCCCGGCTCCCTCGCCCAGGCGCAGGAGCTGATCGGCGGCCGTGAGCAGATGGTCGAGCAGGCCCGGCAGGAGGCCGAGCGGATCATCGAGAACGCCCACGCCGAGCGCGGATCGCTGATCTCCGACACCGAGATCGCCCGCCGCTCCCAGGCCGAGGCCGACCGGATCCTCGCCGAGGCCCGCAAGGAGGCCGAGGAGATCCGCGCCGAGGCCGACGACTACGTCGACTCCAAGCTCGCCAACTTCGAGGTCGTCCTCACCAAGACCCTCGGCTCGGTCGGCCGCGGCCGCGAGAAGCTGCTCGGCACCGGCCCCGGCCTGGACGAGAACGGCTACGAGGACGAGGACGCCCCCGAGCGCAGCCAGGACCCGGAGACCCTGCGCCAGGACGCCGACGCCTACGTCGACGCCAAGCTGGGCGCCTTCGAGGCGGTCCTCGCCAAGACCCTGGAGGCCGTCGGCCGCGGCCGGCAGAAGCTGCACGGCCGGATCGCCACCGACGACCTCGGCGCCCTCGCCGCCGACACCACGACCTTCCAGCACTCCAGCGACGCCGACTACCTCGCCGACCTCGCGGCCCTCGCGGACGGCGACCGCGCCGCCCGGCGGGAGCCCGAGCCGTCGTACGAGCCGCAGCCCGGCTACGCCCCCGACCCCGGCTACGCACCGGCGGCAGCCGCCCCCGTGCAGCAGCAGGACCCCTACGCGGGCTTCCCGCAGCAGCCGGACTACCCGCCGCAGCAGGACCCGTACGGCTACGGGCAGGCCGACCCCTACGCGTCCCCCGCCTCCGGCTACACCCCGGCGGGAGCCGCCCCCTTCCAGGGCTCCTACGACGCCCCGCAGGCCGCCTACGACCCCGGCCGGGCCCAGCGGCCGCAGGAGCCCCAGCAGCAGCCCCAGCAGGGCTACGCCCTGGACGAGACCAGCCTCTTCGACACAAGCATGATCAGCGCGGAGCAGCTGAGGGCGTACGAGCAGGGCCGGGGCCTGTAGCAGCCGGCGGATTGGGCGCTGAGCGAAAGGTCCAGTATCCTGGCTCTTCGGTCGCGCGTATCCCCGCGATCACCGCTGCCCGGAACACCTGCGGGCGGCGTCCCTCCGAGTTCGAAGATCGAAAGCAGGAATGGCCTCCAACGCCCGCCTCGACCACCGCAACCCCCTCGTGTTCGACACGCACGAGCTGGGTCGGCGTCCTGGCGCGCTCCAGCGCCTGACCCGCACGATCGACGCTCCCGCCGACCTCGGCATCGAGGGGGTCATCGGAGTGCCGCAGGGCGCCCCGGTGGAGCTCGACCTCCGGCTCGAGTCGGTCATGGAAGGGGTGCTTGTCACAGGCACCGCCCGTGCAACGGCCGAGGGGGAGTGCGTAAGGTGTCTGGAGCCGGTCGGGCTGGAGCTCGAAGCGGACTTCCAGGAACTGTTCTCGTACCCTGACGCCGACGACCGGGGCCGTGTGATCGCGGAACCCGGCGCCGACGCCGAGGACGACGAGGACAGGTTCTTCCTCGAGGACGGACTGTTCGACCTCGAACCTCTGCTGCGCGATGCGGTGGTGCTCGCACTGCCGATGCAGCCGGTGTGCCAGGAAGGCTGTCCGGGCCTGTGCTCCGAGTGCGGGGCGCGGCTCGCGGACGACCCGGACCACCACCACGACGCCGTCGACATCCGTTGGGCGGCTTTGCAGGGACTCGCCGGTTCACTCGAAGACGGCGAGAAGGACGAGATGAGCGGCGGCGCGCCTCAGTCAGCACGCGCCGACGAGAAGCAGGAGAAGTAGCCGTGGCTGTTCCGAAGCGGAAGATGTCGCGCAGCAACACGCGCCACCGCCGGTCGCAGTGGAAGGCTGCGGTCCCCACCCTGGTTGCGTGTGAGCGCTGCCACGAGCCCAAGCAGCAGCACATCGCGTGCCCGTCTTGCGGCACCTACAACAAGCGCCAGGTCCTCGAAGTCTGAGCGGGCTGGTGAGAGGCACTGTGTCCACGGCGAAGAAGAACTCTCCCCGCGTCAGCGGGGGTGGCCCGGCGGACAACCAGGCCTCGTCCCATGCGCTTCTGGAAGGGCGGCTCGGCTACCAGGTCGAGTCCGCCCTTCTGGTGCGTGCGCTGACCCACCGTTCCTACGCGTACGAGAACGGCGGTCTGCCGACGAACGAGCGGCTGGAGTTCCTCGGGGACTCCGTGCTCGGCCTCGTCGTCACGGACACGCTGTACCGCACCCACCCCGACCTGCCCGAAGGCCAGCTGGCCAAGCTGCGGGCCGCGGTGGTCAACTCGCGTGCGCTGGCGGAGGTCGGCCGTGGCCTCGACCTCGGCGCCTTCATCCGGCTCGGCCGGGGTGAAGAGGGCACGGGCGGCCGGGACAAGGCGTCCATTCTCGCCGACACCCTGGAAGCGGTGATCGGCGCGGTCTATCTCGACCAGGGCCTCGACGCGGCCTCCGAACTGGTGCACCGCCTGTTCGACCCGCTGATCGAGAAGTCCTCCAATCTCGGCGCCGGCCTGGACTGGAAGACCTCGCTCCAGGAGCTGACCGCGATCGAGGGGCTCGGCGTGCCCGAGTACCTGGTCACGGAGACCGGCCCCGACCACGAGAAGACCTTCACTGCTGCCGCCCGCGTCGGAGGCGTCTCGTACGGCACCGGCACCGGCCGCAGCAAGAAGGAGGCGGAGCAGCAGGCCGCCGAGTCCGCCTGGCGGTCCATCCGGGCCGCAGCGGACGAGCGCGCCAAGGCGGCCGACGAGGCCGCCGCGGAGCCTGTGCGGGAGACGGCCGACGAGGCCGTCAAGGGCGGCGGTACGCCGTCCGCCACCGCCTGACCGCCCAGCACACGAGCGCCCGCCCCCGCCCTCCGGGCGGGGGCGGGCGCTCGGTTCATCCACCGGTCCGTACGGTTCTGACGGGGGTCGCCATGCCCGAGTTGCCCGAGGTCGAGGTCGTCCGGCGCGGCCTGGAGCGCTGGGTCGCCCACCGGACCGTCGCCGAGACCGAGGTGCTGCACCCACGCGCCGTGCGCCGGCACCTCGCCGGTGCCGACGACTTCACGCACCGGCTCAAGGGCCACCACATCGGCACGCCCCGCCGGCGCGGCAAGTACCTGTGGCTGCCGCTGGAGGAGACCAACCAGTCCGTCCTCGCCCACCTGGGCATGAGCGGCCAGCTGCTGGTCCAGCCGCACGACGCGCCGGACGAGAAGCACCTGCGCATCCGCGTCCGGTTCGCCGACGCCCTCGGCACCGAACTCCGCTTCGTCGACCAGCGCACCTTCGGCGGGCTGTCGCTGCACGACAACACCCCCGACGGCCTGCCCGACGTCATCGCGCACATCGCCCGCGACCCGCTGGACCCGCTCTTCGACGACGAGGCGTTCCACCGGGCGCTGCGCCGCAAGCGGACCACCGTCAAACGGGCACTGCTGGACCAGTCGCTGATCAGCGGCGTCGGCAACATCTACGCGGACGAGGCCCTGTGGCGCGCCCGCCTGCACTACGAGCGCCCGACGGCGACCCTCACCCGCCCGGTCACCACCGCGCTCCTCGGCCACGTCCGGGACGTCATGAACGCGGCCCTCGCCGTCGGAGGCACCAGCTTCGACAGCCTGTACGTCAACGTCAACGGCGAGTCCGGCTACTTCGACCGTTCGCTGGACGCCTACGGCCGGGAGGGCCTGCCGTGCAGGCGCTGCGGGACCCCGATGCGCCGCCGCCCCTGGATGAACCGGTCCAGCTACTTCTGCCCGAAGTGTCAGAGGGCGCCGCGCGTCTCGTCGTAACGCGCGCGGGCCGCGAGGACGTCGTCCATCGCGCCCTCCACGCAGTCGATCAGCGCCAGGAGCCGTTCGGCGACCCGACGGCCCAGGGGAGTCAGTTCGTAGTCCACCCGGGGCGGGTTCGTCGGCTGGGCCTCGCGGTGCACCAGGCCGTCGCGCTCCAGCGCGTGCAGCGTCTGGGACAGCATCTTCTCGCTCACGCCGTCGACGCGGCGGCGCAGTTCATTGAAGCGCAGCGAGCCCTCGTACAGCGCGCCGAGGGTCAGTCCGCCCCAGCGGCCCGTGACGTGCTCCAGCGTGCCGCGTGACGGGCAGGCCTTGGCGAAGACGTTGTAGGCGAGGTCTTCGTGGTCCTCGGTGGTGGCGCTCATACCACAAGCGTACGCGAACGCAGCGCTAACCCGCAGGTTGCACTAACCAGAAGTTAGTGCTTTCCTGTGGTCACTGCTTCGCGCTGCCCATCCGAGGAGTCGTCGTGACCACCCCTGTCGTTTCCATCGCCTACCACTCCGGCTACGGCCACACCGCCGTCCTCGCCGAGGCCGTCCGCTCCGGTGCGGTCGCGGCCGGTGCCGAGGTGCACCTGGTCAAGGTGGACGAGATCACCGAGGAGCAGTGGGAGACGCTGGACCGCTCCGACGCCATAGTCTTCGGCTCGCCCACCTACATGGGCACGGCCTCCGGCGCCTTCCACGTCTTCGCCGAGGCGACCTCCAGGCGCTGGTCCGGCCAGGACTGGAAGGACAAGCTGGCCGCCGGCTTCACCAACTCCGCCTCCAAGAGCGGCGACAAGCTGCACACCCTCCAGTTCTTCCAGACCCTCGCCGCCCAGCACGGCATGCACTGGGTCAACCTCGGCCTGCTCCCCGGCTGGAACAGCAGCACCGCCTCCGAGAACGACCTCAACCGCCTCGGCTTCTTCGCCGGCGCGGCCGCCCAGAGCAACAACGACCAGGGTCCCGAAGGCGTCCACAAGGCGGACGTGGCCACGGCCGAGCACCTGGGCCGCCGGGTGACGGAAACGGCGCGCGTCTTCGCCCGGGGCCGCGCCACCGCGTAGGTCCGCCGGCACGGCGGCGCGCCGGGTGAGCCCGCCGGCACCCGGCGGTCTCACCCGAGCGCTCGGCCCCCCGGCACGGGCCCCACCCGCACCGACCGCGGGGCCGGCCGGTCAGTAACCGAAGTCCTGCGTCCACCAGGGGCCGCCCGGTCCGAAGTGGACACCGACGCCGAGGGTCTTGAAGTCGCAGTTCAGGATGTTGGCGCGGTGGCCGGGGCTGCTCATCCAGGCCGCCATGACGGCCGCCGCGCCGGCCTGGCCCCGGGCTATGTTCTCGCCGCCGAGGCTGGTGACGCCGGCCTTCGCGGCCCGGTCCCACGGAGACCTGCCGTCCGGGTCGGTGTGGTCGAAGAAGCCTCGCGCGGCCATGTCGTCGCTGAACGCCTCGGCCAGGGCGGTGAGCGAGGAGTTCGCCGCCAGCGGGCTGCATCCGGCCTTCGCCCGTTCCTCGTTGACCAGCTTCAGGACCTCCGCCCCGGCGGCGGCCTCCCTCGACACAGTCACCTGCGCGGAGGTCGGCGTCGGCGCTCCGGTGGCCGTACGCGACGGGGTGCTCCGGGGCTTGGCGGACGCCGACGGCTTGGCGGACGCCGACGGCTTGGCCGGGGTGGCCTTGCGCGTGGGCCCGGCCGGGGTGGCCTTGCGCGTGGGCCCGGCCGGGGTGGCCTTGCGCGTGGGCCCGGCCGGGGTGGTCTTGCGCGTCGGCTCGGCCGGGGTGGTCTTGCGCGTCGGTTCCCGGGTGGCGGTCTTCGACGGGGACGGCGTGGGGGAGGCGGATGCCGATGCCGACGCGGATGCCGACGGGCTCGTGGACGCGCCGTGCCCGGTCTTCGCGCCGGTCGCGGTGCCGCTCGGGCTGCCGGTGCCGGTACCGGACCCGTCGGCCCTGCCCGAGGTGCCGCCCTGCTCGCCGGCCGTGTTGCCGGGCGAGCCCGCGACCTGCACCCGGTCACCGCCGGTCGTGTGCGTCCCCCCGCCGAGCCGGTAGGTCTCCAGGCCCGGCAGCACACCCGTGGCCACCGCGACCGTGCCGAGGGCGACGGCCACGGACACCCCGAGCAGGCCCGCGCGCACCGGCCGCAGGATCTTCTTCCGGTGCCGCCGGCCACCGTAGGACCCGTCCGACGGGGTCAACCCGCCACCGGAGCCGTGCCCGCCGGAGTTCCCGCCGGAGCCGGAGCCGGAGCCGGAGCCGGAGTTCCCGCCGGAGCCGGAGCCGTGGCCGCCGCCCCGGAAGCCGCCGCCGGAGCCGCCCGCGGCCGCTTCCGTTTCGTCGTCCGTCGCGAACAGGTACGCCTGGGCCTTGGCAGTGGCCTCGGCATAGGCCTCGGGGTTCAGGTAGGGCGCAGTGCCCATGGGTATCCGCCGGCCGTCACGGTCCCGCGCGGACGAGTGCAGGGGACCGGGGCCCGCGGCACCGGAGTGCGGTGTGTCCGGAACCCCGGCGGCGCGGCCCGTGGCGGCGCGGCCGGCGCCGATGCGTCGGTGGCGGCCCATGTCCTTGCCCTCTTCCTCAGTGCTTCCTCGTGCCCGCGGTCGACCCGGTGCCCGCACGGTGAGCGACTCGCCGTCGAGTGACGACCTCTGGCCGACCCGACTCACTCGATCGAGTGAGTTTCAGCTGCGATTCATTGGGTCCGGACGGTACCCCATGGAACTGGGGGACGACGTGTCCGGAAAGACACCGGCCGGTTAGGTTGCACCCATGAGTGAGGACGTACGACTGATCGCCTGGGTACGTGGACACGTGCAAGGTGTGGGTTTCCGCTGGTTCACGCGTGCCAAGGCCCTGGAGATCGGCGGGTTGAGTGGTTTTGCTCTCAATTTGGCCGACGGCCGCGTCCAGGTGGTCGCGGAGGGCGCCCGGGAGGGCTGCGAGGGCCTGCTGGACTGGCTCCAGGGCGGCGACACGCCCGGACGCGTGGACGGCGTGACCGAGATCTGGGACACACCCCGCGGGGGCTACGACGGCTTCGCGATCCGCTGATCCCCGGCGCCTGCGGAACGGGGCCGCCGCCCTTCCATCTGCCGCGGGCATGTGCGGAAAGCGGAAACGCCCTGGTGGTTGCCAAGTCGGGCGTGGCATGGCAGGCTCCGCAGGTACTGCTGGTCGTCACGCCCTGAGGGCCCGGAGGAGTCGCAGCGCCGCCGTTTCCCGGCCGCGCGCCCCGGTTCGCCCGCCAATACAGGGCGTGATCGTGTTGACCGTCAAACTTTTTGGTGAGACGCTGAAAGCCCCGCGCACCTTAGCTGTTTGGCATGGAGCAACAGCAGAGCACCACCCGGATGTGCCAAGCACCGCGGGTGCGAATCCCTCACGACCCACACCGCATCGGTCGGTCACTCAGTGTGGAGGACCATCCATCATGGCAAAGGCGCTTCTCGGTTACGTCGGCGGCTCCGACCCTCGACTCCTCGCCGAGATGCGACGGCTGCAGCAGCGCGTTCAGGACCTGGAGTCCGAGCTCGTACGGATCCAGGCGGAGAACGAAGCGCTGACGGCTGCCGCCTCTCAGGACAGGATCATGGAGAGCATCGACGCACACCAGGCGGAGCCTGCGCTCACCTGATCGCTGCACAGCTCCACGACAGCAGTCGCAGCGGACGGGCTGCCCGTATCAACCGCTCAATTGATCCAAGCGACTGAAACCCAGTCGTTCAGAGTTGCAAGGGACGCTTCGGCGTCCCTTCTTTCTTTCCCCGCGCATCCTTTCACCTTCTTCAACGTCTGGTGTGCCCCTCCCGTTCACTGGCGAAACCGTGGGGTTGCGAGTGTCCGTGGAGTGAGATAGCGGCGGCGGGTAGAGTCCGGCGGCGTGCACCTCAAGGCCCTCACCCTCCGCGGCTTCAAGTCGTTCGCCTCGGCGACCACGCTCCGGTTCGAACCGGGGATCACGTGTGTCGTCGGCCCGAACGGCTCGGGCAAGTCCAATGTGGTGGACGCGCTCAGCTGGGTCATGGGCGAACAGGGCGCCAAGTCGCTGCGCGGCGGCAAGATGGAGGACGTCATCTTCGCCGGCACCACCGGCCGCCCGCCGCTCGGCCGCGCCGAGGTGTCCCTGACCATCGACAACTCCGACGGGGCGCTGCCCATCGAGTACGCCGAGGTCACCATCACGCGGATCATGTTCCGCAACGGCGGCAGCGAATACCAGATCAACGGCGACACCTGCCGCCTCCTCGACATCCAGGAGCTGCTCTCCGACTCCGGCATCGGCCGGGAGATGCACGTCATCGTCGGCCAGGGTCAGCTCGACTCCGTCCTGCACGCCGACCCCATGGGCCGCCGGGCCTTCATCGAGGAGGCCGCGGGCGTCCTCAAGCACCGCAAGCGCAAGGAGAAGGCGCTGCGCAAGCTGGACGCGATGCAGGCCAACCTCGCGCGCGTGCAGGACCTCACCGACGAACTGCGCCGCCAGCTCAAACCCCTGGGCCGGCAGGCGGCGGTGGCGCGCCGGGCAGCCGTCCTCCAGGCCGACCTGCGCGACGCCCGGCTGCGGCTCCTCGCCCACGACCTGGTACGCCTGCGCGAGGCACTCCAGGCCGAGATCGCCGACGAGGCCGCCCTGAAGGAGCGCAAGGAGACCGCCGAGCAGCGGCTGAAGGAGGCCCTGCACCGCGAGTCCGCGCTGGAGGACGAGGTACGCCGGCTCACGCCGCGCCTCCAGCGCGCCCAGCAGACCTGGTACGAGCTGTCCCAGCTGGCCGAGCGGGTGCGCGGCACCGTCTCGCTGGCCGACGCCCGGGTCAAGAGCGCCACCTCCGCGCCGGGGGAGGAGCGGCGCGGCCGGGACCCCGAGGACCTGGAGCGCGAGGCCGCGCGCGTCCGCGAGCAGGAGGCCGAGCTGGAGGCCGCCCTGGAGGCGGCCCAGCGGGCGCTGGACGACACGGTGGCCCACCGCGCCGAGCTGGAGCGCGAGCTGGCCGTGGAGGAGCGCCGGCTGAGGGACGTCGCCCGCGCGATCGCCGACCGCCGCGAGGGGCTGGCCCGGCTGTCCGGCCAGGTGAACGCGGCCCGCTCGCGCGCCGCCTCCGCCCAGGCCGAGATCGACCGGCTGGCCCTGGCCCGCGACGAGGCGCGGGAACGCGCGGTGCGCGCCGAGGAGGAGTACGAGGCCCTCCAGGCCGAGGTCGACGGCCTCGACGCCGGCGACGCCGAGCTGGCCGAGCGGCACGAAGCGGCGAAGCGGCAGCTGGCGGAGGCGGACGCGGCCCTGGGCGCGGCCCGGGAGGCACTCACCGCGGCCGAGCGGGGCCGGGCGGCGACCCAGGCCCGCCATGACGCCCTGTCCCTCGGCCTGCGCCGGAAGGACGGCACCGGCATACTCCTCGGCGCCCGCGATCGCCTGACCGGAGTGCTGGGCCCGGCGGCGGAGCTGCTGAAGGTCACCCCCGGCCACGAGATCGCGCTCGCCGCGGCCTTCGGCGCGGCCGCCGACGCGATCGCCGTGACGACCCCCGCGGCGGCGGCCGAGGCGATCACCTTGCTCCGCAAGCAGGACGGCGGCCGAGCAGCCCTCCTCCTGTCAGACGCCCCGGACCCGACGCCCGCCGGAATCACGCGCACCGACGCCCCCGGCCACGCCGAACGGCCAGACGACGGTTCCGCGTCAGCACCCGCACGCGACACGGGAACCGGCGCGCCTGGCCACGACGGACGGACAGCCGGCGCTCTCGGGGAAGCGCCCGCAAGGGGCGCGGGGAACGGCGCGCACAGCCACGACGGACGGACAGTCGGCGCTCTCGGGGAAGCGCCCGCAAGGGGCGCGGGGAACGGCGCGCACAGCCACGACGGACGGACAGTCGGCGCTCTCGGGGAAGCGCCCGTAGGGGGCGCGGGGAACGGCGCGCACAGCCACGACGGACGGACAGTCGGCGCTCTCGGGGAAGCGCCCGTAGGGGGCGCGGGGAACGGCGCGCCCAGCCACGACGCACCCGCACCCGCCCACCGACCAGGCACCCCCCTCCCCGGCGGCCCCCTCCCCGCCGCCGACCTCGTCCGCGGCCCCGTCGAGCTGATGCCCGCCGTCCGCCGCCTCCTGCACGGCATCGTCGTGGTCGACACCCTGGACGACGCCGAGGCGCTGGTCTACGCGCGCCCGGACCTCACCGCCGTGACCGCCGAAGGCGACCTCCTGAGCGCCCACTTCGCGCACGGCGGCTCCGCCGGCGCGCCCAGCCTGCTGGAGGTGCGGGCCTCCGTCGACGAGGCCGCGGCCGAGCTGGCCGAGCTGGCGGTGCGCTGTGAGGAGCTGGCCCGGGAGCAGCAGTCGGCGGCCCGACGGCGTACCGAGGCCGCCGCTCTCGTGGAGGAACTCGCAGAGCGGCGGCGGGCCGCCGACCGGGAGAAGTCGGCCGTGGCCCAGCAGCTCGGGCGGCTGGCCGGACAGGCGCGCGGCGCCGCCGGGGAGGCCGAGCGGTCGGCCGCGGCGGCGGCCCGCGCGCAGGAGGCGCTGGAGAAGGCCGTACAGGAGGCCGAGGAACTCGCCGAGCGGCTCGCGGTCGCCGAGGAGATGCCGGTGGAGGAGGAACCGGACACCTCCGTCCGGGACCGGCTCGCCGCCGACGGGGCCAACGCCCGGCAGACCGAGATGGAGGCCCGCCTCCAGGTCCGTACGCACGAGGAGCGGGTCAAGGGACTCGCGGGGCGCGCCGACTCCCTCGACCGGGCGGCCCGCGCCGAACGTGAGGCACGCGCGCGTGCCGAGCAGCGCCGGGCCCGGCTGCGCCACGAGGCGGCCGTGGCCGAGGCCGTGGCCCTGGGCGCCCGGCAGCTGCTCGCGCACGTCGAGGTGTCCCTCACCCGGGCCGAGCGGGAGCGCACCGCCGCCGAGGCCGCGAAGGCCCGGGGCGAGCGGGAACTGGCCGCCGCCCGGACGGCGGGCCGGGAGCTGAAGGCCGAACTCGACAAGTTGACGGATTCGGTCCACCGCGGCGAGGTACTCGGCGCCGAGAAGCGGCTGCGCATCGAGCAGCTGGAGACCAAGGCGCTGGAGGAGCTGGGTGTCGAACCGGAGGGGCTGGTGGCGGAGTATGGTCCGCACCTGCCCGTGCCGCCCTCGCCCCCCGCCGAGGGCGAACGGCTGCCGGACGACCCGGAGCACCCGCGCAACCAGCCCCGCCCCTTCGTGCGCGCCGAGCAGGAGAAGCGGCTGAAGGCCGCCGAGCGGGCCTACCAGCAGCTGGGCAAGGTCAACCCGCTGGCGCTGGAGGAGTTCGCCGCGCTGGAGGAGCGGCACAAGTTCCTCAGCGAGCAGCTGGAGGACCTGAAGAAGACCCGCGCCGACCTGCTCCAGGTGGTGAAGGAGGTCGACGAGCGCGTCGAGCAGGTCTTCACCGAGGCGTACCGGGACACCGCCCGGGAGTTCGAGGGCGTCTTCGGCCGGCTCTTCCCCGGCGGCGAGGGCCGCCTGGTGCTGACCGACCCCGGCAACATGCTCGCCACGGGCGTGGACGTCGAGGCGCGTCCCCCGGGCAAGAAGGTCAAGCGGCTGTCGCTGCTCTCCGGCGGTGAGCGCTCGCTGACCGCGGTGGCGCTCCTGGTGTCGATCTTCAAGGCCCGGCCGAGCCCCTTCTACGTCATGGACGAGGTCGAGGCCGCGCTGGACGACACCAACCTCCAGCGGCTGATCCGGATCATGCAGGAGCTCCAGGAGACCTCGCAGCTGATCGTGATCACGCACCAGAAGCGCACGATGGAGGTCGCCGACGCGCTCTACGGCGTCTCCATGCAGGGCGACGGTGTGTCAAAGGTCATCTCACAGCGGCTGCGGTAACTCTCTGTTCAAGAATTGAACACAACCCCTCAGGGCATATCTAAAAACTCACAGTCGTTGAACTATTGACTTCGAAACTTGAAGGCATAGTCTCTCCAGCGTTGCTTTTACCTTCAGGTGTCGCCACCTGAGAGGGCTCACCCCCACGCGGCAGCGTTGCCGCGGCCCGAGGAGATACACGTGACCAGCACAGCGCAGGCACCACAGTCAGGAGCCAGGACGGCCCACCCCGATCATCTCGGGCACGTCATATTCATCGCGGCGGCCGCCGCCATGGGCGGCTTCCTCTTCGGCTACGACAGCTCCGTCATCAACGGCGCCGTCGAGGCCATCCGCGACCGCTACGACATCGGCTCCGCGGCCCTCGCGCAGGTCATCGCGATCGCCCTGATCGGCTGCGCCATCGGCGCCGCCACCGCCGGCCGCATCGCCGACCGGATCGGCCGCATCCGCGTCATGCAGATCGCCGCGCTCCTCTTCGTGGTCAGCGCCGTCGGCTCCGCGCTGCCGTTCTCCCTGTGGGACTTCGCCCTGTGGCGTGTCGTCGGCGGCTTCGCCATCGGCATGGCCTCCGTGATCGGCCCGGCCTACATCGCCGAGGTCGCCCCGCCCGCCTACCGCGGCCGGCTCGGCTCCTTCCAGCAGGCCGCGATCGTCGTCGGCATCGCCGTCTCCCAGCTGGTCAACTGGGGTCTGCTCAACGCCGCCGGCGGCGACCAGCGCGGCGACCTGATGGGCCTGGAGGCCTGGCAGGTCATGCTCGGCGTGATGGTCGTCCCGGCCGTCCTCTACGGCCTGCTCTCCTTCGCCATCCCCGAGTCCCCGCGCTTCCTGCTCTCCGTGGGCAAGCGGGACCGCGCCCGGGAGATCCTCGCCGAGGTCGAGGGCAAGGACGTCGACCTGGACGCCCGCGTCGCCGAGATCGAGCTGGCGATGAAGAGTGAGCACAAGTCCACCTTCAAGGACCTGCTCGGCGGCTCCTTCTTCTTCAAGCCGATCGTCTGGATCGGTATCGGCCTGTCGGTCTTCCAGCAGTTCGTCGGCATCAACGTCGCGTTCTACTACTCCTCGACGCTGTGGCAGTCGGTCGGTGTCGACCCGACGGACTCGTTCTTCTACTCCTTCACCACCTCGATCATCAACATCGTCGGCACCGTGATCGCGATGATCTTCGTGGACCGCGTCGGCCGCAGGCCGCTCGCCCTCATCGGCTCGGTCGGCATGGTCGTCGGTCTCGCCCTGGAGGCCTGGGCGTTCTCCTACGACCTGGTCGGCGGCAAGCTGCCGAGCACCCAGGGCTGGGTCGCCCTGATCGCCGCCCACCTCTTCGTCCTCTTCTTCGCCCTGTCCTGGGGCGTGGTGGTCTGGGTCTTCCTCGGCGAGATGTTCCCGAACAGGATCCGTGCCGCCGCGCTGGGCGTGGCCGCCGCCGCGCAGTGGATCGCCAACTGGGCCATCACCGCGAGCTTCCCGTCGCTGGCCGACTGGAACCTGTCGGGGACCTACGTGATCTACACCGTCTTCGCCGCGCTCTCCATCCCGTTCGTCCTGAAGTTCGTCAAGGAGACGAAGGGCAAGTCCCTGGAGGAGATGGGCTGACCCGCGCAGCCCCCGCGACTCGGGGAGAAGGGCCAAGTCCCCGCTGCCCCTCTCCTCGTACCGTCCGCCGCCCCCGGACCGGCCACCGCCGGACCGGGGGCGGCGGTGCCGTACCCGGACCCCGGAAGCGCGGGCCGGTCGCCGAGCGCTGCCGCGTCCCCGGCCGGCAACCGGTGCCGAGCGCTGCCGCGTCCCCGGCCGGCAACCGGTGCCGAGCGGTGCCGCGTCCCCGGCCGGCAACCGGTCGCCGAGCGGCGCCGTACCCGGACGCCGCAGCCGGTTCACGGCGCCGGGTGCGACGAGGCGGGAGCCGTACGACGGCGGACGAGGCGGGAGCCGTACGACGGCGGACGAGGCGGGAGCCGTACGACGGCGACGGACATGCGGCGTCCCCCTCCGGTACGGCTTGGTGGAGGGGGACGGTGGCCGGCGTGGCGCCGGAGGGCCGGGAAGGCGGCGGCCGGTGTCAGGCGCCGGCGGGCGCGGGCTCCTCGACGGGCTCGCCGGACCGGTCCGGCGTCACCGCGGCCGGCTTCGGCAGGACCAGGTACAGCAGTCCCGAGATCACGACCGTCGCCACCCAGCCGAGGCCGTACTCGCCGATCACGTTGTTCTTCGCGAGCGGGCCGGTGAACCAGTCCGAAGTGGTGAACATCAGGCCCGAGACCAGGCCGACCGCCCAGGCGGCCACGGCGGCGGGGGCGAAGCCCCCCTTGTACCAGTAGGCGCTGGTGCGCGAGGTGTCGGCCATGGCCCGGCCGTCGTACTCGGTACGGCGCAGCATGTCCGCGCCGAACACGCCGACCCACGCCGAGAAGGCGACCGCGAGCAGCGACAGGAAGGCGATGAACGAGCCCATGAAGCTCGTGGCCACCAGCATCAGCACCCCGCCGAAGACGAGCGAGATGACGGCGTTGACCGAGACCGCCCAGTGCCGGGGCACCGTGATGCCCAGGGTCTGCGCGGTGAAGCCCGCCGAGTACATCGACATCGAGTTGATCAGAAGCATGCCGATCAGCGCGATGAACAGGTACGGCACCGCGATCCACGTCGGCAGGATCTCGCCCAGGAAGGACACCGGGTCGCTCGCCGAGGCCAGGTCCGGCGTGGAGACCGCCATCACCGCGCCCATCAGGACCATGGGCAGCACGACCACACCGGCGCCGCCGACCGCCGTGCCCACGATCGCCCGGGAGGACGCCGTGCGCGGCAGGTAGCGGGTGAAGTCCGGCGCGGACGGGATCCAGCTGACACCGCCGGCCGCGATCATGCCGATGCCGGTGATCACCGAGGCCGTGGAGCCGGCGCCGTGGTCCAGCACCTTCGACCAGTCGGTGTTCGCCACCAGGTAGACCAGGACCAGCACCGAGAAGACGCCGAAGAGGTAGGTCGCGTACGTGTTGCACTTCTGCACGGCGCTGATGCCGAGCCCGGAGATCGCGAAGGTCGCGACCACGAACACCAGCAGCATCACCATGTCCAGCACGCTGTTCGCCTTCAGGCCGAACAGGATGTCCAGGATGGTCAGCATCGCGTAGGCGCCGGTCACCGCGTTGATCGTCTCCCAGCCCCAGCGCGCGACCCAGATCAGCGAGCCGGGCAGCAGGTTGCCGCGCTGGCCGAAGACCGCGCGGGAGAGGGCCATGCCGGGCGCGCCGCCCCGCTTGCCGGCGATGCCGATCAGCCCGACCAGGCCGTACGACACGATCGGCGCGGCCACCGCGACGACCAGCGCCTGCCAGATGTTCAGGTGGTAGGCCACGACCAGGCTCGCGCCCATGGTCAGCAGCAGGACGCTGATGTTCGCACCGACCCAGGTGGGGAACAGCTCCCGGGTCCTGGCGGTGCGCTCGTGGTCCGGGACCTGCTCGATGCCGCGGGTCTCGAGAGCGCCTTCGGTCTCGACGGTTTTGCTCATGAAAAAGGGGCCAGACGTGGGGGGACAGCGGACGATCGGACTCTACGCGCGTGGATAGACGCCCCACCATCGTACTTTGCTCCGAGTCCTCGTATTACGGGGTGTTTGTCTCTCGGATGAAGGCACAAACGGGGCTCCGGAGAACCCCATGGCCGATACTGGTCGGGTTATGGAAACCGTCATCCTTGCTGTAGTCATCGCCGTGGTCGTGCTCGCGGCGCTCGGCGGGCTTCTGGTCGGCAGCCGGCGCCGCAAGCCGCTGCCCCCGCCGCCCCCGAAGGCGCCCGACATCACCGCGCCCCCGGCCGAGCCGCACGTCGGCGACGAGGCCGAGACGCCGCGCGACGAACCGCGCCGGACGATCGAGGAGGTGGATCTCCCAGGCGGCCCCGCACCGGTCGCCGTCGAGGAGCCCCCCGTTGTCGAGGTTCCGCCGATCGAGGTCCCGGAGCCCACCGCGGGCCGGCTGATCCGGCTGCGCGCCCGCCTGTCCCGCTCGCAGAACGCCCTCGGCAAGGGCCTGCTCACCCTGCTCTCCCGGGAGCACCTGGACGAGGACACCTGGGAGGAGATCGAGGACACGCTGCTCACCGCCGACGTCGGTGTGCAGCCCACCCAGGAGCTGGTCGAGCGCCTGCGCGAACGCGTCAGGGTGCTCGGCACCCGCACCCCCGAAGAACTGCGCGGCCTGCTGCGCGAGGAACTGCTCGCGCTGGTCGGCACCGACGTCGACCGCACGGTGAGGACCGAGCCCGAGGACCGCAAGCCCGGCATCGTGATGGTCGTCGGCGTCAACGGCACCGGCAAGACCACCACCACCGGCAAGCTCGCCCGCGTGCTCGTCGCCGACGGCCGCACGGTCGTCCTCGGCGCCGCGGACACCTTCCGGGCCGCCGCCGCCGACCAGCTCCAGACCTGGGGCGAGCGCGTCGGCGCCCACACCGTGCGCGGACCGGAGGCCGGTGACCCCGCCTCCGTCGCCTTCGACGCGGTCAAGGAAGGCAAGGAGATGGGGGTCGACGTCGTCCTCATCGACACCGCCGGCCGGCTGCACACCAAGACCGGTCTCATGGACGAGCTGGGCAAGGTCAAGCGCGTGGTCGAGAAGCACGCGCCGCTGGACGAGGTGCTGCTCGTCCTGGACGCCACCACCGGCCAGAACGGCCTCGTGCAGGCCCGTGTGTTCGCCGAGGTCGTGGACATCACCGGCATCGTGCTGACCAAGCTGGACGGCACGGCGAAGGGCGGCATCGTGGTCGCGGTCCAGCGCGAGCTGGGCGTGCCGGTCAAGCTGGTCGGACTCGGCGAGGGCGCGGACGATCTCGCCCCGTTCGAGCCGGAGGCGTTCGTGGACGCCCTGATCGGCGACTGAGCCGCCGCGCCCGCCCGCGGGCGCCCGGCGGGAAGCTCCCGCCCCCGAGGTGCAGTCGGGGACGGGAGCTTCGTCGTGTCCGGCGCGGTTACGCGCGCGACCGGTGGGCCACGTACGCGAGCGTGCCCAGCAGCAGCCGCGCCGCCGGCGGCCGCGTCGCCGAGTCCAGCGCCGGGGGACGCAGCCAGCGCACCGGGCCCAGACCGCCCCGGTCGGAGGGCGGCGCGGTGATGTGGCTGCCGGGGCCGAGGCCGCGCAGGTCGAGGGCGGCCGGGTCGTCCCAGCCCATGCGGTAGAGCAGCCGGGGGAGGCCGGCGGCGGCGCCGGGGGCGACCAGGAAGTGGGCGCGGCCGTCGGGCGTCGCGGCCACCGGGCCGAGCGGCAGGCCCATCCGCTCCAGCCGGAGCAGGGCGCGCCGGCCGGCCGGCTCCGAGACCTCGATGACGTCGAACGCCTGGCCGACCGGCAGCATCACGGAGGCGCCCGGGAACTCGGACCAGGCCTTGGTCACCTCGTCCAGCGTGGCCCCGGCCGGCACCACCGGGGCGAAGTCCAGCGGATGCGCGCCCGGCGCCGGGCAGCCGGACCGCCCGCACGAACAGGCGCCGCCGGAGGCCCGCGCCCCCGGCACCACGTCCCAGCCCCACAGCCCGGTGAACTCGGCGACGGCGGTGCACTCCCCGGAACGGCCGCGCCGACGCGTGCCGGAACGGATCTCGCGGATGCCGCCGATCGTGAAGCCCATGCCCCCTCCAACGGGTCCAGTGCGCCGGTGGTTACGCCACGGAGCGAGACGGAAACGGAACGTAACGCTACGGCTCCGCTTTCCCGTCGCTCCGGCGGGGCAAAGCGGCGCCTTGGGGTGTGCGAGGTGGCTCACCGCGGCGCGCGCGCCCTTGAGTGCGTCACTCCGCCTCCTTCTGGCCGTCCCATGTCAAGTGAATCGCGCGTCACCCTCCGTGAGTTCATTCGAAGGGGTGGCGAATGGTGGCGTTTCCGGGATCCCCGTGGCTGGACGGGTGATCGTAGGATTACTGTGAGTGTGCGAGTCCCCGGGGCACATGCACTCGTGGGTATGCCGGAGGCAAGTCGTCAACTCGTTCGAAGGGTGAGAACCGGCGGACGGGAGGCCGTATTGACCGGCATTCTGATAGGGCTTGGCGCATCGGACGACAAGTGGTCTCAGGGATGGGGGCGTTCCAGTGGGCGGCAACGGCGGTAGCGGGACGAACGCTGACAAGCGCCCCAACGAGCTGCTCGGCTCGTGGTTCGTGCGCAGCGGCTGGTCCAAGGGCGAGCTGGCCCGCCAAGTGAACCGCCGGGCACGCCAGTTGGGTGCCAACCACATCTCCACCGACACCTCGCGGGTGCGCCGCTGGCTGGACGGGGAGAACCCGCGCGAGCCGATCCCGCGCATCCTCTCGGAGCTGTTCTCCGAGCGCTTCGGCTGTGTCGTCTCCATCGAGGACCTCGGCCTGCGCGCCGCCCGCCAGTCACCCGCCGCCTCCGGCGTCGACCTGCCATGGACCGGCCCGCAGACGATCGCCCTGCTCGGCGAGTTCTCACGCAGCGACCTGATGCTCGCCCGGCGCGGCTTCCTCGGCACCTCGCTCGCCCTTTCCGCCGGCCCCTCCCTCATCGAGCCCATGCAGCGCTGGCTCGTGCCCGCCCCGGGCTCCCCGGCCCCGCCCGAGCCCGCGTCCGCCCTGGACACGCGCCGTCCGGGCCGGCTCTCCCGGCCCGAGCTGGACCTGCTGGAGTCCACCACCCGCATGTTCCGCCAGTGGGACGCCCAGTGCGGCGGCGGCCTGCGCCGCAAGGCGGTCGTCGGCCAGCTGCACGAGGTGACCGACCTGCTCCAGGAACCCCAGCCCGAGGCCACCACCCGCACGTTGTTCCAGGTCGCCGCCGAACTGGCCGAACTGGCCGGCTGGATGTCGTACGACGTCGGCCTCCAGCCCACCGCGCAGAAGTACTTCGTGCTCGCGCTGCACGCGGCCAAGGAAGCCGGCGACAAGCCGCTCGGCTCCTACATCCTCTCCAGCATGAGCCGCCAGATGATCCATCTCGGCCGGCCCGAGGACGCCCTGGAGCTGATCCACCTCGCCCAGTACGGCAGCCGTGACTGCGCCAGCCCGCGCACCCAGTCGATGCTGTATGCGATGGAGGCGCGTGCCTACGCCAACATGGGCCAGCCCGGCAAGACCAAGCGCGCCGTCCGCATGGCCGAGGACACCTTCGCCGAGGTCGACGAGTGGGACGAGCCGGACCCCGACTGGATCCGCTTCTTCTCCGAGGCCGAGCTGTACGGCGAGAACTCCCACTCCTTCCGCGACCTCGCCTACGTCGCCGGCCGCAGCCCGACCTACGCCTCCCTCGCCGAGCCGCTGATGCGCAAGGCGGTGGAGAAGTTCGCCGAGGACTCCGAGCACCAGCGGTCGTACGCGCTCAACCTCATCGGCATGGCCACCGTCCACCTGCTCCAGCGCGAGCCGGAGGAGAGCACGGCCTATGCCGTACGCGCCATGGAGATCGCCAAGAAGGTCCGCTCCGAGCGTGTGAACACTCGTATCCGAAAGACGGTCGACACGGCCGTGCGCGACCACGGCGACGTCGCCGCCGTCGTCGCCCTCTCCGAGCAGCTCGCCGTCGACCTGCCGGAGGCCGCCGAGGCGGGCTGACCCGCACCGGCACCCAGGCCCCGGCCGCGGCCGGTCCTCCCGAACTGCCCGACTCGGCTCCCCCATGCCAGGTCATCGAGAGGCCGCCGCGGCCGGTTCTCCTTCTCCTCGGAAGGTTGCGCCACGATAACGATCGCGCGGCCGGACATCTCGCACTTCACCGACGCGTAACACACAGAGCGCCTTCGTCACCCCGGCGAAACAACGAGGGGCTTCCACCGAAACCGCGCTGCGCCAATCTCGTGGCGCATAACCGGCCCACCCCTCACCCCGACCGGACCGCTCAGGCACCGCCCGCACGGGGCCGCACCAACCGACGAGGAGACGCCGATGGCACCAGCCATCATGCTTGCGGCGGACGCACCCAAGCTGTCGTCCGCCAACACAGGCTTCATGCTCATTTGTTCCGCCCTGGTGATGCTCATGACCCCGGGCCTGGCCTTCTTCTACGGAGGCATGGTCCGGGTCAAGAGCACCTTGAACATGCTGATGATGAGCTTCATCAGCCTGGGGATCGTCACCATCCTCTGGGTGCTCTACGGCTTCTCCCTCGCCTTCGGCACGCACAACAGCCTCATCGGCTGGAACCCCGACTGGCTCGGCCTCAGCGACATCGGCCTGACGGAGCTCTGGGACGGCTACACCATCCCCGTCTTCGTCTTCATGGTCTTCCAGCTGATGTTCGCGATCATCACGCCGGCCCTGATAAGCGGCGCCCTCGCGGACCGCGTCAAGTTCTCCGCGTGGTCCCTGTTCATCGCGCTGTGGGCCACGATCGTCTACTTCCCGGTCGCCCACTGGGTCTGGGGCGCCGACGGCTGGGCCTACAAGCTCGGCGTGATCGACTTCGCGGGCGGTACGGCGGTCCACATCAACGCGGGTGCGGCGGCCCTCGGCGTCATCCTCGTCATCGGCAAGCGCGTCGGCTTCAAGAGGGACCCGATGCGCCCGCACAGCCTCCCGCTGGTCATGCTCGGCGCCGGGCTGCTGTGGTTCGGCTGGTTCGGCTTCAACGCGGGCTCCTGGCTCGGCAACGACGACGGCGTCGGCGCGCTGATGTTCGTCAACACCCAGGTGGCGACGGCCGCCGCCATGCTGGCCTGGCTCGCCTACGAGAAGATCCGGCACGGCGCGTCCACCACGCTCGGCGCCGCCTCCGGCGCGGTCGCCGGCCTGGTCGCCATCACCCCGTCCGGCGGCGCGGTCTCCCCGCTCGGCGCCATCGCCGTCGGCGCCATCGCCGGTGTCGCCTGCGCCGCGGCCGTCGGCCTGAAGTTCCGCTTCGGCTACGACGACTCCCTCGACGTCGTCGGCGTCCACATGGTCGGCGGCATCATCGGCTCCCTGCTGGTCGGCTTCTTCGCCACCGGCAAGGGCCAGTCCGCCGCCACGGGCGTCTTCTACGGCGACCACAGCTGGGACCAGCTCTGGAAGCAGTGCGCCGGGGTCTTCGCGGTCCTCGCCTACTCCCTGGTCGCCTCCGCCGTCCTCGCCCTCCTGCTCGACAAGACCCTCGGCATGCGGGTCACCGAGGACGAGGAGATCTCCGGCATCGACCAGGCCGAGCACGCCGAGACCGCATACGACTTCAGCGGCGCTGGCGGCGGTGTCGCCGGCACCCTCGCCGCCCCGTCCCTGGCCGCCGCCCAGACCCGGAAGGTGGACGCATGAAGCTCATCACCGCCGTCGTGAAGCCGCACCGGCTCGACGAGATCAAGGAAGCCCTGCAGGCCTTCGGCGTCCACGGCCTCACGGTCACCGAGGCCAGCGGCTACGGCCGGCAGCGCGGCCACACCGAGGTCTACCGCGGCGCCGAGTACACGGTCGACCTCGTCCCCAAGATCCGCATCGAGGTCCTCGCCGAGGACGACGACGCCGAGCAGCTGATCGAGGTCATCGTCAAGGCGGCCCGCACCGGCAAGATCGGTGACGGCAAGGTCTGGTCCCTGCCGGTCGAGACCGCCGTACGGGTCCGCACGGGCGAGCGCGGGCCTGACGCGCTCTGACGCAGCACAATCGAGTCGGGGGAAACGGAACAGGAGTCGCCGGGTGACGGGTACGGATGTGCGCAAAGAGACGGAAGACTCGGGACCCGGCGGCTACGCGGCGGCCCGGCTGCGCCTCCTCACCGAGGAGACGCGGTCCGGGCCGCCGCGCCGTACCGCCCTCGCCGAACTGACCGACGACTGGCTCGCCGGACTGTTCACCGCGGCGGCCGGCTCGGCGACCGGCGTCTCGCTCGTCGCCGTCGGCGGCTACGGCCGCGGGGAACTGTCCCCGCGCAGCGACCTCGACCTCGTCCTGCTGCACGACGGCTCCGACGCCGGCGCGGTCGCCGCCCTCGCCGACCGGCTCTGGTACCCCGTCTGGGACCTGGGCCTCGCCCTCGACCACTCCGTCCGCACCCCCGCCGAGGCCCACAAGACGGCCGGCGAGGACCTCAAGGTCCACCTCGGCCTGCTGGACGCCCGCCATCTCGCCGGCGACGCGAGCCTCACCGCCGGGCTGCGCGCCACCGCCCTCGCCGACTGGCGCAACAAGGCACCCCAACGCCTCCCCGAACTCCAGGAACTGTGCGCCGAGCGCGCCGCGCGCCAGGGCGAGCTGCGCTACCTGCTGGAACCCGACCTGAAGGAGGCCCGGGGCGGCCTGCGGGACGCCACCGCGCTGCGCGCCGTCGCCGCCTCCTGGCTCGCCGACGCCCCGCGCGAGGGCCTCGCCGACGCCCGCCGCCGGCTGCTCGACGTACGGGACGCCCTGCACCTGGCCACCGGCCGCGCCACCGACCGGCTCGCCCTCCAGGAGCAGGACCAGGTGGCCGCCGGGCTCGGACTGCTCGACGCCGACACCCTGCTGCGGCAGGTCTACGAAGCGGCGCGCGTGATCGCGTACGCCAGTGACGTCACCTGGCGCGAAGTGGGACGGGTCCTGCGCTCGCGCGCCGTCCGGCCGCGGCTGCGCAAACTGGCCCGCGAGCGCGGCGACTTCCTCCGGAGGGCGGTGGCGGGCGACGGGAAACCGGTCACGGAACGGTCGCCGCTCGCCGAGGGCGTGGTCGAGCAGGACGGCGAGGTGGTGCTCGCCCGCGCCGCACGCCCCGAACGCGACCCCGTGCTCCCGCTGCGTGCCGCGGCCGCCGCCGCCCAGGCCGGCCTGCCGCTCTCCCTGCACGCCGTACGCCGTATGGCCGCCACCGCGGGCCCCCTGGCCACGCCCTGGCCCGCCGAGGCCCGCGAACAACTGGTCACCCTGCTCGGCTCCGGCCGTCCCACGGTCGAGGTCTGGGAGGCGCTGGAGGCCGAGGGCCTGATCAGCCGCCTGCTCCCCGACTGGGAACGGGTCCGCTGCCGTCCCCAGCGCAACGCCGTCCACATCTGGACGGTCGACCGGCACCTGATCGAGACCGCCGTACGCGCCTCGGAACTCACCCGCCGCGTCAGCCGCCCCGACCTGCTCCTGGTCGCCGCCCTGCTGCACGACATCGGCAAGGGCTGGCCCGGCGACCACTCGGTGGCCGGCGAGATCATCGCCCGGGACGTCGCCGCGCGGATCGGCTTCGACCGGCCGGACGCGGCCGTGCTGTCGCTGCTGGTCCGCCACCACCTGCTGCTCATCGAGACGGCCACCCGCCGCGACCTGGACGACCCCGCCACGGTCCGCTCGGTCGCCGAGACCGTCGGCACCCAGAGCACCCTGGAGCTGCTGCACGCCCTCACCGAGGCCGACGCCCTCGCCACCGGCCCCGCCGCCTGGTCCGCCTGGCGCGGCTCCCTCGTCGCCGACCTCGTACGGCGCGTCTCGGCCGTCCTCGCCGGGGCCGCGCCCGACGAGCCCGAGCCGGCCGCGCCCACCGCCGAGCAGGAGCGCCTCGCCATCGAGGCCTTCCGCACCGGCGGCCCGGTGCTCGCCCTGCGCCCCCAGACCGAACCGGTCGCCGCCGAGGAGCCGTCCGGCGATCCCGAACCGCTCGGCGTCGAACTCCTCATCGCCGTCCCCGACCAGCCGGCCGTCCTGCCCGCCGTCGCCGGCGTCCTCGCCGTCCACCGCCTCACCGTCCGCACGGCCGAACTGCGCGCCCTGCCCCTGCCGGACGACGTGGACGGCGACGGCTCCGTCCTCCTGCTCAACTGGCGGGTCGCCGCCGAGTACGGCTCCCTGCCCCAGGCGACCCGGCTGCGCGCCGACCTCGTCCGCGCCCTGGACGGATCCCTGGACATCTCCGGCCGGCTCGCCGAACGGGACGCGGCCTACCCGCGCCGCCGCGGCTGGCTCGCCCCGCCGCCCCGCGTCACGGTCGCCCCGGCGGCCTCCCGCCACGCCACGGTGATCGAGGTCCGCGCCCAGGACGCGCCGGGCCTGCTGCACCGCATCGGCATGGCCCTGGAGAAGGCGGGCGTGCGGGTGCGCAGCATGCACGTGAGCACGCTGGGCTCCAACGCGGTGGACGCGTTCTACGTCACGACGGGGGCGGGCGCACCACTGCCCGGGCCGGACGCGGCGTCGCTGGCGGGGGTGCTGGAGGAGACGCTTCGCGGATGACCCTGCCCCGGTGTCCGCGACGCCGGGATACCCTGGAGGGCGATTCCCTGAAGACCGTCACCGACCCCGAGGACCGCGAGCGCCGTGTTCGACACTCTCTCCGATCGCCTGTCAGCGACTTTCAAGAACCTGCGCGGCAAGGGACGGCTCTCCGAGGCGGACATCGACGCCACGGCGCGCGAGATCCGCATCGCGCTCCTCGAAGCGGACGTGGCCCTCCCCGTCGTGCGCGCGTTCATCAAGAACGTCAAGGAGCGCGCGCTCGGGGCCGAGGTCTCCAAGGCGCTGAACCCCGCCCAGCAGGTTCTGAAGATCGTCAACGAGGAACTGATCACCATCCTCGGTGGCGAGACCCGGCGCCTCCGCTTCGCCAAGCAGCCCCCCACCGTGATCATGCTCGCCGGTCTCCAGGGTGCCGGTAAGACCACCCTCGCGGGCAAGCTCGGCCGGTGGCTGAAGGAGCAGGGCCACTCGCCGCTGCTGGTCGCCTGTGACCTCCAGCGCCCCAACGCCGTCAACCAGCTGAGCGTCGTCGCCGAGCGCGCCGGCGTCGCGGTGTACGCGCCGGAGCCGGGCAACGGCGTCGGCGACCCGGTGAAGGTCGCCAAGGACTCCATCGACTTCGCGAAGTCCAAGGTCCACGACATCGTGATCGTGGACACCGCCGGCCGCCTCGGTATCGACGCCGAGATGATGCAGCAGGCCGCGGACATCCGGGACGCGGTCTCGCCGGACGAGATCCTCTTCGTGGTCGACGCCATGATCGGTCAGGACGCCGTCAACACCGCCGAGGCGTTCCGCGACGGCGTCGGCTTCGACGGCGTGGTCCTCTCCAAGCTCGACGGTGACGCCCGCGGTGGTGCGGCCCTGTCGATCCGGCAGATCACCGGCAAGCCGATCATGTTCGCGTCGAACGGCGAGAAGCTGGACGACTTCGACGCGTTCCACCCGGACCGGATGGCCTCCCGCATCCTCGACATGGGTGACCTGCTCACCCTGATCGAGCAGGCGGAGAAGACCTTCAGCCAGGAAGAGGCCCAGAAGATGGCCTCCAAGCTGGCGTCCAAGAAGGGCCAGGACTTCACCCTGGACGACTTCCTGTCCCAGATGGAGCAGGTCAGGAAGATGGGCAGCATCAGCAAGCTGCTCGGCATGCTCCCCGGCATGGGCCAGATCAAGGACCAGATCGCCAACCTGGACGAGCGGGACGTCGACCGCACCGCCGCGATCATCAAGTCGATGACCCCGGGCGAGCGCCAGGACCCGACGATCATCAACGGCTCCCGCCGGGCCCGTATCGCCCGGGGTTCCGGTGTCGACGTCAGCGCGGTGAAGAACCTGGTCGAGCGGTTCTTCGAGGCCCGCAAGATGATGTCCCGCATGGCCCAGGGCGGCGGCATGCCGGGCATGCCGGGGATCCCGGGCATGGGCGGCGGCCCCGGCCGGCAGAAGAAGCAGCAGAAGAAGGCCAAGGGCAAGCAGCGCTCCGGCAACCCGATGAAGCGCAAGCAGCAGGAGCTGGAGGAGGCGCAGCGCCGCGAGGCCGCCGCGCAGGGCGGTGCGTTCGGCCTGCCGGGCCAGCAGGGCGGCCAGGACTTCGAGCTGCCGGACGAGTTCAAGAAGTTCATGGGCTGAGGCCCGTCCGTACGACGCCGGGGGCGCTCCCTTCCGCAGGGGGCGCCCTCTGCGTGTGCCAAGCCCCGCTCGGTGTCGTAACGTCCAGATATGAGCAATGCGGCGCCACCCCGCAAGGCCCCTGATCAGCCGTGGCGCGCCGAGGGCACACCGGACGAGCCGCCCCGGCGGCCCGCCGGCGGCTTCCGCGGCGGCAAGTGGTGGGGCCTGCTCGCCACCGCGGTGATCGTCTTCGTCCTGGCCTACCTCGGGCTGCACTACTTCGGCCGGGGCAACGAGCCGACGATCTCGTACACGCAGTTCAGCAAAGAGGTCGGAGAGGGCAACGTCGCCACGATCTACTCCAAGGGCGACGCGATCCAGGGCCAGCTGAAGAGCCCGCGCGCCGATCCCGACGGCGGCGGCGAGTACACCAAGTTCAAGACACAGCGGCCGGCCTTCGCCGACGACCGGCTGTGGCAGAACCTGAGCAGCCACGGCGTGACGGTGACCGCGCGGCCGGTCGTGCAGGAACGCAGCCTCGTGGCCAACGTGCTGATCTCCCTGATCCCGATCGCGGTCCTGGTCGTGGTGTGGATCCTGGTGCAGCGGCGGCTCGGCGGGATGCTGCCCGGAGCGGGCGGCCTGTTCGGCCGCCGGTCGCCGCCCAAACCGGTCGGGCTGCGGCCGGGTACCGAGCGCACGACCTTCGCCGACGTCGCCGGCATCGACGAGGTCAAGGGCGAGCTCGACGACATCGTCGACTTCCTGGAGCACCCCGACGTCTACCGCGAGATGGGCGCGAAGCTGCCCCGCGGGGTGCTGCTCGCCGGGCCGCCCGGCACCGGCAAGACCCTGCTCGCCCGGGCGGTCGCGGGCGAGGCCGGAGTGCCGTTCTTCTCGGCCTCGGCGTCCGAGTTCATCGAGATGATCGTGGGCGTCGGCGCCTCCCGCGTCCGCGAGCTGTTCGCCGAGGCACGCAAGGTCGCGCCGTCGATCATCTTCATCGACGAGATCGACACCATCGGACGCGCGCGCGGCGGCAGCGCCTCGATGAGCGGTCACGACGAGCGCGAGCAGACGCTGAACCAGATCCTCACGGAGATGGACGGCTTCTCCGGCTCCGAGGGCGTGATCGTCATCGCGGCGACCAACCGCGCGGACATCCTGGACCCGGCGCTGACCCGTCCCGGCCGCTTCGACCGGGTGGTCAACGTCGCCCCGCCGGACCGCGGTGGCCGTGAGTCGATCCTGCGGATCCACACCCGGGAGATCCCCCTGGCGCCCGATGTGGACCTGACCCAGCTGGCCCGGGTGACCCCGGGCATGACCGGCGCGGATCTGGCCAATCTCGCCAACGAGGCCGCTCTGCTGGCGGTGAAGCGCAAACAGCGGCAGGTGACCGGCGCCGACCTCTCCGAGGCGCTGGAGAAGGTGCAGCTGGGCGCCGAGCGCACCCTGGTCATGCCCGAGGAGGACCGCCGCCGCACCGCGTACCACGAGAGCGGTCACGCGCTGCTCGGCATGCTGCAGCCCGGCGCCGACCCCGTCCGCAAGATCACCATCGTGCCGCGCGGCCGGGCCCTGGGCGTGACGATGTCCACGCCCGAGGTGGAGCGCTACGCCCACTCCGAGGAGTATCTGCGCGGGCGCATCATCGGCGCCCTGGGCGGCATGGCGGCGGAGGACGTCGTCTACGGGGTCGTCACGACGGGCGCGGAGAACGACCTCGAACAGGTCACCAACATCGCGCGCGGCATGGTGGGCCGCTGGGGCATGAGCGAACGCGTCGGCCGGCTCTCCGCCCTGCCGAGCGACGCCCAGCAGGCGTACGGGCTGTCGGCGGCGCCGCAGACCCTGGACGTCATCGCCGACGAGATGCGGCGGATCGTGGACGCGTGCTACGAGGAGGCGTGCACCAAGCTCCGCGACCACCGCGGCCGGCTGGACGCGCTGGCGCAGGCGCTGCTGGACCAGGAGACGCTGGAGGAGGCCGACGCCTACCGCATCGCCGGCATCACCCGCGCCGCAGCGGACGGCGGCGCCGCGTAGGCCCGCTGCACGACCGGTGGGACGGGCTCCTAGGGCACGCGGGCGATGAGGTAGCGGAAGACGTTCGGCATCCACACGGTCCCGTCCGGGCGCCGGTGCGGGTGCAGGGCCTCCGTCAGCTCCTTGTCGACCTGCTTGGTGTCGGTCGCCGCGATCGCCGCGTCGAACAGGCCGGTCGACAGCAGTCCCCGTACCGCGCTGTCGAGGCCGGCGTAGCCGAACGGGCACGCGACCCGGCCCGAGCCGTCCGGTTTCAGCCCGGCCCGCTGGGCGACCTCCTCCAGGTCGTCGCGCCGGGCCGGGCGCCAGTTGGCGGCCCCGCGCAGCGGCTCGGCCAGCTTCGCCGCCACCCGCAGCACCGAGGAGGTGGCGCAGCGCTCCGGCGGACCCCAGCCGGCCAGCACCACGGCGGCCCCGCGCGCGGCCCGCGGCAGCGCGCCCGCGAGCAGCTCGCCGAGCCCCTCGGAGTCGCCCGCCAGGCTGCCGACCGGCTCGAAGACGGTCACCAGGGTGTACGGCGCCGGCTGCGCGCCGGCCGCGTCCGCGGGCGGGCCGTCCAGCAGCCGCACGGCCGGACGCGCGCGTGTGCCGGGTCCGCCGCTCGTGCCGCCGGGCGCGGGGTCCGGCAGCAGACGCTCGCGCGCGAGGGCGAGCCGTTCGGGCGAGGCGGAGTCGACACCGGTGATCGCGGCGCCCCGGGCGGCCGCCATCAGCAGGGCGAGCCCGGAACCGCAGCGCAGGCCCAGCAGCCGGGTGGCGGGGCCCACGTCGAGTCGGTCGTACACGGCTTCGTAGAGCGGGACGAGCATCCGCTCCTGGATCTCGGACCAGTCACGCGCGCGTGCGCTCAGGTCCACGCGGGGTGCGGAGTCCGCGTGAGACACGTGCTGCCGCACGAGCGTAGGTGTCATAGGTAAGCGCCCCAATCCGCCGACGGTTCGTCGCTGTGCCCGGTTGCGTGGCCCCCGTGCCGTGCACCCACGTATGCCACGTAACTCCCGGCTCGCGGTGCCGTCCAGGGGTCGTGGGCCCTGGCTTGGGGTCGGAAGGCCGGTGTGGCGAGATTTCACATCCCGGCAACCTGGGGAGCCGTACGGTGTCGGCTCCGGGGGGCGGGCCGGTGGCGCCGGGTGCGGCGACCGGGGGTAACGTCACCGGCGCCGGGAACGCTGACCGCAGTGGGACCGCTCGCCGAGAGCGGCCGAAACACCTCTTGCGTGGCGACCGGCCACCGTCGCACCAGGGCTCACGAACGGTGCGTAGCGCGGACTACGCACCAGCTTGGTAGGAGCTGTGCGGCTTCTCCGCAGATCAGCGCACCCGCCCTCGTCAGGCCGCATGAGTGCCAACTGACGGGTACGTGCAAATTATTTGGGATGACCCGGAATAGGAACACATTCGAGCTCCCGCTCGTTGTCATTACGTGAGCACGACACAGACACCACCTGTTCTCGCCGCAGAGCTGGCGCAGGCGTGGGCCGACATTCAGCGGTACCACCCCGAGCTGCCGGACCTCGCCGCGCCAGAGTCCCTGATCGGAGAGTCGTCGTCCGCGTGCGGGCACGAGCTCTCCTTCGAGCGACTGCTCCATGAGGCAGTCCACGGCATCGCCGCCGCCCGGGGCGTCCGCGACACCTCCCGGGCCGGCCGGTACCACAACCGTCGTTTCCTGGCCATCGCCGAGGAGCTGGGCCTGGACCACCCCGAGGAGCCGCACCCGAGCAGCGGTTTCTCCCTGGTCACGCTCAACACCGAGGCGAAGCGGCGCTACCGCCCGACCATCGAGCGGCTCCAGCGCGCGCTGAAGGCGCACACGGCGGCCACCTCGGCCGACACCTCCCGCACCTTCCGCGGTCCGGCCGCCCGGCACGGCTCCTCCGGCGGCGGCGTCCGCGTCAAGGCGGTGTGCGACTGCGGCCGCAACGTCCGGGTCGTCCCGTCGGTCCTGGCCCAGGCGCCCATCGTCTGCGGCGGCTGCGGCAAGCCGTTCAGGATCCCGGAGGTCGTGGGAGTGGCCTAGTCGCGGACCGCGGAAGTCCGGCATCTCGTGGGTGCCGGGACGCGGACGACGACAGCCGCACCGTGCCTCCGGCGGGGGCGGACGTGCCGCGGGGCGGCGGGGCACCGGCCCGTCCGGCGACCGTCCGGCCGTGGGCGGTCGTGCCGCGGGGCGGCACGGGCGGGCGTGGCCGGCGACCGCACGGCGCCGGGCGGCGCACCCGACGTGACCTCACCTCCACGCCGGGTGCCGCCGAGTCATGCCCAGCTGCGGGCGCCCGACCCCCTCGGCCGGAAGCGGTCCACGGGGTGTGGCACAATGGCTAGCTGTACTCGACAGCCGCACAGGACCCCTCTCTCCTCCGGCTGACGCGTCCATCGGGCACTCGGGTACCGCAACCCCACGCGGCGTCTCGCCGTGCCCAACCACGTCAAATCCAGGAGAACCCACTCCCGTGGCAGTCAAGATCAAGCTGAAGCGTCTGGGCAAGATCCGTTCGCCTCACTACCGCATCGTCGTCGCCGACTCCCGTACCCGCCGTGACGGCCGGGCCATCGAGGAGATCGGCAAGTACCACCCGACCTACAACCCGTCGGTCATCGAGGTGGACGCCGAGCGTGTGGCGTACTGGCTCGGTGTCGGCGCCCAGCCGACCGAGCCCGTTCTCGCCATCCTGAAGAAGACCGGCGACTGGCAGAAGTTCAAGGGCGAGCCGGCTCCCGCGCCGCTGCTCGTCGCCGAGCCGAAGCCGGCCCGTCCGTCGTTCGAGGCTCTCGGCGGTGACGACGAGGGCAAGGGTGAGGCGATCACCCAGAAGAAGAAGGCTGAGAAGAAGGACGAGGCCGCGGCTGAGTCCGAGTCGACCGAGGCCTGAGCAGCATGCTCGAAGAGGCGCTTGAGCACCTCGTGAAGGGCATCGTCGACAACCCTGACGATGTGCAGGTCGCCTCGCGCAACCTGCGCCGCGGACGCGTGCTGGAGGTCCGGGTGCACCCCGACGACCTCGGCAAGGTGATCGGCCGCAACGGCCGCACCGCGCGCGCCCTGCGTACCGTCGTGGGCGCCATCGGCGGCCGCGGTGTCCGCGTCGACCTCGTCGACGTGGACCACGTCCGCTGACGCTTCATCGCAACCGGCTCGGGCCGGGGAGGGCCACTGGGCCGTCCCCGGCCCGCAGTCGTATGACAGGAGATCAAGCACAGTGCAGCTCGTAGTCGCACGGATCGGACGCGCCCACGGCATCAAGGGCGAGGTCACCGTGGAGGTGCGTACCGACGAACCCGAGCTCAGGCTCGCGCCCGGCGCCGTACTCGCCACCGATCCCGCCGGCGTGGGACCGCTCACCATCGAGACGGGCCGCGTGCACAGCGGCCGCCTGCTCCTGCGCTTCCGGGGCGTCACCGACCGCAACGCCGCCGAGGCCCTGCGCAACACCCTCCTGATCGCCGAGGTCGATCCGGAGGAACTGCCCGAGGGCGAGGACGAGTACTACGACCACCAGCTCATCGACCTGGACGTGGTCACCGAGGACGGCACCGAGGTCGGCCGGATCACCGAGATCTCGCACCTGCCCACCCAGGACCTGTTCATCGTCGAGCGCCCGGACGGCACCGAGGTGCTGATCCCCTTCGTCGAGGAGATCGTCACCGAGATCGACCTGGCGGAGCAGAAGGCGGTCATCGCGCCCCCGCCGGGCCTGATCGACGACCGCGCGGAGATCGCGTCGGCCCGCGAAGACTCCGGGGACGAGAGCTGATGCGCCTCGACGTCGTCACGATCTTCCCCGAGTACCTGGAACCGCTGAACGTCTCGCTCGTCGGCAAGGCACGCGCGCGCGGGCAGCTGGACGTGCACGTGCACGACCTGCGCGGCTGGACGTACGACCGGCACAACACGGTGGACGACACGCCGTACGGCGGCGGCCCCGGCATGGTCATGAAGACCGACCCCTGGGGCGACGCCCTGGACACGGTCCTCGCCGACGGCTACGAGACCGGCGCCCGGAGCCCGGCGCTGATCGTGCCCACGCCCAGCGGCCGCCCCTTCACCCAGGAGCTGGCCGTCGAGCTGTCCGGACGCCCCTGGCTCATCTTCACCCCGGCCCGCTACGAGGGCATCGACCGGCGCGTCACCGACGAGTACGCCACCCGCATGCCCGTCTACGAGGTCTCCATCGGCGACTACGTGCTCGCCGGCGGCGAAGCGGCCGTACTCGTCGTCACGGAGGCCGTCGCCCGGCTGCTGCCCGGTGTGCTCGGCAACGCCGAGTCGCACCGCGACGACTCCTTCGCCCCCGGCGCGATGGCCAACCTCCTCGAAGGGCCCGTCTACACCAAGCCGCCCGTCTGGCGCGGCCGGGACATCCCCGAGGTGCTGCTCAGCGGCCACCACGGCAAGATCGCCCGCTGGCGCCGCGACGAGGCCCTGAAGCGTACGACGGCCAACCGGCCCGACCTGATCGAGCGCTGCGACCCCGGCGCCTTCGACAAGAAGGACCGCGAGATGCTCTCGATCCTGGGCTGGGAACCGGACCCGGACGGGAAGCCGTACGGCCGATTTTGGCGCCGGGCCGCGGGCGTGGAAGAATAGACCGCTGTTGTGCGCCCGTCCGGCGTGCGCCCCTGCCACAGGGGGACACGACGCCCGCACCGACCCGCACGGCAGTCCTCTTGAACCTCTAGTTCCCGTTGATGACCTGTGGCATCAGCGAAGAAAGCAGACGAAATGTCTCACCTGCTCGACTCCGTCGACTCCGCGTCGCTGCGCAGCGACATCCCGGCCTTCCGCCCGGGTGACACCGTCAACGTCCACGTCCGCGTCATCGAGGGCAACCGCTCCCGTGTGCAGCAGTTCAAGGGCGTTGTGATCCGCCGCCAGGGCTCCGGTGTCCGCGAGACCTTCACGGTCCGCAAGGTCTCGTTCTCCGTCGGCGTCGAGCGCACCTTCCCGGTGCACACCCCGATCGTCGAGAAGATCGAGCTGGTCACCCGGGGTGACGTGCGCCGCGCCAAGCTGTACTACCTCCGTGAGCTGCGCGGCAAGGCCGCGAAGATCAAGGAGAAGCGCGAGAACTGAGCGCTCTCCGGGATCCACACCGGAGCGGGATAGCATCCTGCTCCGATGGACACCGAAGCACAGCCGACGGAACGCGACCGCTCCTCCCACCCCGGTACTCCGGGGCAGGAGGGCCGGTCGCGTTTTGCGTTGGTGCCGCGGATCACCGAGTGGCTGCCGGGCGGCCGGATCACCCTCACCGTCTTCGTCTGCCTGGCGTTCCTGCTGCTCCTCAACGCGTTCGTGGTGCAGCCGTTCCAGATCCCGAGCGGATCCATGGAGCGGGGGTTGAGGATCGGGGACCGCGTTCTCGTAAACAAGTTGGCGTACCGTTTCGGTGCTCAGCCACGCCGCGGCGATGTGATTGTGTTCGACGGCACCGGGTATTTCGGGAACGCCGACTACATCAAGCGCGTGGTCGGGGTGGGGGGAGACCACGTGGTCTGCTGCGACCAGAAGGGGCGGATCGAGGTGAACGGCCGGCCGGTCGACGAGACCGCGTTCCTCTATCCCGGGGACACTGCCTCCAGCGTGCCCTTCGACGTCGTCGTACCGTCGGGCCGCCTGTTCGTGCTCGGCGACCACCGCAGCGACTCCAGCGACTCCCGCGACCACCTCGGCTCGCCCGGCGGCGGCATGATCCCCGTCGGTGACGTCGTCGGCCGGGCCGACTGGATCGTGTGGCCGTACCGCCACTCGACCCGCCTGACCCGGCCGCCCGCCTACGCGCGCGTGCCCGCCGCCCCGGCGGAGGGCGCCCATGGGTAACCGCGGCAAACCGCGCGGGGCGCCCGCCACGCCCGCCGAGGACCTGCTGCCTACCGGGGTCCGCCGCACCTCCGCGCCCGGCGGCGGCCGCACGCGCGCGGAGCGGCGCAAACTCCAGCGCAAGGTGAAGCGCAAGCGCAGGCGGTCGGCCGTCCGGGAGATCCCCCTGCTGGTCGGCGTCGCCGTCCTGATAGCGCTCGTCCTGAAGACCTTCCTGGTCCAGGCGTTCGTGATCCCGTCCGGGTCCATGGAACAGACGATCCGGATCGGCGACCGGGTGCTGGTCGACAAGCTCACCCCGTGGTTCGGCTCCAGGCCGGAGCGGGGGGACGTCGTCGTCTTCCACGACCCGGGCGGCTGGCTCAAGGACGAGCAGACGGCCAAGAAGAACGACCCGGTCGTCGTCAAGCAGCTCAAGGAAGGGCTCACCTTCATCGGACTGCTGCCGTCCGACAACGAGAAAGACCTGATCAAGCGGGTCATCGGGGTCGGCGGCGACCACGTCAAGTGCTGTGACGCCCAGGGCCGGGTGACCGTCAACGGCGTACCGCTCGCCGAAGCCGACTACCTCTATCCGGGGGACGTCCCGTCCACCATGCCCTTCGACATCACCGTCCCCGAGGGCCGGCTGTGGGTGATGGGCGACCACCGGGGCAACTCCGCCGACTCCCGCTTCCACCAGAACACGCCCTACGGCGGCACGGTCTCCGAGAAATCGGTGGTCGGCCGGGCCATGCTCATCGGCTGGCCGGTCGGCCACTGGACGCGCCTGGAAGAACCTAAAACCTTCGCAAGCGTCGGCGACTCGGCGCCGGGGACGGCCGCTGCTCCCCGGCCGTCGCATAGGGTTGCCTCCGAGGATCCGAACGGAACGACCCACCTCCCGACCCCTGCGGAACTCCCGCTCGTTATGGGAGTGGTGGGCCTGCGTCGTATGCGGGGCAGGCGGCGGCACAGAGTTAGGAGTTGGCGTGGGGGATGTGGCGGTTGGCGCACGGTCGGGACACGACGGCGAGGAGCACCGCGGGCACCCTGTGGAACCGGACGTTCCCGTACCGGACGGCGCCATGACCTCCGGGAATGACCGGGCCGCGGGCGACGAGGACACGCCTGAGGGCGAGCAGGGAGCGGTCGGTGACGGCCCGGACGCGGGCGCGGCGGCGCTCCGGCCGGGGAAGGCGCGCTCCTTCTGGAAGGAGCTGCCGATCCTGATCGGCATCGCGCTGGTCCTGGCGCTGCTGATCAAGACGTTCCTGGTGCAGGCGTTCTCGATCCCTTCCGACTCGATGCAGAACACCCTCCAGCAGGGCGACCGCGTCCTGGTCGACAAGCTCACCCCGTGGTTCGGCTCCGAGCCCGAGCGCGGCGAGGTCGTCGTCTTCCACGACCCCGACAACTGGCTGGCGGGCGAGCCGACGCCGAACCCGAACCCGGTGCAGAAGGTCCTCAGCTGGATCGGCCTGATGCCGTCCGCGGAGGAGAAGGACCTGATCAAGCGGGTGGTCGGGGTCGGTGGCGACACCATCGAGTGCAAGGGCAGCGGCCCGCTGAAGGTCAACGGCAAGGCGCTGAACGAGCCGTACGTCTACCCGGGCAACACGCCGTGCAGCGTGGACGACCAGGGCGGTCAGTTCAAGGTCAAGGTCCCCGAGGGCCACATCTGGGTGATGGGCGACCACCGCCAGAACTCCCGTGACTCCCGCTACAACCAGTCCGACAAGAACCACGGCATGGTCCCGGTCGACAAGGTCGTCGGCCGTGCGATCGTCAAGGCCTGGCCGATCAACCGCTGGGGCACCCTGCCGGTCCCGGACACCTTCGACCAGCCCGGCCTGGACCAGCAGCCCTCCGCCGCCGCGTCCCTGACCACGGCCCCGCAGGGCGCGGCCCTCGCCGTGCTCCTGCCGGTGGCGGTGTGGCGGCGCAGGCGCCCGCACCGGCTCGACACCGAGGCCGCGCGCAAGCCGTCCGGCGACCGCCGCTGACCTGAGGCTCGGGGGCGGCGCGGGGCGGTGCGGCGCGGTGCGGCGCGGCGGCTCGGCCCCGGCCCGGCTCCGGCCCGGCCGCCGTGGGTCCTGCCCGCAGCCGTCCGCGAGGAGGCCGTCGCGGGACGTGGAACCGGCGTCCCCGCGGAAAGAGGGACTGCCCCCGTCCGGTACCGCCGGGTAGGGTGCGGATCCATGGGTGGCGAGAGCATGACGCGTACGGCCCCGCAGGGCGGCGGCACCGGTACGGCACGGGCCGGCGGCGGCCGTCTCGGGCAGCGGCTGTCCGGACTGGCCGTGGCGCTGGGCCTGGTGCTGTTCCTCGGCGGCTTCGCCTGGGGAGCGGTGGTCTACCGCCCGTACACCGTGCCCACCAGCTCCATGACCCCCACGATCGACGCCGGTGACCGGGTTCTGGCCCAGCGGGTCGACGGCGACGAGGTGCGCCGCGGTGACGTGGTCGTCTTCGAGGACAAGACCTGGGTCGACAACGCCAAGGTGGTCAAGCGCGTGGTCGCGGTCGGCGGCGACACCGTCGCCTGCTGCACCGACGGCAAGCTGACCGTCAACGGCAAGCGGATCGACGAGCCGTACCTTCCCGAGGGCAGCCTGGCCGGGATCAAGAACTTCGGCACGGTGACCGTGCCCGAGGGCCGTCTCTTCCTCCTCGGCGACGAACGCCAGGGCTCGCTCGACTCCACCGCCCACCTCACGGACGCGGCCCAGGGCACCGTCTCCCGCAGGGCCGTCTCGGCCCGCGTCGACGCCGTCGTCTGGCCCTGGAAGGGCATGCTGGAGCGCCCCACCGGCTTCGAGACGCTGGGCACCCTCTCCGCACCCGGTCCGCTGCCCGTGATCGAGGTGCTGGTCGTGGCCGGCGCGGTCCTGGTCCTCGGCGGCGGTGCCTACGGCCCGATCGCCGCCCGCGTGAGCCGTTCCCGCGCCCGCACCGCCCGCCCGGAGGCGGCCGGTGCCCGCTGACACCGCGCGTCCGGCCGAGGAGTCGTCCGAGGGCGGGGGCGCATCGCGGAAGGTGGCCGAGGAGTCGTCCGGGGGCGGGGGCGCATCGCGGAAGGCGGCCGTGGAGTCGTCCGGGGGTGAGGGCGGGGGCGGTCTGCGGAAGGTGGCCCGGGTCGTGCTCCTCGACCCCGCGGACCGCATCCTGCTCCTGCACGGCCACGAGCCGGACGACCCGGCCGACGACTGGTGGTTCACGCCGGGTGGCGGTGTCGAAGGCGACGAGACGCGCGAGGAGGCCGCGCTGCGGGAACTCGCCGAGGAGACCGGCATCACCGACGTCGAACTCGGCCCCGTGCTCTGGCGGCGGCGGTGCTCGTTCCCGTTCGCGGGCCGCCGCTGGGACCAGGACGAGTGGTACTACCTGGCCCGTACGACGCAGACGGTCACCGCCGCGACGGCGCTGACGGAACTGGAACGGCGCAGTGTCGCCGGAGCGCGCTGGTGGACGTGTCGGGAACTGACCCGGGCACATGAGACGGTGTATCCGACCAGACTCGCCGAGCTGCTGCGCACGCTGCTCGTCGAAGGTCCCCCGGCCAGGCCCGTGACCCTCGACACGGAAATCGTCTGAGGGCGTGTGGAACTGGCGCACAATGGGGGGATCGCACGGCTGAAGGGGAACATGCCATGAGCGCCGAGGACCTCGAGAAGTACGAGACCGAGATGGAGCTGAAGCTCTACCGGGAGTACCGAGATGTCGTCGGTCTGTTCAAATACGTGATCGAGACCGAGCGGCGTTTCTACCTCACCAACGACTACGAGATGCAGGTGCACTCGGTCCAGGGTGAGGTGTTCTTCGAGGTGACCATGGCCGACGCCTGGGTCTGGGACATGTACCGGCCGGCTCGCTTCGTCAAGCAGGTCCGGGTACTCACGTTCAAGGACGTGAATATCGAGGAGCTCAACAAGAGCGACCTGGAGCTGCCGGGCGGCTGACGCCACCCGCCCGGGTGAAGGAGTTTTCCACAACCGCCGGGTAGTGCACCAAGATCAACAACTTGGGGCGGGATGCGTGACGGTTGGCGCCGGAGGTGGTGCCGACATGAACGCACGAGAGGCACTCGGCAGGTACGGCGAGGACCTGGCCGCCCGGCGGCTCGCCGAGGCCGGCATGACGATCCTGGAGCGCAACTGGCGCTGTGGACGGTCCGGCGAGATCGACATCGTGGCGCGCGACGGTGACGCGCTCGTCGTCTGCGAGGTGAAGACCCGCCGGGGCGGTGGCTACGAACACCCGATGGCCGCCGTGACCCCCGAGAAGGCGGCGAGGCTCCGGGAACTCGCCGAGCACTGGATCCAGGCCCACGGCGGCGCACCGCCGGGCGGCGTCCGCATCGACCTCGTCGGCGTCCTCCTGCCCCTGCGCGGCGCCCCGGCCGTCGAGCACGCACGGGGGGTGGCCTGAATGGCGTTCGCCCGTACGTGCTCGGTGGCCCTGGCCGGCGTCGAAGGCGTGGTCGTCGAGGTCCAGGCCGACCTCGAACCCGGCGTAGCGGCCTTCACCCTGGTCGGCCTCCCCGACAAGAGCCTGACGGAGAGCCGTGACCGGGTGCGGGCGGCGGTGGTGAACTCGGGCGCGGCCTGGCCGTCGAAGAAACTCACCGTCGGTCTGAGCCCCGCGTCCGTGCCCAAGAGCGGCAGCGGCTTCGACCTGGCCGTCGCGGCGGCGGTCCTCGGCGCGGCCGAGCGGATCGACCCCCGCGTGCTCGCCGACATCGTCATGATCGGAGAGCTGGGCCTGGACGGCCGGGTCCGGCCCGTCCGGGGCATCCTGCCGGCGGTCCTCGCCGCGGCCGACGCGGGATACGAACAGGTCGTCGTCCCCGAGTCGGCGGTGCCCGAGGCCTCACTGGTGCCGGGCGTGTCGGTGCTCGGTGTACGAAGCCTGCGCCAACTGATCGCCGTGCTCACCGACGAACCGGTGCCCGACGAGGAGCCCGTGCCCGGGGACATCCGCCCCGACCCCTTCCTCGCCGGTCTCGCCCTGCCCGGGTCCGGGCTGGGCACGGGGGCCGCCGGCGGGCACACCCCCGACCTGTCCGACGTCGCAGGTCAGCACATGGCGCGGGCGGCGCTGGAGGTCGCGGCGGCCGGCCGGCACCACGTCTTCTTCAAGGGCCCGCCCGGCGCCGGCAAGACGATGCTCGCCGAGCGGCTCCCCGGGCTCCTGCCCGAACTGAGCCGGACCGAGTCCCTGGAGGTCACGGCGGTCCACTCGGTGGCCGGCCTGCTCCCCGCCGGCCATCCCCTGGTCGACCGGGCACCGTACTGCGCACCTCATCACTCCGCGACCATGGCCTCGCTCGTGGGCGGCGGCAACGGTCTGCCACGGCCCGGCGCGGCGTCCCTGGCTCACCACGGGGTGCTTTTTCTGGACGAGGCCGCCGAATTCCACAGCAGCGTCCTCGACGCACTGCGCCAGCCGCTGGAGTCCGGCCACGTGGTGATCGCCCGAGCGGCGGGGATATTGCGGATGCCGGCCAGATTCCTCATGGTCCTGGCCGCCAACCCGTGCCCGTGCGGACGGCACGGACGAGGCGACGACATCTGCGAGTGCAGGCCGTCCTCGATCAAGCGCTATCGCGCCCGGCTCTCGGGCCCCCTGATGGACCGAGTGGACCTGCGGGTCACCGTGGAGCCGGTCGCCAGGGCCGAGCTGCTGCGGATGCATACCGGTACAGAGCCGACGGCCGTCGTGGCCGACCGTGTCCGGCTCGCCCGGGAACGGGCTGCCCGACGCTACGAGGGACTGCCCTGGCGCACGAACAGCGAGGTCCCCGGGCACGAACTGCGCACCCGCTGGCACGTGCAGCCCGGAGCGCTCACCAAGGCCGAGGAGGACCTGGACCGCGGCCTGCTCACCGCCCGCGGCCTCGACCGCGTCCTCCGGGTCGCCTGGACCCTCGCCGACCTCGGCGGCCGCGACCGGCCCTCGGCGAACGACGTCAACTGGGCCCTGGAACTGCGCACCGGCGTCCGCCGCGGTGCGCTCCTGGAAGGAATCGGCAGGTGAGCGGCGACAGGGCCCGCCGCCGCGCGGGCCCCGGCGACGACCGGCCCCTGGCAGGGCCCGGCAGGGCACCCGGTGTAGGCGCCCGCGGCAGCGCGAGCCCGCCCGGAACACCACCGTGCCGGGCGGCCGGAGGGCGCGACGCGGCCAAGACGGGGTTCGGCGAGCGGTCCGCCGTCGGTGCCCGCGGGAGCGCGAGCCCGCCCGGTACACCACCGTGCCGGGCGGCCGGACGGCGTGACGCGGCCACGACGGGAGGCGGCGTATGAGGGATGACGGGCGGCGGATGAGTGGATCGCGGGCGAGTCACCCGGAACCCGAAGACGCCGAATACGCCGAAGACACCCGAGTCGCCGAAGACGCCGGGGGCAGCGAGGGCAGCGAGGGCGCCGAGGGCGCCGAGGGCGGTGAACCCGGCGGTGAACTGCTCGGCCGGGTCTTTCTCGGGCGGGTGGTCGAGCCGGGGGACGAGGTCGGTGGGCGGTGGGTGCGGGAGTTCGGGGTGGGGGAGGTGGTGCGCAGGCTGACGTGCGGCGGGGCGGCGCTGCCGGGGGTGAGCGGGACCCGGTGGGCGGGTCTCGTCGCGCGGGCCGGGCGGGCCGACCCGCGGCGGGACCTCGCGCTGGCCCGGGCCGCGGGGGCCCGGTTCGTGTGCCCGGGTGACACCGAGTGGCCCGGACAGCTCGACGACCTCGGCGACGCCCGCCCCCTCGGACTCTGGGTGCGCGGCCGGCCCAGTCTGCGCATGTGGGCACTGCGGTCCGTGGCCCTCGTCGGTGCCCGCGCCTGCACCGAGTACGGCACCCACACGGCCGCCACCCTCGCCTCCGCCCTCGCCGAGCGCGGCTGGGTCGTCGTGTCGGGCGGTGCCTACGGCATCGACGGGGCCGCCCACAGAGGCGCCCTCGCCGCCCGCGGCGCGACCGTCGCCGTGCTGGCCTGCGGCGTCGACCAGCCCTACCCGCGCGGTCACGCAGCGTTGATCGGCCGGATCGCGGAGCAGGGACTGGTGGTGGGCGAATTGCCGCCAGGCGACCATCCGACACCCAGCCGGTTCATCCTCCGCAACCGCGTCATCGCCGCGCTGACCAGGGGAACCGTCGTCGTGGAGGCCGCCCGTCGCAGCGGTTCCCTGGCCACCGCACGAGCCGCGCAGCGCCTCGGCCGGTTCACGATGGGCGTGCCCGGCCCCGTCACCAGCTCCCTCTCCGCCGGTGTGCACGAGCTGCTGCGGGGCGAGGCCACGCTCGTCACGGACGCCACGGAAGTCGTCGAGCTCGTGGGCGACATGGGTGAGCTGGCACCGGTCCACCGGGGCCCGGTCCTCCCGCGTGACCTGCTGGAACCGGCCGCCCGCAGCGTGCTCGCCGCCCTCCCCGGCAGCCGCGCGGCCCCCGCCGGGGAGATCGCGCTCGGCGCGCGCACCACGCCGGACGAGGCGATCGCGAGACTGTACGAACTCCGAGCACTTGGTTACGTCGAACGACACGGCGATGGCTGGAAGTTGACACGCCAGGCCGTGATGTCGGTCCGGGCCGGTCACCGTCCGTGTTGACCGAGCGTGTTCGGCCGTCCGGGGGAACCCCCGACACCCTTGGCCTTTCCCGGAGTTGGCGACCCCAGCCGGTCACACAGAGCGAGCTGTGGAGCGCGGCCGCACACCCGGTGCGACCGCCCCGCGCACGGGTGGTGCCTCGCTGTTCGCGCACCGCGACTCCCCAGTCACGCTACGCTCACGAAAGCGTGGGCGCAGACCACGCCAACCCGCCACCAGACCGACACCTCACCCAGGCAGCCCACTTCCCCGCATCCACCCTCACCCCCACCCACTTCCCGGCACTTCACGGCACTTCACGGCAGAACGGCACAAGGCGACGAATGCCCCAGCACACCTCCGGGTCCGACCGGGCGGCGATCCCCCCAGCCGCCCGCGACGGTGGCAGCGTGCGGCCGCCCGCTCCCTCGACGCTCGACGAGCTGTGGCGGTCGTACAAGGCGACGGGGGACGACCGGCTGCGCGAGCAGCTGATCCTGCACTACTCGCCGCTGGTCAAGTACGTGGCGGGCCGGGTGAGCGTCGGTCTGCCGCCCAACGTGGAGCAGGCCGACTTCGTCTCCTCGGGGGTGTTCGGGCTGATCGACGCGATCGAGAAGTTCGACATCGACCGGGAGATCAAGTTCGAGACGTACGCGATCACCCGGATCCGCGGGGCGATGATCGACGAGCTGCGGGCGCTGGACTGGATCCCCCGCTCGGTCCGGCAGAAGGCGCGCAACGTCGAGCGCGCCTACGCCACCCTGGAGGCACGGCTGCGGCGGACCCCGACCGAGGGCGAGGTCGCCGGCGAGCTGGGCATGGAGGTCGACGAACTGCACGCCATCTTCAGCCAGTTGTCGCTGGCCAACGTGGTCGCGCTGGAGGAGCTGCTGCACGTCGGCGGCGAGGGCGGGGACCGGCTCAGCCTGATGGACACGCTGGAGGACACCGCCGCCGACAATCCGGTGGAGGTGGCCGAGGACCGTGAGCTGCGGCGGTTCCTGGCACGGGCGATCAACACCCTGCCCGAGCGGGAGAAGACGGTCGTCACCCTCTACTACTACGAGGGGCTCACCCTCGCCGAGATCGGCAATGTGCTCGGGGTCACCGAGAGCCGGGTCAGCCAGATCCACACCAAGTCGGTGCTCCAGCTGCGGGCCAAGCTGGCGAGCTTCGGACGCTGAGTCGCTCCCCTTCGCCCGGGCGCGTCCGTAAAGTGGTCGACGTGCCAAGGATTCGAGCGGCCTCCGTGGCCGAGCACCGGTCGATGCAGCGAGCCGCCCTGCTGGACGCGGCTCGTTCCCTGTTGTCCGAGGGGGGCACGGAGGCGCTGACCTTCCCGGCCCTCGCCGAGCGGACGGGGCTCGCGCGGTCGTCCGTGTACGAGTACTTCCGCTCGCGTGCGGCCGTGGTCGAGGAGCTGTGCGAGGCCGACTTCCCCGTGTGGGCGGCGGAGGTCGCGGCGGCGATGGAGCGGGCCGGCACCGCCGAGGGCAAGGTCGAGGCGTACGTACGGCAGCAGCTCGCGCTGGTCGGGGACCGGCGGCACCGGGCGGTCGTGGCGATCTCCGCGAGCGAGCTGGACGCGGGCGCCCGGGAGAAGATCCGCGCCGCGCACGGCGGACTGGTGGCGATGATCGTCGAGGCGCTGGCGGAGCTCGGCCACGCGCAGCCCAGGCTCGCCGCCATGCTGGTGCAGGGGGTCGTGGACGCGGCGGTCCGGCGCATCGAGCTCGGCGCCGCGGAGGACCCCGCGGTGGTGACGGACGCGGCGGTGACCATGGCCCTGCGGGGCGTACGGGGCTGAACGGCGCCGACCGCGCGCGCCGTATCCGGCCGCGCGCCGCACCCGACCACGAGCAGCCGCAGCCGCGGCCGAGCAGCAGCCATGCCGGCCGCGTGCCGCCACCTGCCCGTACAACGGCGGCAGCCGGCCCGCCCGCGCGCCGCACCCGTGCACAACAGCCGTAGCCGTAGCTGCCAGCCGCGCCGGCCGCGTGGCGCTACCCGCACACCGGCAGCCGTCGGGCTCCTCGGCGACGGTGACTTCCGACGGCCGCGGCGGGGCGATGCGGTGGTGCCGCGCCCCGCTACGCGTCCCGCCCCCCGTACACCGGCAGCAGTCGCGACGGTCCCCTCGCGAGCAGCCACGGTGGGAGCAGTGACAGCGGGTCCAGGTAGGTCCCGTCGCGCAGCAGGCCCCAGTGCACGCACGTCGCCGGTCCGCAGTGCGACCCGCCCGGTTCCACCACCCCCACGGCCCCGCCCGCCGCCACCTCGTCGCCCTTGGCCACCGACGGGCGCACCGGCTCGTAGGTGGTGCGCAGATCCGTGCCCGTCAGGGCCACCGACACCACGCCCCGTCCCGCCACCCGCCCCGCGAACAGGACCCGGCCCGGTGCCACCGCACGCACCGGGGACCCGGCCGGTGCCGCCAGGTCCACACCCCGGTGCCCGGGACCGTAGACCGTGGCCGGTGGCTCCCAGCCGCGCAGGACCGCCGGGCGCACACCCACCGGCCAGGTGCGGCCGACGGCCGCGGCCGGGGGCGCCGCACGCGGCGGCGCCGGGGGCGGGCTCTCCGCCCGCGCCGGGGGAGTCGGTGCCGTGGCCGCCGACGCCAGCAGCAGAGCCGTCCACACGCTCACGTATCGCATGCCGCACACCGTGCCGCACCCCCGCCGAACGGACCCGGCGCCTGTGGACCACTCGCCGGTTGTGGAGAGCGGCGTCACCCGGTGCCTCGTCGGTCCCGTACACTTCTTCTGGCGATCCGGGTCACCGGGTCGACTTCGCACGCCCGGGTACGGCAGCCGGCAACGGTTCGTACCAAGCGCCCCTCGGTCCTTCGTGGCACGGCGCACCGCGGGCGTCAGGCGCGACCGCCGTCCGGCGGACGCGGCACAACCGAGTAATTCGAGGAGATACGGCCATGGCCGTCGTCACGATGCGGGAGCTGCTGGAGAGCGGCGTCCACTTCGGTCACCAGACCCGTCGCTGGAACCCGAAGATGAAGCGCTTCATCTTCACCGAGCGCAACGGCATCTACATCATCGACCTGCTCCAGTCGCTGTCGTACATCGACCGCGCCTACGAGTTCGTCAAGGAGACCGTCGCCCACGGCGGCACGGTCATGTTCGTCGGCACGAAGAAGCAGGCGCAGGAGGCCATCGCCGAGCAGGCCACCCGCGTCGGCATGCCCTACGTCAACCAGCGCTGGCTGGGCGGCATGCTCACCAACTTCTCGACCGTCTACAAGCGTCTGCAGCGCCTGAAGGAGCTCGAGCAGATCGACTTCGAGGACGTCGCGGCCTCCGGTCTGACCAAGAAGGAGCTGCTGGTCCTCTCCCGCGAGAAGGCCAAGCTGGAGAAGACCCTCGGCGGTATCCGCGAGATGCAGAAGGTGCCCAGCGCCGTCTGGATCGTGGACACCAAGAAGGAGCACATCGCCGTTGGTGAGGCCCGGAAGCTGAACATCCCGGTCGTCGCGATCCTCGACACCAACTGCGACCCCGACGAGGTCGACTACAAGATCCCGGGCAACGACGACGCGATCCGCTCCGTCACCCTGCTCACCCGTGTGATCGCCGACGCCGTCGCCGAGGGCCTCATCGCCCGCTCCGGCGTCGCCACCGGCGACAAGGGTGAGAAGGCCGCGGGCGAGCCGCTCGCCGAGTGGGAGCGCGACCTGCTCGAGGGTGAGAAGAAGGACGAGGCTCCGGCCGCCGAGGCCGCCCCGGCCGCCGAGGCCGCTCCGGCCGAGGCTGCTCCGGCCGAGGCTGCCGCCGCCGAGGGCGAGAAGGCCGCCGAGGGCGAGCAGGCCTGACGCCGGTCCGTCAGCGTTGACAGCGGGGGCGGTGACATGCGTTCCGCCCCCGCTGTTCACCCGTAGGTCGGCACGACGTACGCGGTCCGCGACTACAAGTGGGTCGCGACCGTGCGGACCCAAACCAGACTTCGAGAAAGACTCACAGACTCATGGCGAACTACACCGCCGCCGACGTCAAGAAGCTCCGTGAGCTCACCGGCGCCGGCATGATGGACTGCAAGAAGGCGCTGGACGAGGCCGAGGGCAACGTCGAGAAGGCCGTCGAGGCGCTGCGCATCAAGGGCCAGAAGGGCGTCGCCAAGCGCGAGGGCCGCTCCGCCGAGAACGGCGCCGTGGTCTCCATCATCGCCGACGACAACTCCTCCGGTGTCCTGGTCGAGCTGAAGTGCGAGACGGACTTCGTCGCCAAGGGCGACAAGTTCCAGGCCGTGGCCCAGGCCATCGCCGAGCACGTCGCCAAGACGAACCCGGCCGACCTCCAGGCCCTGCTGGCCTCCGAGATCGAGGCCGGCAAGACCGTGCAGGCGTTCGTGGACGAGGCCAACGCCAACCTCGGCGAGAAGATCGTCCTGGACCGCTTCGCGCAGTTCGCCGACGGCTACGTCACCGCCTACATGCACCGCACCATGCCCGACCTGCCCCCGCAGATCGGTGTCCTGGTCGAGCTCGACAAGCCGAACGCCGAGGTCGCCAAGGGCGTCGCCCAGCACATCGCCGCGTTCGCGCCGAAGTACCTCTCCAAGGACGAGGTCCCGGCCGAGGTCGTCGAGTCCGAGCGCCGCATCGCCGAGGAGACCACCCGCGCCGAGGGCAAGCCCGAGGCCGCGATCGCCAAGATCGTCGAGGGTCGTCTGAACGGCTTCTTCAAGGACGCGACGCTGCTCGGCCAGCCGTACGCCCTGGACAACAAGAAGTCGGTCCAGAAGGTCCTGGACGAGGCCGGTGTCACCCTGAAGCGCTTCTCGCGCATCAAGGTCGGCATCTGAGTCCGTACCGCGATCGACGCGCGACCCACGGAGAAATCCCCGGGGAAATCCCGATAGGGTCGACAGCAGTCGTCCGCGCACACCGCCACACCCGGGCGTGGGGCGGACGGCAGCAGATCTGACGAGGAGGCCATTGCCGCGCATGGGAGCGAAAAGCAACCCCATCGGCAATGGCCTTCTTCGTATGTGCAACACGTGAAAGAGGCGGGATCCCCCATGACCACCAAGGCCCAGAAGAGCGACGACGGCAAAGTACGCGGCCGGTTTCTGCTGAAGCTGTCCGGAGAGGCCTTCTCCGGTGGCGGGGGCCTGGGCGTCGACCCGGACGTGGTGCACAAGATCGCCCGTGAGATCGCGGCCGTCGTGCGCGACGGCGCCCAGATCGCGGTCGTCATCGGCGGCGGCAACTTCTTCCGCGGCGCCGAGCTCCAGCAGCGCGGCATGGACCGTGCCCGCTCCGACTACATGGGCATGCTCGGCACCGTGATGAACTGCCTCGCCCTCCAGGACTTCCTGGAGAAGGAGGGCATCCAGTCCCGCGTGCAGACCGCCATCACCATGGGCCAGGTCGCCGAGCCGTACATCCCGCTGCGCGCCGTGCGGCACCTGGAGAAGGGCCGCGTGGTCATCTTCGGCGCCGGTATGGGCATGCCCTACTTCTCCACCGACACCACCGCCGCCCAGCGCGCCCTGGAGATCGACGCCGAGGCGCTGCTCATGGGCAAGAACGGCGTGGACGGGGTCTACGACTCCGACCCCAAGACCAACCCCGACGCCGTCAAGTTCGACGCCCTCGGCTACGGCGAGGTCATCACCCGTGACCTCAAGGTCGCCGACGCCACCGCCATCACGCTGTGCCGCGACAACAAGCTCCCGATCCTCGTCTTCGAGCTCCTCGCGGAGGGCAATATCGCCCGCGCCGTCAAGGGTGAGAAGATCGGCACGCTGGTCGGCGACCAGGGCAGCCGGGACTGACGGCACACCCCCGCCGCCCGGGGTACGCCACCTGTCCGGGGGACGGACGGGACGCACCCAGGCCGGGGGATGGACAATGTCCTGCCGGTCGGGAACCGTGCAGGAAGAAGACGCGACGCAGCCGGCCGCCGCCGACAAGGAACCGCAGCCGGGCCTCACTCAAGACACGCAGGAGCAAGTGGTGATCGAAGAGACCCTCCTCGAGGCCGAGGAGAAGATGGAGAAGGCCGTCGTGGTCGCCAAGGAGGACTTCGCCGCGATCCGCACCGGCCGTGCGCACCCGGCGATGTTCAACAAGATCGTGGCCGACTACTACGGTGCCCCGACGCCGATCAACCAGCTGGCCTCGTTCTCCGTGCCGGAGCCGCGCATGGCGGTCGTGACGCCGTTCGACAAGAGCGCGCTGCGCAACATCGAGCAGGCGATCCGCGACTCCGACCTGGGCGTCAACCCCAGCAACGACGGCAACATCATCCGTGTGGTGTTCCCCGAGCTGACCGAGGAGCGCCGCCGCGAGTACATCAAGGTCGCCAAGGGCAAGGGCGAGGACGCCAAGGTGTCCATCCGCTCCGTGCGCCGCAAGGCCAAGGACGCCATCGACAAGCTGATCAAGGACGGCGAGGTCGGCGAGGACGAGGGCCGCCGTGCGGAGAAGGAGCTCGACGACCTGACGGCGAAGTACGTCGCGCAGGTGGACGAACTCCTCAAGCACAAGGAATCGGAGCTGCTCGAAGTCTGATGAGCGACTCTTCCTGGGGGGCGCCGCCGCAGGCGGGGCAGGCCGGGTACTGGGGGCCCACCGGGGGTGGGCCTGTCCAGGGGGCCGCCCCGGCGGGTCCCGCGTACGATGCGCCTGAGGCGCAGCAGACTCGCCCCATGCCCATCGTGCCCGACGGACCCGCGTACGGCGGAGACCAGGACGACGACCGGGGGGCCGCCCGGCTGAGTGGTCCCCTGTTCCGAGACGAGCCGTTCCAGGCCGGGGGACTCCCGGCCGAGACCCAGAACCCGGAGCCCATGCCCGACGTCCCGCAGCCGGCGCCAGCGCCGCAGAAGAAGAGCGCGGGCCGTGACCTGAGCGCGGCCATAGGCGTCGGCGTCGGACTCGGTGTGCTGATCGTCGCGTCCCTGTTCATCGAGAAGGCCGTCTTCGTCGGCGTCGTCGCGGTCGCCGTCGTCGTCGGCCTGTGGGAGCTGACCAGCAGGCTCCAGGAGCGCAAGGGCATCAAGGCGCCGCTGGTCCCGCTCGCGGTCGGCGGTGCGGCGATGGTCGTCGCCGGCTACGTGCGCGGTGCCGAGGGCGCGTGGGTCGCCATGGCCCTCACCGCTCTGGCCGTCTTGGTCTGGCGTATGACGGAGCCGCCGGAGGACTACCTCAAGGACGTCACGGCCGGCGTCTTCGCCGCGTTCTACGTGCCGTTCCTGGCGACGTTCGTCGCGCTGATGCTCGCCGCCGACGACGGTCCCTGGCGGGTGCTGACCTTCCTGCTGCTGACGGTCGTCAGCGACACCGGTGCCTACGCGGTCGGCTGGCGGTTCGGCAAGCACAAGCTGGCCCCGCGCATCAGCCCCGGCAAGACCCGCGAGGGCCTGCTGGGCGCGGTGCTCTTCGCGATGGTCGCGGGCGCGCTGTGCATGCAGTTCCTGATCGACGGCGGAGCCTGGTGGCAGGGCCTGCTGCTGGGCCTCGCGGTCGCGGCCAGCGCCACACTGGGCGACCTGGGCGAATCCATGATCAAACGCGACCTGGGCATCAAGGACATGGGCACCTTGCTCCCCGGTCACGGCGGCATCATGGACCGCCTGGACTCCCTCCTGCCGACGGCACCGGTGGTGTGGCTGCTTCTGGTGGTGTTCGTCGGCAGCGGCTGAGGCGGGCGGCCACCGGCCCTCCGCGCGCCGATCCTCGTACGGCTTCCGGGCCCCTGTCCTGAGCGAAGGGCGGGGGCCCGGTGTCGTACCGAGGCCCGGCACCTGGAACCCGGCACCCGTCACCTGAACCCGGCACCCGGCCCCGGAACCTCGAACCCGGCCCCCGCACCTGAACCCGGCACCTGAACCCGGCACCGGCACCTGGACCCCGGCAGCGGAACGCCGCCCCGGATGCCGCAGCAGAAATCGCCGGGCCCGGCCGGCGGGCGGCAGACTCCCTGACAGGACACACGGCGTGTGCCGCGCCGCCGACGCCGCAGGGAGCGTGCCCCATGCCCCTCGACCCAGCCGCCTCCCCGGCCGACCGGTCCGCCTCCCCGGCCGACCCAGCCGCCTCCCCGGCCGACCGGTCCGCCGCCCCGGCCGACCCAGCCGCCTCCCCGGCCGACCGGTCCGCCGCCCCGGCCGGCCCAGCCGCCTCCCCGGCCGGCCGGTCCGCCGCCCCGGCCGACCCAGCCGCCTCCCCGGCCGGCCGGTCCGCCTCCCCGGCCGACCGGTCCGCCGCCCCGGCCGACCGGTCCGCCCTCCCGGCCGACCGGTCCGCCGCCGCGCCGCTTCCCCCCGTGCGGTTCTGGGCCGTCGGTGATCTGCCCGCGCTCGACCCCGACCCGCTCCTGGACGAGCTGCTGCGCAGCGAACCGGTCAGCCGGATCAGGCTGCCGTACGGCACCGGGCACGCATGGCTGGTGACCCGGTACGAAGACGTCCGCTTCGTCACCTCCGACCCGCGCTTCTCCCGGGAGGAGGTGGTCGGCCGCGACGTCACCACGATGCGTCCCGTGCCGGTGGCCTCGCAGACGGCGGGCGTGCAGTACGTCGACCCGCCCCGGCACACCGTGCTGCGCAGGGTCGTGGCCCGGGCGTTCACCGGGCGGAGCATGCAACGCCTGCGCCCGCTCGCCGAGCGCCGGGCCGCCGCACTGCTCGACGGCATGCGGCGCGCCGGCGCACCGGCCGACCTCATGGAACACCTGCACGGTCCCTTCCCGCTCGCCGTGCTCCGGGACTTCCTCGGCGTGGACGAGCGGGACTGGCACCGGTGGGCCGAGACGGGGGAGGCGCTGCTGTCCGCCGGAGCCGAGTCCGGGGAGCGCGCCGCGGCGGCGGCCCGGGCCACCCGGGCCCACATCGCCGAGCTGCTCCGGCGCCGCCGCGAGGAACCCCGCGAGGACCTGGCCGGAGTGCTGGCGCGGGCGGCCGAGGCGGGCGAGATCACGGACGACGAGGCGATCTCCCTGGCCACCGCCGTCCAGGTCAGCGGCGGCCACGCGGTCCGCAACAACAGCGGTTCGATGATGTACGCGCTGCTCACCCACCCCCGCCACCTGGAACGGCTGCGCCGCGAGCCGGAGCTGCTGCCGCGGGCCGTGGAGGAGCTGTTCCGCTACGTCCCGCACCGCAACGGCGTCGGCATCCCCCGGGTCGCCACCGAGGACGTGCGGGTCGGCGGGCGGCTGATCCGGGCGGGGGACGTGGTCTACAACGCGTACCTCGCCGCCAACCGCGATCCCGAGGTGTTCCCCGACCCCGACACCCTGGACTTCGACCGCGCGGGCGCCGCGCACCTCGCCTTCGGCCACGGCCCGCACCACTGCCTGGCCGCCGTCATGGCCCGGATGGAGGCGGAGGTGATGATCGGCGCCGTACTCACCCGCTTCCCCGGCATCCGGCTGGCCGTACCGCCCGAGGAGGTGGAGTTCCAGCGCCGGGGCCTGATCCGCGGACCGCGCACCCTGCCCGTGGCTTGGTGAGGGAACCTTTCACCCGTGGACGGCGTCTGCCCGTACGACAGCGGCTTCCGGTACGACGACACAGGTGGGGACCATGATTCTGCTCTTGCTCGGCGTCCTGGCGCTCGTAGTCGGCGGCTGCGTCTGCGTGGTGTGGGCGGAGCGCGGCGGCCCGCGCTGGACCCGCGCCGTCGCGACCGTCACCCTCACCGCGGGCGAGCTGGCCCGCAGCGCCTCGAAGAAGCGCGGCGGAACCGCGAACGCCACCCAGCCGGACAACACCGACGACTAGCCCCACCCACCCCGCCGGCTCGGCCCGGGAGATCAAACAATCGCTGACAAGGCTGCAGATCTTCCAGCGAAGTCTGGTGGTGGTACTACTTTGGGCCGTCCGATGCTGACCACCGGTACCCACGGGTGACCGCCCCCACCCCGCTCCGGCCTGGGCCACCGGAGTCGATCTGCGACACTGGTAAGACCATGCCCAAGCCCGGAGAACTCACCTTTGTCGCGCCGCGCGGTGCCAAGCAGCCGCCGCGGCATCTTGCCGACCTCACGCCCGCCGAGCGCAAGGACGCTGTGGCCGAGATCGGTGAGAAGCCGTTCCGTGCCAAGCAGCTCGCGCAGCACTACTTCGCGCGGTACGCGCACGACCCGGAGCAGTGGACCGACATCCCGGCCGGTTCGCGCGCCAAGCTGCAGGAGGCGCTGTTCCCGGAGCTGATGACCGTCGTCCGGCACCTCTCCACCGACCAGGGCACCACCCGCAAGACGCTGTGGCGGCTGTTCGACGGGACGCTGGTCGAGTCCGTGCTGATGCGCTACCCGGACCGCGTCACCATGTGCATCAGCTCGCAGGCCGGATGCGGCATGAACTGCCCGTTCTGCGCGACCGGGCAGGCGGGGCTGGACCGGAACCTCTCCACCGCGGAGATCGTCCACCAGATCGTCGACGGGATGCGGGCGCTGCGGGACGGCGAGGTGCCCGGCGGGCCCGCTCGGCTGTCCAACATCGTCTTCATGGGCATGGGCGAGCCGCTCGCCAACTACAAGCGGGTCGTCGGCGCCATCCGGGCGCTCACCGACCCGGCCCCGGACGGGCTCGGCCTCTCGCAGCGCGGGATCACCGTCTCGACGGTGGGCCTTGTGCCGGCCATCCACCGGTTCGCCGACGAGGGCTTCAAGTGCCGGCTGGCGATCTCCCTGCACGCCCCCGACGACGAGCTGCGCGACACCCTCGTCCCCGTCAACACGCGGTGGAAGGTGCGCGAGGTCCTGGACGCCGGGTTCGAGTACACCGAGAAGTCGGGCCGCCGGCTGTCGATCGAGTACGCGCTGATCCGGGACATCAACGACCAGGCCTGGCGCGGTGACCGGCTCGGGCGGCTGCTCAAGGGCAAGCCCGTACACGTCAACCTCATCCCGCTGAACCCGACGCCCGGCTCCAAGTGGACCGCCTCGCGGCCCGAGGACGAGAAGGCGTTCGTCGAGGCCATCGCGGCCCACGGGGTGCCCGTCACCGTCCGGGACACCCGCGGCCAGGAGATCGACGGGGCGTGTGGTCAGCTCGCGGCCACCGAGCGGTAATCTGACCGGGTCCACACATCTTCATATTCCGACAGGGGAGCGCCACAGCGCTGAGAGTGCGGCGGACAGGGCCGCAGACCCTCTGAACCTCGCCCAGGTCATTCTGGGTAGGAAGTTCGGTCATCACTCAAGCTGTTGCGCCCTGCCCGGGTCTCCTTGGCGGAGCCCGGGCAGGGCCGCGTCTCTTCCTGGCCAACCCCCAGGAGGACATCCAGTGCACACCAAGACCCTCGCGACCGCGGCCGCCGGCCTCGTCGCGCTGTCCGCGCTGACCGGGTGCGGCTCGTCCGACACCAAGGGCTCCGCGGACACCAAGACCGTGACCCTGGTCAGCCACAACTCGTGGAGCGTCTCGAAGAACGTCCTGAAGGACTTCGAGAAGCGTTCCGGATACAAGGTCCGGGTCCTCGAGGACGGCGACGCCGGTCAGGCCGTCAACAAGGCGATCCTGACCAAGGACAACCCGCAGGGCGACGTCCTCTTCGGCGTCGACAACACCCTGCTCTCCCGCGCCCTGGACAACGGCCTCTTCCAGCCGTACGAGGCCAAGGGCCTCGACACGGTCGGTGCCGCCTACCAGCTCGACAAGGACAAGCACCGGGTCACGCCGGTCGACTACGGCGACATCTGCGTCAACTACGACAAGGCGTACTTCAGCGAGCACAAGCTGACCCCGCCGCGGTCCTTCGCCGACCTCGCCAAGCCCGCGTACAAGAACCTCCTCGTCACGGAGAACGCGGCCACCTCCTCCCCGGGCCTCGGCTTCCTGCTCGGCAGCGCCGCGGAGTTCGGCGACGGGGGCTGGCCGGACTACTGGAAGAAGCTGAAGGCCAACGGCGTCAAGGTCGTCGACGGCTGGGAGCAGGCCTACTACCAGGAGTTCTCCGGGTCCTCCGAAGGCAGGAAGGCGGGCGGCGACCGGCCCCTCGTGGTGTCGTACGCCTCCTCCCCGCCCGCCGAGGTGATCTACGCCAAGAAGCGGCCCGGCACCGCGCCGACCGGTGTGGCCACCGGTACCTGCTTCCGGCAGATCGAGTTCGCGGGGCTGCTGAGCAACGCGAAGAACACCGAGGGCGGCAAGGCGCTCATCGACTTCCTGCTGACCAGGGAGTTCCAGCAGGACATGCCGCTGAACATGTTCGTCTACCCGGTCACGCGGGGGGCCGCCGTGCCCGCCGACTTCACGAAGTACGGCCCGGCCGCCGAGGACCCCGAGACCCTGGCGCCCGAGAAGATCGCCGCCAACCGCGACCAGTGGGTCAAGTCGTGGACGTCGCTCGTACTGAAGTGACCGGCACCCGGCGGGGGAACGCGGCGCGGCTCGGGCTGATGGCCCTGCCCGTCGCGTTCTTCGCGCTGTTCTTCGCCTGGCCCGTGGCCGCGATCGTCGCGCGCGGGCTGAAGGTGGACGGCGCCTGGCGGCTGGGACGGATCGCGGACGTCGTGGCCCAGCCGGACGTCCGGCACGTGCTGTGGTTCACCACCTGGCAGGCGCTCGCCTCCACCGCGCTCACCCTGCTGCTGGCGCTGCCCGCCGCCCACGTCTTCGCCCGTCTGGACTTCCCCGGCAAGCAGCTGCTGCGGGCCGTGGTCACCGTCCCGTTCGTGCTGCCGACCGTCGTCGCCGGCAGCGCCTTCCTGGCCCTGGTCGGCCACCGCGGCCTGCTGGACGAGCTGTGGGGGGTACGGCTCGACACCACCGTGTGGGCGATCCTGCTGGCCCACGTCTTCTTCAACTACGCGGTCGTCGTCCGCACGGTCGGCGGGCTGTGGGCCCAGCTCGACCCCCGGCAGGAGGAGGCGGCGCGGATGCTGGGCGCCTCCCGGCTGACCGCCTGGCGGCAGGTCACCCTGCCGGCGCTCGCGCCCGCCGTGGCCGCCGCCGCCCTGATGGTGTTCCTGTTCACCTTCACCTCCTTCGGCGTGGTGCAGATCCTCGGCGGCCCGGCCTTCTCCACCATCGAGGTGGAGATCTACCGGCAGACCTCCGACGTCTTCGACCTCTCCACGGCCGCCGTCCTCACCCTCGTCCAGTTCGCCGCCGTCGGCGCGATCCTCGCCGTGCACGCCTGGACGGTCCGGCGGCGGGAGACCGCCCTCCGCCTGGTCGACGCCCGGACGACCGCGCGCCGGCCGCGCGGGGCCGGGCAGTGGGCGCTGCTCGCCGCGGTCCTCGCCACCATCGCCGTGCTCCTGGTGCTGCCGCTCGCCGTCCTCGTCCGGCGCTCGCTCGACGCGCCCGGCTTCGGCTATTACCGGGCGCTCACCGCGGCCGACGGCGGAGTGTTCCTGGTGGCGCCGGTGCAGGCCGTGTGGACCTCGCTCCAGTACGCCGTCGCCGCGACCGCCATCGCCGTCGTGATCGGAGGTCTCGCCGCCGCCGCGCTGGCCCGCCGGGACGCGGGGCGGCTGGTGCGCGGCTTCGACGCGCTGCTGATGCTGCCGCTCGGGGTGTCCGCCGTCACCGTCGGCTTCGGCTTCCTGATCGCGCTGGACGAGCCGCCACTGGACCTGCGCCAGTCCTGGATCCTGGTGCCCCTCGCCCAGGCGCTGGTCGGTGCCCCCTTCGTCGTGCGCACCATGCTGCCCGTGCTGCGCGCGGTGGACACCCGGCTCCGCGAGGCGGCCGCCGTGCTCGGGGCCTCGCCCTGGCGGGTGTGGCGGGAGGTGGACCTGCCGCTGGTACGGCGGGCGCTGCTGGTCGCCGCCGGCTTCGCGTTCGCCGTCTCGCTCGGCGAGTTCGGGGCGACCGTGTTCATCGCCCGGCCCGACAACCCCACGCTCCCGGTCGCCGTGGCCCGGCTGCTCAGCCGTCCCGGCGAGCTCAACTACGGCCAGGCGATGGCCCTTTCCACGATTCTCATGGTGGTCTGCGCCGCCGCGCTGCTGGTCCTGGAGCGTCTGCGCACCGACCGGACGGGGGAGTTCTAGATGCTGCTGAGCCTTGCCGCCGCGACCGTGCGCTTCGGCGGGCGCGCCGTGCTCGACGCGGTGGACCTGGACGTCGCCGAGCACGAGGTGGTGTGCGTGCTCGGGCCCAGCGGCAGCGGCAAGTCCACGCTGCTCAGGACGGTGGCGGGCCTGCAGCCCCTGGACGCCGGGCGGGTGTCGCTCGACGGCCGCGACCAGCGGGGCGTGCCCGCGCACAAGCGGGGCGTCGGGCTGATGTTCCAGGACCACCAGCTGTTCCCGCAGCGGGACGTCGGCGCGAACGTGGCCTTCGGACTGCGCATGCACGGCGTCGCAGCGCGCGAACGGGACACCGAGGTCGGCCGGTTGCTGGAACTGGTCGGGCTGCCGGGGGCCGCCCGGCGGGCCGTGGCCTCCCTGTCCGGCGGCGAGCAGCAGCGCGTGGCCCTCGCCCGGGCACTCGCGCCGCGGCCCCGGCTGCTCATGCTGGACGAGCCGCTCGGCCAGCTCGACCGCTCGCTGCGGGAGCGGCTGGTGGTCGAACTGCGGGAGCTGTTCGGCCGGTTGGGTACGACCGTGCTCGCCGTCACCCACGACCAGGGCGAGGCGTTCGCGCTGGCCGACCGGGTGGTGGTGATGCGGGACGGGCGGATCGCGCAGTCCGGCACCCCGCTCGACGTGTGGCAGCGGCCCGCCGACGCGTTCGTGGCCCGCTTCCTCGGCTTCCAGAACGTGGTGCCGGCGACCGTCGCCGGGACGGCCGCCGACAGCCCGTGGGGCAAGCTGCCGGTGCCGGACGGTTCCGCGCAGGGCGACCGCACGCTCCTCGTCCGGCCCGCCGGGGTCCGGCTGGTGCCGGCCGACCGGGGCCTGCCCTGCACGGTGTCCGCCCGTACCTTCAAGGGCACCCACGTGGCGGTCCACCTCCAGCCGGCCGGCGGCCCACGGCTGGAGGCGGCCTGCGCGCTGCGGGACGCGCCGGAGGCCGGCGCCTCGGTCGGTGTGGAGTTCGACGTGGCCGAAACGGTCGTGCTCGACTGACCGCCGCGCCCTGGTCACCGTGCACCGGCCCGACGCCGGCGCCCTGGTCACCGTGCACCGGCCCGACGCCGGCGCCCTGATCACCGTGCACCGGCCCGACGCGCTCGCCACCGGGCCGACGCCGGCGCCCCGCGGTCAGTTCTTCCCGCTCGCACCCCGGCGGCGCATGCCGAAGTAGACGGCGCCGCCGCCGACGACGACCAGGGCCGCCGCGACGCCGGCGATCAGGCCGGTGTTCGAGTCGGCACCGGTGTCGGCGAGGTTGGAGTCGCCGACCGCCGGGGACGGCGCGTTCTCCGCGGTGCCCGCCGGGGCCGAGCTGGACGCGGAGGCCGACGGGACCGGGGCCGCCGAGCCGGCCGGGGCGGACGCGGATGTGGAGGCGGACGGGGACGGGGTGGCCGACGGCGTGGTGGAGGCCGTCGGCTTCGGGGTCTCGCTCTCGGTCGTGCAGGCGGTGGACGGCGTCACCAGGTCCGGCTGGATGTCCTGGTCGACCGCCTTGTCCGCCTTGATGTGAACCCGGTAGGTGGCGTTCGGCTTCCAGTCCTCGGGGAACGTGACCTCGGTGCCCTCCTTGGATCCCTTGACCGGCTGCTCGCCGACCTTGGTCTCCACACCGCCGACGCCCTTGAGGAAGACGCTGACGGTGGCGTCCTTCGCGGAGGCGTCCGTGTCGGTCACGACGATGACGCCCTTGCCGCCGTCGCACTTGGCTTCGGCGGAGAAGTCCTTGATGGTGCAGGCGAGGGCGGAGCCGGTCAGGCCCAGTACCAGAGCCGCCGACCCGGAGGCGACACCCAGGACGCTCACGGAACGGCGCACGCTACGGCGAGTGATGGACAACGTTTGTCCTTTACAGAGTGCAATTGCGGGGGGTGACGGGGATACGGGACGACGGAAGAGGTGAGGCCCCAGCACCCCCGGGAGGCTCACAGGTTTATAAGCGCTCCGCGAGCAGTGTCAACGCGTCGGCCGTCAACGGCCGTTGACTTTGCTCGCTTATTAACCGCCCGGACGTTTGCGCGCCGGGCCGGGCGGGTGCCGGCCTCACCCGCCCCTGGCGACACGGACGTCGGAGTCCCGCGGGGTCAGCCCTGGATCGCCGCCGGGTCCATCCACATGACCTCCCAGGTGTGCCCGTCGAGGTCGTCGAAGGAACGGCCGTACATGAAGCCGTGGTCCTGGGTCCGGCCGCTCTCGGTGCCACCGGCCGCGATCGCCTTGTCGACCAGCTCGTCCACCTTCTCGCGGCTTTCGGCGCTCAGACAGACCAGCACCTCGCTGGTCGTCGTGGCGTCGGCGATCTGCTTCTTGGTGAAGGTGGCGTAGAACGGCTTGGTCAGCAGCATCGCGACGATGGTGTCGCTGATCACGACGGAAGCCGCCTTCTCGTCGCTGAACTGCGGGTTGATCGTGTAGCCCAGCTCCGTGAAGAACTTCTTCGAGGCGTCGAGGTCGTTCACGGGCAGGTTCACGAAAATCATCTGCTGGTACATGCGGGCCTCTCCCGTCGGGGTCGTGCGCGGTTGATCGCGTCCGATGGGTAGACCGGTGGCCCGCCCCGGACTCATCGGTGACCGACGGGGGTTTTCCCGGACCGGCGGTCAGCGGTCCAGGGGCAGTGCCGACAGGGCGGCGACCAGCAGCGTGAGCGGGCCGAACAGGGCCAGCAGCGCGGCCGCGCGGAGGGCGGCCGCCCCACGCAGCATGCCGGCCGGCGCACCGAGGCGGAGCAGCGCGGCGGTGGTCTCGGCGCGGCTCTGGCGGGTCTCCACGGCCGCGGTGAACAGGGTGGCGACCGTGCAGCCGGCGACGACGAGCGCGCCGAGGGCGGTGAGCGGGCCGGAGGCGGGGGCCGGGCCGTCGCGGAGGACGGTCAGGGCGTACCCGGCGGACGCCGCCGCGCAGACCACGCCGAGGGGGCGGCCGATCCGGGTGGCCTCCGTCATCAGGACCCGCCCGGCGAGCAGCCGGAGCGCTCCCGGCCGGGCGGACTGGAGGAGCCGGCCGCACAGGTGGGCGAGGCCGGGGGCGGCCACGACCAGGCCGGCGCCGGTGAGCAGCCAGCCGAGGAGTACGGCGGCGGCGGCGGCGGGGACGGAGCGGCCGGCGTAGGCCTGCGCGGCGAGGCCGGCGGTGAGGAGGGCCACGCCCCAGGGGAGACCGGCGGGCGGTCCTTCGGGAGCGGCGGGGCCCGCGCCGGCCAGGCCGGCCAGGCCGGCCAGGTCGGTCATGTCTGCCGTACCGGCTCGGTCTGCCGCACGGGCTCGGTCTGCCGCACCGGTTCCGTCGGCCGGGCCGGTGTCCGGGTCCGCGGCCGCGTCACGGACCGCGCCGCCCGGCGCCACCGGGACGCCGTCCGCCGCCGGACCGGCAGCCGCCCCGGCGGCGGGACCGCCCGTGGCACCCCGGCCGGCCGCTGCCGTCACACCGGCGGGACCGCCCGTGAGGCGCTGATCGGCTGCTGCCGTCATATGGGCGGGACCGCCCGTGAGGCGCGGCTCGGCCGCTGCCGTCACACCGGCCGGGACCCGTCCGCCGAAGCGCGATCCGAACCTCCCGTAGGCCCCGAACGTCTCCTTCGCCGGAGCGGAGTGGTACGCCCCGAAGCGGCCGAACCCGCGCGGGCCGCGGGGTGCCGGGCGGGGGTCCCGGGGGCGCAGGGCGAGGGCCACCGTGGCCGAGGCGGCCGCGGGCGTCAGGGCGAGGAGGGTCAGGGCCGCCGGGACGGGCAGGGGCTGGTCCGCGGCCAGGAAGTCGGTCGCCGCGCCGTCGAACGGCAGGCCCGTCAGATCGCCGCGCAGGTGCAGGAAGAACAGCAGCGCCAGCAGGGAGCCCAGGGCGCAGGACAGGGCCGTCGTCAGGGCGGAGACGGCCATGAGGCGGGCCGGGCCCAGGCCCACGGCGGACAGGCCGGGGCGCGGCCGGGTGCCGGGGTCGGTGCGGGCGACCGCGAGCGCGAAGTGGACCGTGGCGGCGAGCGGCACCGCGCACCAGGCCAGGCGCAGCGCGGCGGCGCCCGGCTCATCGGGGTGGTCCAGGGCGTGGCCGAGGCTGGACAGGAGCAGGAAACCGGTGCCCGCCGAGGCCACGGCCACCAGCAGGCGGCGCAGCTGGACGGCGGGCCGGGCGGCGCGGGTCAGACGGACAGCGAGCACGCGGCCCGGCCTTCCGCGTCGGGGGCGTCCGGCAGGTGCACGGTGTGCACGCGCCGCCCGTCCAGCAGGGTCACCGTGCGGTCGGCGAGGGCGGCGATCTCCGCGTCGTGCGTGGCGAGCACGACCGTGATCGCGTGCGAGCGGGCGGCCGTGGTCAGGGTGCGCAGGACATGGGCGCGGTCGGCGCGGTGCAGGGTCGCCGTGGGCTCGTCCGCGAAGAGGACCGCGGGGCCGGGAGCCAGCGCGCGGGCGATGGCGACCCGCTGGCGTTCGGCCTGCCGCAGCTCCTGCGGGCGCTTGCGGGTCCGGTCGCCGACGTCCAGCCGCTCCAGCCACTCCAGCGCGGCGGCCCTGGCCCGGCGGCGGCCGGTGCCGCGCAGCATCAGGGGGAGGGCGACGTTCTCCCACACGTTGAGCTCGGGGACCAGGACCGGCTCGGGGTCGATCCAGCCGAAGCGGTCCCGGCGCAGGCGCTCGCGGGCCATCGGGCCGAGCGTGTGGACGGGGGCGCTGTTGAACCAGACCTCGCCGGTGCGCACCGGCACCAGGCCGGACAGACAGCGCAGCAGCGTGGTCTTGCCGCTGCCGCGCGGGCCGCTGACGGCCAGGATCTCGCCTTCCCGTACGCCGAGCGAGACCCCGCCGAGGCCGGGGGAGCCGTCGCGGTGCGTGAAGTGCAGGGAGCGTGCCCAGAGCACGTCGTTGTCCGGCGGGGCCTCCATGGGCGTACACCTCGGTTCTGATCCGTTGTCCCGTGCCTGATCCCTCGTGCGGGGGAACGAAGGCTCGGCCGATCGGTCACTGGAACGCTAGGCAGCCGTCACGGGGAGGCCGGTCAGCACACGGCCCCGGGCCGTCGTTCTCACTCGAACGAACGACACCGGGGCCGGTGTTGACCACCCGGTCGGATGGTCAGAGCTTCGTCCACGCCTCCGTGAGGGTGGCGCGCAGGATCTGCTCGATCTCGTCGAAGGTCTCCTGGTTGGAGATCAGCGGCGGGGCGAGCTGGACGACCGGGTCGCCGCGGTCGTCGGCACGGCAGTACAGGCCGTTGTCGAACAGCGCCTTGGAGAGGAAGCCGTACAGGACGCGCTCGGTCTCCTCGTCGTTGAACGACTCCTTGGTCGCCTTGTCCTTCACGAGCTCGATGCCGTAGAAGAAGCCGTTGCCGCGGACGTCGCCGACGATCGGCAGGTCGTGCAGCTTCTCCAGGGTGGAGCGGAAGGCGCCCTCGTTGTCGAGCACGTGCTGGTTGAGGCCCTCGCGCTCGAACAGGTCGAGGTTGGCGAGGCCGACCGCCGCGGAGACCGGGTGGCCGCCGAAGGTGTAGCCGTGCAGGAAGGTGTTGTCGCCCTTGTAGAACGGCTCGGCCAGGCGGTCGGAGATGATGCAGGCGCCGATCGGGGAGTAACCCGAGGTCATGCCCTTGGCGCAGGTGATCATGTCCGGGACGTAGCCGAACTTGTCGCAGGCGAAGGTCGTGCCCAGGCGGCCGAAGGCGCAGATGACCTCGTCCGAGACCAGCAGGACATCGTACTGGTCGCAGATCTCGCGGACCCGCTGGAAGTAGCCGGGCGGGGGCGGGAAGCAGCCGCCCGCGTTCTGCACGGGCTCCAGGAAGACCGCGGCGACCGTGTCCGGGCCCTCGAAGAGGATCTGCTGCTCGATCTGGTCGGCGGCCCAGCGGCCGAAGGCCTCCGGGTCGTCGCCGAAGAGCGGCGCGCGGTAGATGTTGGTGTTCGGCACCTTGTGCGCGCCCGGGACCAGCGGCTCGAAGGGGGCCTTCAGCCCCGGCAGGCCGGTGATGGACAGGGCGCCCTGCGGGGTGCCGTGGTAGGCGACCGCGCGGGAGATGACCTTGTACTTGGTGGGCTTGCCGGTCAGCTTGAAGTACTGCTTGGCGAGCTTCCAGGCGGTCTCGACCGCCTCGCCGCCACCGGTGGTGAAGAAGACCTTGTTGAGGTCGCCCGGGGCCTCGTTCGCGAGGCGCTCGGCCAGCTCCACGGCCTTGGGGTGCGCGTAGGACCACACGGGGAAGAAGGCGAGCTCGCTCGCCTGCTTGGCGGCGGTCTCGGCGAGTTCCGTGCGGCCGTGTCCGGCCTGGACCACGAACAGACCCGCGAGACCGTCGAGGTAGCGCCTGCCCTTGTCGTCGTAGATGTAGGTGCCCTCACCCCGGACGATGGTCGGCACGGGGGAGTTCTCGTACGAGGACATGCGGGTGAAGTGCATCCACAGGTGGTCGTACGCGGTGCGGCTGAGGTCCTTGCTGCTCACGGTTATCGGGTCCTCACGGGTTATCGGGTTCCCCACATGTAGGTCTGCTTCTTCAGCTTCAGGTAGACGAAGCTCTCGGTGGAGCGCACCCCGGGCAGCGCCCGGATGCGTTTGTTGATGACGTCCAGCAGGTGGTCGTCGTCCTCGCAGACGATCTCGGCGAGGATGTCGAACGAGCCCGCGGTCATCACCACGTACTCGACTTCCGACATGTCGGTCAGCGCGTCCGCGATCGACTCGACATCGCCTTCGACGTTGATCCCGACCATCGCCTGCCGGCGGAAGCCCACGGTGAGCGGGTCCGTCACGGCGACGATCTGCATCACGCCCTGGTCCAGCAGCTTCTGCACGCGCTGGCGCACGGCCGCCTCGGACAGGCCCACGGCCTTGCCGATCGCGGCGTACGGCCGGCGGCCGTCCTCCTGGAGCTGCTGGATGATGGCGAGGGAAACGGCGTCCAGCTGGGGACTGTTGCCGTTCCTGGACTCGCGGGACGAGTCCCTCTGGTCTGCGCTTCGACTGGCCACGACCCCACTGTGCACGACGTCTCGATAGTTTTGCAAGGCCCGATCGATGAAATCCGTTGTTTCGGAGACCACGGCTTGCGGATTTCGCAGATGTGACGGCGTCGGGGGTGTTGAAAACGTGGGTCCGGCGACTAGGGTGGGTGTCTCAGTGATCGGACAGCACGAACCAGACCAGGAGGCCGGCAGTGAGCACCGAGCTGCGTCGTCTGCGCAACTACATCGACGGTGAGTTCCGGGACGCCGCCGACGGACGGACCACCGAGGTGGTCAACCCCGCGACGGGTGAGGCGTACGCGACCGCGCCGCTGTCCGGACAGGCGGACGTGGACGCCGCCATGGAGGCCGCCGCCCGCGCCTTCCCCGCCTGGCGGGACACCACCCCGGCGGAGCGGCAGAAGGCCCTGCTGAAGATCGCGGACGCCTTCGAGGAGCGCGCCGAGGAGCTGATCGCGGCCGAGGTGGAGAACACCGGCAAGCCGGTCGGGCTGACCCGCTCCGAGGAGATCCCGCCGATGGTCGACCAGATCCGGTTCTTCGCGGGCGCCGCGCGCCTGCTCGAAGGCCGCTCGGCCGGCGAGTACATGGACGGCATGACCTCGATCATCCGCCGCGAGCCGGTCGGCGTCTGCGCGCAGGTCGCCCCGTGGAACTACCCGATGATGATGGCCGTGTGGAAGTTCGCCCCGGCGATCGCGGCCGGCAACACGGTCGTCCTGAAGCCCTCGGACACCACCCCGGCCTCCACCGTCCTGATCGCCGACATCATCGGCTCGATCCTCCCCAAGGGCGTCTTCAACGTCATCTGCGGCGACCGTGACACCGGCCGCCTGATGGTCGAGCACGAGACTCCGGCGATGGCCTCCATCACCGGCTCCGTGCGCGCCGGCATGTCCGTCGCCGAGTCCGCCTCCAAGGACCTCAAGCGCGTCCACCTGGAGCTGGGCGGCAAGGCCCCGGTCGTGGTCTTCGAGGACACCGACATCGCCAAGGCGGTCGAGGACATCTCCGTGGCGGGCTTCTTCAACGCCGGCCAGGACTGTACGGCCGCCACCCGCGTCCTCGTCCAGGAGTCCATCCACGACGAGTTCGTCGCCGCGCTGGCGAAGGCGGCGTCGGAGACGAAGACCGGCCTGCCGGACGACGAGGACGTGCTCTTCGGCCCGCTGAACAACCCGAACCAGCTCAAGCAGGTAGCCGGCTTCATCGAGCGCCTCCCCGCCCACGCCAAGGTCGAGGCGGGCGGCCAGCAGGTCGGCGACAAGGGCTACTTCTACGCCCCGACCGTCGTCTCCGGCCTGAAGCAGGACGACGAGATCGTCCAGAACGAGGTCTTCGGCCCGGTCATCACCGTCCAGTCCTTCACCGACGAGGACCAGGCCGTGGAGTGGGCCAACGGCGTCGAGTACGCCCTGGCGTCCTCCGTGTGGACCAAGGACCACGGGCGCGCCATGCGCATGTCCAAGAAGCTCGACTTCGGCTGCGTGTGGATCAACACCCACATCCCGCTGGTCGCCGAGATGCCGCACGGCGGCTTCAAGAAGTCCGGCTACGGCAAGGACCTGTCGGCGTACGGCTTCGAGGACTACACCCGCATCAAGCACGTGATGACCTCGCTGGACGGCTGAGGTTCCGCAGGGCCGGACGCGTTTCCGGCCGCGGGCGCGCGGGGGCCGGCTGTCCGGTTCCCCGCGCCCCGGGCCGTGATCGACAGGGTGTCGGGCGGGCATGGCCCCGCTCGACACGGCGTCGATTGTCTCCTCCCGCGGCGGGACGGCAAGCTTCCGGGGTGTCCCAGACTTCTTCCCGCAAGCCTCCGCCGTCCCGCCGTACCCTGCTCGCCGCCCTCGGCGGCATCGCCGCGCTCGGTGCGCCGGCCGGGTGCGGGGTGCCCGCCGCCTACGTCGAGCCCGGTGACCGGGCCGGCACCGACCTGTCCGCGGCCGAAAAGAAGCTGACCTGGGCCAACTGGCCGCTCTACATCGACACCGCCGACGACGACCCCGGCAGGCGGCCCACGCTGGAGGGGTTCCAGAGGCGCACCGGGATCTCCGTCGACTACGTCGAGGAGATCAACGACAACGACGAGTTCTTCGGCAAGATCAGCCCGGCGCTGATGAACCGCCGGCCCACCGGCCGCGACCTGGTCGTCATCAGCGACTGGATGTGCGCCCGGTACGTCCGGCTGGGCTGGGTCCAGGAGATGGACCGCGCCCGCCAGCCGAACGTGGCGAGGTACCTCGACCCGCTGCTGCGCTCGCCCGCCTTCGACGAGGGCCGCCGCTGCACGGTCCCGTGGCAGTCGGGCATCACCGGCATCGCCTACAACCGCCGCGCACTGGGCCGCGAGATACACCGTGTCTCCGACCTCTGGGCCAAGGACCTCAAGGGCCGCGTGACGCTGCTGTCCGGTCTCGACGAGGCGTTCGCCCTGCTCATGCAGGGCGACGGCGTGGACATCACGCGGTGGACCGCCGACGACTTCCACCGGATGTGCGACCGGGTGGAACGCGAGGTCCACCGCGGCCAGATCCGCCGCTTCACCGGCAACGACTACACCAAGGACCTGGTCAGCGGCGACGTCCTCGCCTGCCAGGCGTACTCCGGCGACGTCATCCAGCTCCAGGCCGACAACCCCGACATCCGCTTCGTCGTCCCCGAGGAGGGCGCCGAGCTGTGGTCGGACTCCCTCATGATTCCCGACCGGGCCCGCCACAAGGCCAACGCCGAGCGCCTGATCGACTACTACTACGCCCCCGAGGTCGCCGCGCGGCTCGCCGCCTGGGTCAACTACGTCTGCCCGGTGCCGGCGGCCAGGGAGGTGCTGGCGTCCTCGAAGGACAAGGACACCGCGGCCCTCGCCGGCAACCCCCTGATCTTCCCGGACTCGGGCATGCGGCGCCGCCTGGCCGTCGCCCGGGACATCTCCTCCACCGAGCGGCCCGAGTTCGCCCGGCGGTGGAACAGGATCGCGGGACTCTGACACGACCGGCGCCCGACCGCCGTTCCGCGCTCCGTCGTTCCGTGCTCCGTCGTTCCGTGCTCCGTTGTTCCGTGCTCCGTCGTTCCGCGACCGGCGCCCGGCCGTCGTTCCGTGCTCCGGCCGTTGCGCGCTCCGGCGTGCCGTACCTCGACGGGTCAGCCGCTCATCGCCCGGCTCACCGCCGCCGCCGCCTGTCGTACGGCCGGCGCCAGGCGGTCGGGCCGGACGGTCGTACGGGCCGTCAGGGACACGGCGGCCAGGGCGGTGCCGTCGCGGAGGACGGGGGCCGCGAGGGAGAGTTCGCCGAGGCGGTACTCCTGGTGCGCCTCGGCCAGCCCGGTCGCCCGGATCCGGGCCAGCTGGGCACCGAGCGCGCCCCGGGCCGTGACGGTGTAGGGCGTGTGCCGCCCGCCGACGAGCCGACCACCGCCGGCGCCGCCGGTATCGGCAGTGCCGGTGTCGGCGGTATCCGCGGTGCCGGTGTCGGCGGTATCCGCGGTGCCGGTGGTGGTGGCGACGGTGCCGGTGTCCGGCGTCCCGCGGCCGTCCGCCGGGGCGGTGCCGAGACCGTGGGCCAGCAGCACCTTGCCCGCGGCCGTGGCGTGCAGGGGGAGGCGTTCGCCGGTGACCAGGCACAGGGCCGTGCCGTCCGCCGGGATCACCACGTCCGCGTGCCCGCCGGTGCGCGCGGCGAGGGCGCGCAGGGCCGGCAGGGCGGCGTCCAGCAGGCCACGGGGACAGGGCGCGGCGGCACCGAGCGTACGGAGGCGCGTGCCGAGGCGGTACGAACCGTCGGCCGCCCGCTCCAGCCCGCCCCAGGCCACCAGTTCCCGCACCATGCGCAGCGCGGTCGGCACGGGCAGCCCCGCCCGGCGGGCGATCTCCGTCAGGCGCAGCGTGCCGGGTGCGTCCGCGAACGCGTCCAGCACGGACAGGACCCGCCCGGCGACGCTCTCGGCCATCCGCTCTCCAGGTGTCTCGCGGTGGTCTTCCACCCAGTGAAAGCCGGGCGTTGGCGCCGCACGGCACCGCCCGTCAGGGTCAACGCATGACTCTCGGCCTCTCTTCCGACCAGCTCCTGTCCACCACCCGTGCCGTCCGCCACCGCCTCGACCTCACCCGCCCGGTGCCGCGCCGACTGCTGGAGGAGTGCGTGGACCTGGCCGTGCAGGCGCCCAGCGGACGCAACCGGCAGCGCTGGCACTTCGTCGTCGTCACCGACCCGGACCGGCGGGCCGCCCTGGCGGAGGTGTGGCGCGCCGGAGTCGCCACGCCCGGCGCCAGTGAGCCGCTGCCGGAGCGGGACGTGCGACGGGCGAGCGTGGCGCGGATGGACCGCGTCTACTCCGGGACCGCGCACCTGTACGCGCACCTGCACGAGGTGCCGGCGCTCGTCGTCCCGTGCGTGGAGGGCCGTACCGACGGCGCGCCCGTGCTGCGCCAGGCCGGCACCTGGGGCTCCGTCCTGCCGGCCGTGTGGAGCTTCATGCTCGCCGCCCGCGCCCGGGGGCTCGGCACCTGCTGGACCACCGGCAACCTCGTCGACGAGCGGGAGTCGGCCCGGGTGCTCGGCATCCCGTACGAGGACGTGATGCAGGCGGCGCTCATTCCCGTCGCGTACACCCTCGGCACCGATTTCCGGCCGGCGCCCCGCATCCCCCGGGAGCAGGTGCTGCACTGGAACCAGTTTTGAACATGTTCAACTCCAGGCGTACGCTCGTCCCATGAGCGACAGAGCCGCCCTGCTGAAGGGCATCCGCGTCTGGCTGGCCGTCTTCGTCGTGTGCCTCGTGCTCAGCGGGGCCACGGCGTTCCCGCTGGTGCACGAACTGCGCTGGACCGAGAGCGCGCTGCGCGCGCTGTCCGTGCCGGAGCACCTGCCGGGACTGATGGACTGGATCACGCGGGTGCGGAACGGGCTGGACACCGTCGACGCCGAATACCCCTTCGTCCTGTACGGAACCGACTGGCTGGCCTTCGCCCACCTCGTCATCGCGGTCGCCTTCTACGGCCCCTACCGCGACCCCGTCCGCAACATCTGGGTCGTCGAGTTCGGGATGATCGCGTGTGCCGGGATCATCCCGCTCGCCCTCGTCTGCGGACCCGTCCGCGGTATCCCCTTCTGGTGGAGCCTGATCGACATGTCCTTCGGGGTCTTCGGGGCCGTGCCGCTGTACGTCGTACGGCAGAAGATCAAGCGGCTGGAGGCGCTCGGCGTACCGGCCGCGCCCCCGGCCCCCGTCACGGCGGGCTGAACCGGCGGACGTCAGCGGTTGAACGCGGGGAACGCGAAGCGCTGGGCGACGGCCAGGCCGTCGCTCTTGGCGTCGGTGGACTCGACCGAGTACACCAGGGTGCGGGACAGGTCCCGGGTCGCGCCGATCACCGTCGCGTAGCCCGGGCGGGAGCCGGTCTTGCCCCAGACCACCCTGCCGTTCACCTCCAGCCGCTCCAGCGCCGCGCCGTACCGCGCCCCCGGCACGTCGGGCAGCGTGAACATCTCCCGCAGCTGCGGCTCCGGCACCACCCGGCCGCGGAACACCCCCACGAGCAGCCGCTCCAGATCGGCGGTGGTCGAGATCAGGTCACCGACCGCCCAGCGGTCCGACATGTTCCACTCGGTCACGTCGACCAGCTCGCCGTCGATCCAGTCGTAGCCGCGGTTGTGCGCCCCGTGGATCCGCGGGTCCGCGCCGGCCGGGAAGGACGAGTGCCGCATGCCCAGCGGCCGGAAGATGCGCACCGCGGCCTGGTGCGCGTACGAGTCGCCGGTCACCTTCTCGATGAGCATGCCGAGCACGGTGTAGTGGATGTTGCCGTAGGTCTGCCGCGTGCCCGGCGCGTACGCAGGGCCCCGTGCGACCGAGTCCGCCACGACCTGGCGGGGCGTCAGCGTCTCGAAGCGGTGCCGGTAGCCCTCCTCGACCGTGTCGCCGAGGGAGGCGCCCGGACGCAGGCCGCTGGTGAAGTTGAGCAGCTGCCGTACGGTGATCGGCTCGAAGTCCTCGGTGAGCAGGCCCGGAAGATACCGCTGCACGGTCCCGTCCAGGTCGATCCGGCCCTCCGCGGCCAGCTGGAGCACGATCGACGCGGTCACCACCTTCGTCACCGACCCGGCCCGGAAGCGTCCGTTCTCCAGGGCCGGTGCCCCGGTTGCGACGTCCCGCACCCCGGCCGTCCCGCGCCAGGTCCCGTCGCCGCCGACGCGGAGCAGGGCGGCGGTGGCGTCGTGGTCGGGGAGTCCGGCGATCGCGGCGGCGAGGGCCTCGGCGTCCGGGCCGGCCGTCGGCACGGCCGCCGGGGAGGCCGGCGCTCCCGCCGCCGGCCGGTCGGACGCGGCGAACGCGGGTACGGCCAGCGGGCCGGCGGCCAGCGCGGCGACGAGACCGGCGGCCACGAGGGTGGAACGGGCGCTACGGCGCATGAGGAGCTCCTCGGGAGGATCGGGTGACGCTGTGTGATCATCCTCCGTCGCCGCACAGTCCCCCGGATCATCACCGAGGAGGGCTCGCGACCCCTGTCCGTCCCTGATCGATTCCCTTGCCGGGTCAGGGAGTTGCCCCGGGGGAACCCCTACGGGCGCCGGCCCTGCTCCGAGCGCAGGGCATGCAGGACGTCGATCCGGTTGGTGGTGATCGAGTCGACGCCCGCGTCCACCAGCCTGCGCATGGAACGGCGGGTGTCCGGGGTCCACACGGACAGCAGACAGCCGTCGCGGTGGATCCGCGCGGCCAGTTCCCGGCCGACCAGCGAGAAGCGGTAGTTGAGCCAGCGCGGGCGGACGGCGGCGAGCAGCGCCGGCCGGGGCGGGGCCAGGGTGGTCCAGGTCAGGGCGATCTCGGCGGCCGGGTCGGCGGCACGCACGGCGAGCATCGCCTCGGCGCCCGCGCTCCAGTACACACGGTCCCCGGCCCCGCTCTGCCGGACCACGTCGACGGTCCGCTCGACCGTCCGGCGGTCGACCCGCCCGCACAGGTCCACCATCACCCGGCTGTCACCGGTCGCGGCCAGCGCCTGCGCCAGCGTCGGCACACCGCCCGCCGTCAGCCCGCGCAACTCATCGGCGGACAGCGCGCGCAGCGGCCGGTCGACGTCCCACAGCCGCCGCAGCGTGTCGTCGTGGAGCAGCACGGGCACGCCGTCACGGGTGAGCCGTACGTCGATCTCGACGGCGTCCGCGCCCTGGTCGAGCGCGGAACGCAGCGAGTCGAGGGTGTTCTCGCGGAAACGGTAGGGGTCGCCGCGGTGGGCCACGGCGGTCAGGGTCTGCATGGCCCCCATTGTGTCCGGGTCAGGAGGCCGTCCAGGCGGTGGTGTACGCGTCGATCTCCCGCGCGATCCGCGTCTTGCCCGCGTCGTCCAGGAAGGACGCCTCCACGGCGTTCTTCGCGAGACCGGCCAGGCCCCGCTCGTCCAGGTCGAGCAGCCGGGCGGCCACCGCGTACTCGTTGTTCAGGTCGGTGCCGAACATCGGCGGGTCGTCGGAGTTGACCGTCACCAGCACCCCGGCCCGCGCGAACTCCCTGATCGGGTGCTCGTCCAGGGTGCGCACCGCGCGGGTGGCGATGTTGGAGGTCGGGCACACTTCCAGCGGGATGCGGTGGGCGGCGAGATGGGCGAGCAGTTCGGGGTCCCGCGCGGAGCTGGTGCCGTGGCCGATGCGCTCGGCGCGCAGTTCGTTCAGCGCGTCCCACACCGTCTCGGGACCCGTGGTCTCGCCGGCGTGCGGGACGGAGCGCAGACCGGCGGCGATGGCCCGGTCGAAGTAGGGCTTGAACTGGGGCCGGGGCACGCCGATCTCCGGGCCGCCGAGCCCGAACGACACCAGGCCCTCCGGACGGATCCGGTCGTCGGTGGCCAGCCGGGTCGTCTCCTCGGCGGCTTCCGTACCCGCCTCGCCGGGGATGTCGAAGCACCAGCGCAGTACGGTCCCGAACTCGGCCTCGGCGGCCTTCCGGGCGTCCTCGATCGCGTCCATGAACGCCTTCTCCTCGATCCCGCGCCGGGTGGAGGAGAAGGGGGTGATGGTCAGCTCGGCGTACCGCACCTGCTGCCGGGCCAGGTCCCGGGCCACCTCGTAGGTGAGCAGCCGGACGTCCTCCGGGGTGCGGATGAGGTCCACGACCGACAGGTACACCTCGATGAAGTGCGCGAAGTCGGTGAAGGTGAAGTAGTCGGCCAGGGCCTCGGGGTCGGCCGGGACCTTGGAGTCGGGGTGGCGGGCGGCCAGTTCCGAGACGATGCGGGGGGAGGCGGAGCCGACGTGGTGGACGTGCAGTTCGGCCTTGGGCAGCCCGGCGATGAAGGTGCGCAGATCGCGGTCGGCGGTGCCGGTGGCGGGTACGGAGCTGTCGGTCAAGGGGGCCTCCCCGGGACGGGCGCCCGGTGTCCGGGTTCCGGGTCCGGGCGCGGTGATCGGCTGATCGGTGGCGCGGGATCATCGTAGGCCCCGGGCCGTGGTGTCCCGCCCGGCCCGTAGCATGACGGGACGTCCAGCAGGAGGGTTCTTTCACCATGTCCGACGAGGCGCCGCAGGCCACACCGGGGGAGCAGGCCGCCGGACACCGGTCCGGGACGTCCCCGGTCTCCCTGGACAAGGCAGGCGCGCCGAAGGCGGCGGACGCAGGGGACACGGTGGGCTCCGCGAACTCGGGGGACGCGAGGGACACGGTGGGCTCCGCGGGCTCGGTGGACGCAGCGGACACGGTGGGCTCCGCGGACGCGGGCGAGCGGACGGCCGGGGCGGCGCCCGGACACGAGCGGACCCAGGCCGCGATTCCGGCCCCGGCGCGGGCCGAGATACCGGCGCGGGCCGAGATACCGGCGCGGGCCGAGATGCCGGCGCAGGCCGAGATACCGGCCCCTGCACCGGCCCCTGCACCGGCCGGGGTTCCGGCCCCCGCCCCGGCCGCGGACGCGGTTCCCGCCCCGGCCTCCGTCCGCGACGTCCACGATCAGCAGACGCTGACCTCGCTTCCGGCGTCCCCGGCCGGGCCCGCCGACGCCGTACCCGCCCCCTGGGCCAGCCCGGGCCCGGCGGCCGGACCCACGCCCCCCGCTCCCGCCCCGCAGCCGAACCCGTTCGCGCCTCCGGCCGCCTCCGCCCCGCAGCCGAACCCGTTCGCGCCTCCGGCCGCCTCCGCCCCGCAGCCGAACCCCTTCGCACCCCCGGTGTCCCCCGCCCCGCAGCCGAACCCGTTCGCACCCCCCGCGTCCTTCTCCGCGCCCCACGCGAACTCCGCGAACCCCTTCGCGCCGCCGGCGAACCCGTTCGCCCCGCCCGCGGCTCCCGCCGTCCCGCACGGGGCGACCGAGCCGGTGCCCCCGCCGCCCATCGCCCCCGACGGCCCCGGCCGGCTGCCGTACGGCTACCCGGGCACGGCCCCGGCCCACGGCTACCCGGGCGAGCCGCACGCCCCGTACGGCCTCGCCCCCTACCCCGGTGGCGGCTACGGCTGGCCCGGCATGCAGCCGCCTCCGAGCAACGGCATGGGTACGGCCTCGCTGGTGCTGGGCATCATCTCCGCGGTCGGCTTCCTGCTGTGGCCGATCGCCCTGGTCCTGGGCGTGCTGGCGGTGATCTTCGGCGCCGTGGGCAAGGCGAAGGCCCGCCGGGGCGAAGCGACCAACCCGGGCGTGGCCCTGGCCGGCATCATCTGCGGGGCCGCCGGAATCGTCCTGGTGGCCGTGCTGTTCGCCTTCGCCATCGCGATGTACGGCTAATTCGCGATGTACGGCTAATTCGCGATGTACGGCTGAATCGCGATGTACGGCTGAATCGCGATGTACGGCTGAGCGCCCGAGGCGGCGGCCGGAGCGCGGCCGCGGCGGGACGGTGACCGGAGCGCGGCCGGGTGCGGGCCCGGCGGCCGAAGCGGCGTGGCGCTCAGGCCCCCGCCCCCGCCAGCCGCTCGCGCGCCTCCATCAGTGCGAACCCCAGCAGGTTCAGCCCCCGCCAGCGCTCCGGATCCCAGGCCGCCTCGTCGTCCGCCGCCAGGCCGATGCCCCACACCCGGTCCAGCGGGCTGGCCTCCACCAGCACCCGGTCTCCGGTGCCCAGCAGGAACGACCCGAGGTCGGGGTGGGCGGCGAACTTGTGCACGCTGCCCTCCACGACGATCCGGAAGCGCTCCCGCTCCCACACCCCCTCGTCGAAGCCCCGCACCAGCCGCCCCGCCTTCTTGGCCTCGGCGGGATGCGCCGCCGCCAGCACCCGGCGCTCCGCCTCGGCGTCGCCGAACAGCCGGGCCTTGCCGGCCATCATCCAGTGCTCCGCCGTCGCGTACTCCACTCCGTCGACCGCGAACGGCGCGGGCCACCACTGGCTCAGACAGCTCGCGCCGATGCGCCCGTCCGGCCGCGGCCGGTGTCCCCAGAAGTGCAGGTACCTGACCCGCGACCCCGCCCGGACCTCACTGATCAGGGCTTCCACCCCGTCGATCTTCCCCATGCACGCGAGTCTGGCACGCACCACTGACACTCCGTCCGCCCTTTTCCGCCCCGACTCGACACCTGGTCGACAGATTCCGTCGCGTAACCAAAAGGCAACAACGGAATCACTTGTTGGAGTCCTGTCCCTCTGTCAGGATCGGCACTCAAATCGAGCTGGAGCTACGCCACCCACCCCCGGAACGGGGCGTACGGCGGAGGAGAGCGACATGCACAACCCGGGCACCGCCACCCCGGAACGATTCCCCGCGCAGGACCGCTTCGCCGACGGCGCGCAGTTCATCGCCGGCCGGCCGGCCAAGGGCACCTCGGGCCGCCGCCACGCCGTGGTCGACCCGGCCACCGGCGAGGAGGTGTACACCTACGAGCTGGCCGGTACCGACGACGTCGACGCGGCCGTCGCCGCCGCGCGCGAGGCGTTCCCGGGCTGGGCCGGTGCCACGCCGGGCGAGCGCTCGGACGCCCTGCACCGGTTCGCCGCCGTGCTCTCCGACCGGGCCGAGGAGTTCGCCCGCGCGGAGTCCCTGCAGTGCGGCAAGCCGCTCAAGCTCACCCGCGAGTTCGACGTCCCGGGGACCGTCGACAACACCGCCTTCTTCGCGGGGGCGGCCCGGCATCTGCAGGGCCAGTCCGCCGGTGAGTACTCCGGCGACCACACGTCGTACGTCCGGCGCGAGCCCATCGGCGTCGTCGGATCCATCGCGCCCTGGAACTACCCCCTCCAGATGGCCGCCTGGAAGATCCTCCCGGCGATCGCCGCGGGCAACACGATCGTCCTGAAGCCGGCCGAGGCGACCCCCCTGACCTCGCTGCTGTTCGCCCGCGCCGCGACGGACGCGGGCATCCCGGACGGCGTGGTCAACATCGTCACCGGGACCGGGCGGGAGGCCGGCGAACACCTCGTCGGGCACCCCGACGTCGCCATGACCTCCTTCACCGGCTCCACCGCGGTCGGCAGGCGGGTGGCCGAGATCGCCACCTCCACCGTCAAGCGGCTGCACCTGGAACTGGGCGGCAAGGCGCCCTTCGTCGTCTTCGACGACGCAGACCTGGAGGCCGCCGTGCACGGCGCGGTCGCCGGCGCGCTCATCAACACCGGGCAGGACTGCACGGCCGCCACGCGCGCGTACGTGCAGCGCCCGCTGTACGAGGCGTTCGTGGAGCGGACGGCCGCGCTGATGGAGACCGTCCGGCTCGGGGACCCGTTCGCCCCCGGCACCGACCTCGGGCCGCTGATCTCGCACGCCCACCGCGACCGGGTCGCCGCCTTCGTGGACCGGGCGCGGGGCTACGCGCGCGTGGTCACCGGCGGCGAGGCCCCCCAGGGGGACCTCGCGCGCGGCGCCTACTACCGGCCCACCCTGATCGCGGACGCGGCGCAGGACAGCGAGGTCGTCCAGTCGGAGATCTTCGGTCCCGTACTGGTCGTCCTGCCGTTCGACGGTGATGATGAGGGCATTCGGCTGGCGAACGACACGCCCTACGGCCTCGCCGCCTCCGCGTGGACCGGCGGTGTCTACCGTGCCAACCGCGCCACCCGCGAGATCAGGGCGGGATGCGTCTGGATCAACGACCACATTCCGATCATCAGCGAGATGCCGCACGGCGGCTACCGGGCCTCCGGCTTCGGCAAGGACATGTCGTCGTACTCCTTCGAGGAATACACGCAGGTCAAGCACGTAATGTTCGACAACACGGCGGTGGCGAGGAAGGACTGGCACCGCACGATCTTCGGGGACCGCTAGAGACCGACCAGGCCATTGACCAGGCCGATCCTTCCCGAAAGGGCACCACGCGCATGGAGCAGTACGAGCCCGACCGCCTGACCCCGCCGCAAGTGGCCGCCATCCGGCGCAGCCTGCGCAACGGCCGTGCGGCGCTCACCCGCCGGTCACTGCTGCGGGCCTCCGCGGGCGGCGCGCTCGCGGCCGGCGGCCTCGGGGCGCTGAGCGGCTGCGGGATCCCCGCCGCGGGCAAGAGCCAGGGCGGCACCTCCGCCCAGGACCACTCGGCGCGGGAGAAGGTGGTGAACTTCTCCAACTGGACCGAGTACGTCGACGTCGACGACAGCGGCAAGCACCACCCCACCCTGGAGACCTTCCGCAAGCGGACCGGGATCACGGTCAAGTACACCGAGGACATCAACGACAACAACGAGTTCTTCGGCAAGATCAAGCCGCAGCTCGCCGCGGGGCAGGACACCGGCCGCGACATCATCGTCCTCACCGACTGGCTGGCCGCCCGGCTGATCCGCCTCGGATGGGTCCAGAAACTGGACCCGTCCAACCTGCCGCACGCCTACACCAACCTGTCGTCCCAGTTCCGCAACCCCGACTGGGACCCCGGGCGGGCCTACTCCTACCCCTGGCAGGGCATCTCCACCGTCATCGCCTACAACCGGAAGGCGCTGGACGGCGTCGAGGTGAAGTCGGTCTCCGACCTGCTCGACAACCCCAGGCTCAAGGGGCGCGTCGGCTTCCTGTCGGAGATGCGGGACTCCGTCGGCATGACCCTGCTCGACATGGGCAAGGACCCGGCCAACTTCACCGACGACGACTACGACGCGGCGATCGCCCGCCTGCAGAAGGCCGTCGACAAGGGCCAGATCCGCCGCTTCACCGGCAACGACTACACCTCCGACCTCACCAAGGGCGACTTCGCGGCGTGCATCGCCTGGGCGGGTGACGTCGTCCAGCTCAAGGCGGACAGCCCGGACGTCGACTTCGTCATCCCCGACAGCGGCTACATGACGTCGACCGACAACATGTGCGTCCCGAACAGGGCCCGTCACAAGACGAACGCCGAGCGGCTCATGGACTTCTACTACGAGCCCGAGCAGGCCGCCGCGCTCGCCGCGTACATCAACTACGTGACGCCGGTCGACGGGGTGAAGCCGTACCTTGCGAAGATCGACGAAGACGCGGCGGACAACCCGCTGATCGTCCCCGACAAGGCCATGCAGGCGAAGTCCCACGCCTTCCGCTCCCTGAGCCAGAAGGAAGAGACGGCCTACGAAGGTAAGTTCGCGAAGCTCACAGGGGCGTGACGACGATGAAGACGACACCAGACAACAGCGGCGACGTCCGCCTCTCCGGTATCTCCAAGACCTACGGCTCCTTCACCGCCGTACATCCGCTGGACCTCACCGTGCCCCAGGGCTCCTTCTTCGCCCTGCTCGGCGCCTCGGGCTGCGGCAAGACGACCACCCTGCGCATGATCGCCGGCTTGGAGGAACCTTCCTCCGGAACCGTGCACCTCGGCGACCAGGACGTCACGCACCTGCCGCCGTACAAGCGCCCGGTGAACACCGTGTTCCAGTCCTACGCCCTCTTCCCGCACCTGGACATCTTCGAGAACGTCGCCTTCGGCCTGCGCCGGCGCGGCGTCAAGAGCGTGAAGAAGCAGGTCGAGGAGATGCTGGAGCTGGTCCAGCTGGGTGAGCAGGCGCGCAAGAAGCCGCACCAGCTCTCCGGTGGCCAGCAGCAGCGCGTCGCCGTGGCCCGCGCCCTGATCAACCACCCGAAGGTGCTCCTGCTGGACGAGCCGCTCGGCGCCCTCGACCTCAAGCTGCGCCGCCAGATGCAGCTGGAGCTCAAGCGCATCCAGACCGAGGTCGGCATCACCTTCATCCACGTCACCCACGACCAGGAGGAGGCCATGACCATGGCCGACACGGTCGCGGTGATGAACGGCGGCCGCGTCGAGCAGCTCGGCTCGCCCGCCGACCTGTACGAGAACCCGCGCACCACCTTCGTCGCGAACTTCCTCGGCACCTCCAACCTCATCGAGGCCGAGGTCGACACCCGGCGCGGCGACGACATCGTGCTCAGGGCGGGCGGCGGCAAGCTGGTGCTGCCCGAGGCGCGATGTTCCGCCCCGACGACGGCCGGCGGGAAGGTGCTGGTCGGCATCCGCCCGGAGAAGATCTCCCTCACCCACGCCGACGAGGCCGGCACCATCCCCGAGGGCCGCAACCGCGTCACCGGCAAGATCGCCGACGCCAGCTTCATCGGCGTGTCGACGCAGTACGTGATCGACAGCGCGGTGTGCCCCGAGCTCGCGGTGTACGTCCAGAACGTCGAGCGCGACGGCCGGCTGGTCCCCGGCGCGGACGTCGTCCTGCACTGGAGCCCCGCCCACACCTTCGGCCTCGACGCGGCCCAGGACATCGACGCGGGCACCGAGGAAGAGGCGGCCGCCTGATGTCGACGCTCACCGAGGCGCCCCCGCCGCTGGCCCCCGCGGGGCCGGAGAAAAAGCCCCCGCGCAGGCGCGGCCGGTTCACGCCGTACTGGCTGCTGCTGCCCGGCCTGCTCTGGCTGATCGTCTTCTTCGCGCTGCCGATGATCTACCAGGCCTCCACCTCCGTCCAGGAGGGCTCCCTGGAGGCGGGATACAAGGTCACCTGGCACTTCGCGACCTACTGGGACGCGCTGTCCGAGTACTGGCCGCAGTTCCTGCGCTCCGGCCTCTACGCCGGCGCCGCGACCGTGCTGTGCCTGCTGCTCGGCTACCCGCTGGCGTACCTCATCGCCTTCCGTGCGGGCCGCTGGCGCAACCTGATCATGGTGCTGGTGATCGCGCCGTTCTTCACCAGCTTCCTGATCCGCACCCTGGCCTGGAAGACGATCCTCGCCGACAACGGCCCGGTCGTGCACACCCTGCACTCGCTGCACATCCTGGATCTCACCAGCTGGATCGGCTGGACGGCCGGCGACCGCGTCCTCGCCACCCCGCTCGCGGTGGTGTGCGGACTGACGTACAACTTCCTGCCGTTCATGATCCTGCCGCTGTACACCTCGCTGGAGCGGATCGACGGACGGCTGCACGAGGCGGCCGGCGACCTGTACGCCAGGCCGTGGACCACCTTCCGCAAGGTGACCTTCCCGCTGTCCATGCCGGGCGTGGTCTCCGGCACGCTGCTGACGTTCATCCCGGCGGCCGGTGACTACGTGAACGCCGAACTCCTCGGCTCCACCGAGACCCGCATGATCGGAAACGTCATCCAGACGCAGTTCCTGCGCATCCTGGACTATCCGGCGGCGGCGGCCCTCTCGTTCATCCTCATGGCCGCCATCCTGGCCATGGTCACGCTCTACATCCGCCGGTCCGGGACGGAGGACCTGGTCTAAATGCCCGTCGTCACCTGGCTCAAGCGCAATCTCGTCGTCATCGCGGGACTGCTGACGCTGGCCTATCTGCTCCTGCCGAACGTCATCGTCACGGTGTTCTCCTTCAACAGGCCGAAGGGGCGCTTCAACTACGAGTGGCAGCACTTCTCCACGGACGCCTGGAAGGACCCCTGCGGGGTCGCCGACATGTGCGGCGCCCTGTCCCTCAGCCTCCAGATCGCCGTCTGGGCGACGGTCGGCGCCACCGTCCTCGGCACGATGATCTCCTTCGCGCTGGTCCGCTACCGCTTCCGCGCGCGCGGCACCGTCAACTCGCTGATCTTCCTGCCGATGGCGATGCCCGAGGTCGTCATGGCGGCCTCGCTGCTCACCCTGTTCCTCAACATGGGTGCCCAGCTCGGCTTCTGGACCATCCTGATCGCGCACATCATGTTCTGCCTCAGCTTCGTCGTCGTCGCGGTCAAGGCCCGCGTGATGTCGATGGACCCGCGTCTGGAGGAGGCCGCCCGGGACCTGTACGCCGGTCCCGTGCAGACCTTCCTGCGGGTCACCCTGCCCATCGCGGCACCCGGGATCGCCGCGGGCGCGCTGCTGTCCTTCGCGCTGTCCTTCGACGATTTCATCATCACCAATTTCAACGCCGGTTCGACCGTCACCTTCCCGATGTTCGTGTGGGGCTCGGCCCAGCGCGGAACGCCCGTCCAGATCAACGTGATCGGTACGGCCATGTTCCTCGTCGCCGTGCTCCTCGTACTGACCTCGATGGTCGTCGGCAACCGCCGGAACAGGCAGAAGGCATAGCCCTTCCCGCACGTCCTCTGTAGGGAGTTGAAATCATGGCCCCAAGCGCCATGAGCCGTGGCAAAGACAACTGGATCGCCTCTCTCTCCGAAGCCCAGCCGGTCCCGTACTGGCTGGAAGACCCCGGCAAGCCCCACCCCGAACCCGCCCTGACCACCGCCGAGACCTGCGACCTGCTGGTCGTCGGCGGCGGCTACAGCGGACTGTGGACCGCGCTCAACGCCAAGGAGCGCGACCCCGGGCGGGACGTGGTCCTGCTGGAAGGCCGCGAGGTGGGCTGGGCCGCCTCCGGCCGCAACGGCGGCTTCTGCGCCGCCTCCCTCACCCACGGCCTGCCCAACGGCCTGTCCCGCTGGCCGGAGGAGATCCACAGGCTGCAGGAGCTGGGCCGGCGCAACCTCGACGAGATCGAGGCCGCCGTCGCCCGGCACGGCATCGACTGCGACTTCGAACGCACCGGTGAGATAGACGTCGCCACCGAGACCTACCAGGCCTGGGAGCTGCGCGACTGGCACCGGGAGCTGCGGGAGAAGGGCCTCGCCGACGGCATCGAGTTCCTGGACGCCGACGCCGTCCGCGAGCAGGTGAACTCGCCCACCTTCGAGGCGGGCCTGTGGGACCGCCGCGGTGTGGCCATGCTGCACCCGGCGAAGCTGGCCTGGGGGCTGAAGCGGGCGTGCGTCGAGCTCGGCGTGCGGGTCTACGAGCACACACCGGCCCTGACCCTGAAGCAGTACGGCGCCGGCATGGCCGTACGGACCCCGTACGGCTCGGTCCGCGCCCGCCGGGTCGCGCTCGGCACGAACATCTTCCCGAGCCTGCTGCGGCGCGTGCGGTCGTACACCGTCCCGGTCTACGACTACGCGCTGATGACCGAGCCGCTGTCCGCCGACCGGCTCGCGGAGATCGGCTGGAAGAACAGGCAGGGCCTCGGGGACAGCGCCAACCAGTTCCACTACTTCCGGCTGTCCGCCGACAACCGCATCCTGTGGGGCGGCTACGACGCCATCTACCCCTACGGCGGCCGGGTGCGCGCCGAGTACGACGACCGCCCCGAGACGTACGCCAAGCTCGCGGGCCACTTCTTCACCTGTTTCCCGCAGCTGGAGGGCGTCCGCTTCACGCACGCCTGGGGCGGCGCGATCGACACCTGCTCGCGCTTCTCGGCGTTCTTCGGCACCGCGCACCAGGGCCGCGTGGCGTACGCGGCGGGCTACACGGGCCTCGGTGTGGGCGCGACCCGGTTCGGCGCGGACGTGATGCTGGACCTGCTGGACGGCGAGCGGACCGAGCGGACCGAACTGGAGATGGTCCGCAGGAAACCGCTGCCGTTCCCGCCGGAGCCCTTCGCCTGGACGGGCATCGCGCTCACCAAGTGGTCCCTGGCCCGCGCGGACGCGCACGGCGGACGCCGCAACCTGTGGCTGCGTGCGATGGACCGGCTGGGCCTGGGCTTCGACAGCTGACCCGTCATCCGTCCCGGCCACCGGAGGACCGCCCGTCCCGGCCACCGGGGGACCGCCCGCCCCGCCAGGCGGCGTACAGCGTGGAGAGACCGATCGCCACGGTGGACACCGCCTCGGGCGGGATGCCGGACAGGACGAGGACGGCTCCGGTCACCAGGACCGCGAGGAAAGCGACAAGATCGGTTCGCCCTTCGGGGCCGCGCATTGATATGCCTTTCTGGTCTCCTGCGGAAAGCGGGAGATCAGACTGGTGCGGTCGCCCGGTGTTGCGCCAGCCGGCACAGTTGCCACCTGCCGCAACACCGCGACACCGCAGCGCCGAGGGGGCGGGATGAGCGTTCTGGTGCCGTTGGGCGGGGATCTCCCGGAGGAGTCGCGGGCGTTGGCGGAGGCGTTACGGCGCCTGTTCGACGGGCTGGGCGTCAGCGTCCGCCGGTACGCCGCCCGCCGGCACCGGGACCCCGGTTCCCTGTCCCGGTTCCTCAACGGCACCCGCACACCGCCCTGGGAGTTCGTCCACGACCTGATCCGTGACGTCGCCGAGGCACAGGGCCGCGCCCCCACCCCGGAAGCCATCGAGCTGATGCGCCGGCTGCACCGCACGGCGCTGGCGAGCAGCGGGTCCGCGCTCAACCGGGTGCAGGCGCTGGAGGACGAACTCGCCGACGCCGACCGCCAGTCGGTGCGGTCCGCGGCCCTCGTGCGGGCCCTGGAGGGGGCGCTGGCGGACGCCCAGCAGCGCGCCGCCGACCTGGAGCTCCAGATCCGCCAGCTGCACGGCCACCAGGACCGCACGGCCGTCGAGAAGGACAAGGCCCTGCGGCTGTACGAGGACCAGGTGACCGCCCTGCTCAGGGAGCGCCAGGACCTGATGGAGCAGGTGGAGGCGCTCGGCGAGGAGCTGAAGGACGCCCACGCCCGGCGGGTGCGGGCGGAGCGGCGGTGCGAGGAACTCGAACGCCAGCTGGTCGCCGCCGAGGAGCAGGCGTCCGGGGAGGACGGACCGGTCGCGGACGGGCCGCGGGACGGTGGCGCGGACGAGGACACCGGCCCGCGCCCCGTCCCGCGGGCACCGGTGGCCCGGACCCCGGTCGACCACGGCCTCGACCCCCGGTTCCTCTTCGGCACCTTCGTCGTCGGCGACAGCAACCGGTTCGCCCACGGCGCGGCCAGGGCCGTCGCCGAGGCACCGGCCACCCTGTACAACCCGCTCTACGTCTACGGCACCTCGGCCATCGGCAAGACCCACCTGCTCTGCGCGATCGGCCACCACGCCCGGCGGGCGCGGCCGGGCGCGCGGGTGCGTTACGTGACGGCCGAGGCGCTCGCCCACGAGTACCTCGGGGCGGGCCGCGGGCGCGGCCTCGACGCGTTCCGCCGGCGCCACCTCGACCTGGACCTGCTCCTGGTGGACGACATCCAGTTCCTCCCCGGCCAGGGCGGGGAGGAGTTCCGGTACCTCTTCGACGAACTGCACGGTGCGAGGAAGCAGCTCGTCGTCTCCTCCGACCGCCCGCCCAAACAGCTCACCCACCTGGGCGACCGGCTGCGCGGCCGCCTGGAGTCCGGGCTGATCACCCACATCCAGCCGCCCGAGCAGGCGGTGCGGGTCACCCTGCTGCGCCGCAAGGCGGAGCAGGAGGGCATCGACGTGCCGCCCGAGACGCTCGACCACATCGCCTCGCACGTCCAGCGCAACGTCAGGGAGCTGGAGGGCGCGCTGGTCCGGGTCCGCGCCTTCGCGTCGCTGAACCGGCAGCCCATGGACGTGGGTCTCGCCGCCGTCGTGCTGCGCGACCTGGTCCCGGACCGCGGACCCTCCCGCGAGGAGGACGCGGCCCGGCGGATCATCGAGATGACCGCCGTCTACTTCGGTGTGACCGCCGAGGCGCTCTGCGGCAAGGAGCGCGGCCGGGCCCTGGTGACCGCCCGCCAGATGGCCATGTACCTGTGCCGCGAGCTCACCGACCTGTCCCCGTCGCGGATCGGCCAGCTGTTCGGCGGCCGTGACCACGCGACCGTGGACCACGCGGACCGCAAACTGCGCGCGCTGATGGCCGAACGGCGCTCCATCTACAACCAGATGACCGAGCTGACCACGCGGATCAAGGCGGTCGACGGGCCGTACACCGACAGGTGGGTGTGAGCCGGTTCACTCCGAAGAGGTGCGGCGACTCGCGTAATGCTCTCCGCACGGCTGCCTCTCTCCTCGTGACGCGACCGCGTCGAACGGAAGAGAGAGGGAGGCTTTCCGATGAGTGGGGAGAAGACGGCGGTCGAATGGCTGGCGTCCGTCGCACCGGATCCCGAAGCCTGCCGCTGGGAGTGGGAACGCAGCCCCCTCGGGGTCGCCCTGCTGCCCGCCGGCAAGGCATGGGACGTCCTGATCCTGCCGGGTGACCTCGGCTATCCGACCCTGGACGTGCTGACCCGGGTCCTGGACCGGCCCGGCCCGGTGCTCGTCGACTTCGGCGACAGCCGGGTCGGGTTCTTCGTGCCCCCGGGCACCGCGGCCCGCTGGCTCGGCACCGGTGTGCGCACCGCCGGGTCCGGCACCTGGATCGTCGTGCCGTACCCCGGGCGGGTCGGCCGCGGTGTGCGCTGGCTGGTGCCGCCGGACGGCTCCGGCACGCTGACCGACCCGGCGCTGCTGGAACTGGCGATGCACGAGGCGGCGGCGAGGCTGGCGATGCGGCGGGACGGCGGCGGGTAGCGCCGGGACATCTTGACAAGAGGATTGGTCTGGACCAAGTTGTGTGCGCTCCGCCCCTCCAACTCCCCCGATCACGGAGGCCCTTGTGGACCGCCCCAGACGCGCCCGACGTCCCGGATCTCTCCTCGCCGCGGTCACGGCCGCACTGCTGACCCTGCCCGGCGTCACCGCGCTCTCGTCGGCCGCCCGTGCGGCCGACGCGGACGTCGCGGTCAACGGCGGCTTCGAGTCCGGCCTGACCGGCTGGACCTGCACGGCCGGCACCACGGTCGACTCGCCCGTGCACAGCGGCGCCGCCGCGCTGCGGGCCACCCCGGCCGGCAGCGACAACGCCCGCTGCAGCCAGACGGTGACCGTCCAGCCCGACGCCCAGTACACCCTGTCCGGATACGTCCGCGGCTCCTACGCCTACCTCGGCGCGAGCGGCACCGGCACCACCGACGTCTCCACCTGGACGCAGTCCGCCCCCGACTGGCAGAAACTGAGCACCACCTTCCGCACCGGGGCCGCCACCACCAAGGTCACGGTCTACACGCACGGCTGGTACGGCACCGGCGCCTACCACGCCGACGACATCACCCTGATCGGCCCCGGCGGCAGTGGCACCGGACAGCCGCCCGCCGCGCCGGCCGGCCTGAAGACCACCTCCGTGACCTCCTCCTCCGTAGGGCTGTCCTGGTCGGCGGTGACCGGCGCCACCGCTTACGCGGTCTACCGCGACGGGGCCCGGGTGCAGACGGTGAGCGGCACGTCGGCGACCGTCTCCCAGCTGGCGCCCTCGACCGCCTACAGCTTCCAGGTCGCGGCCGTGAACGACGCCGGCGAGTCCGCGAAGTCCGCCGTCGTGACCGCCACGACCAGCGCCGGCAGCGGGGGCGGCGGCTCCTCCGGCCTGCCCGCCCACGCCCTCGTCGGCTACCTGCACGCCAGCTTCGCCAACGGCGCCGGCTACACCCGCCTCGCCGACGTGCCCGACAGCTGGGACGTCATCGACCTGTCCTTCGGCGAGCCGACCTCGGTCACCTCCGGAGACATCCGCTTCAACCGCTGCCCGGTCACCGAGTGCCCGAATGTGGAGAGCGACGCCGACTTCAAGGCGGCCGTCAAGGCCAAACAGGCGGCCGGCAAGAAGGTGCTGATCTCCATCGGCGGCCAGAACGGCCAGGTCCAGCTGACCACGACGGCCGCCCGCGACACCTTCGTCTCCTCCGTCTCGAAGATCATCGACACCTACGGCCTCGACGGCCTCGACATCGACTTCGAGGGCCACTCGCTGTACCTCAACGCCGACGACACCGACTTCAGGAACCCGAAGACCCCGGTGATCGTGAACCTGATCTCGGCGCTGAAGACCCTGAAGGCCAAGTACGGTTCGTCGTTCGTCCTGAGCATGGCACCGGAGACCTTCTTCGTGCAGAACGGCTACCAGTACTACGGCACCGGCAAGTGGGGCGGCCAGGACCCGCGCTGCGGGGCGTACCTGCCGGTGATCCACGCCCTCCGCGACGACCTGACCCTCCTGCACGTCCAGGACTACAACTCGGGACCGATCATGGGGCTGGACAACCAGTACCACTCCATGGGCGGCGCCGACTTCCACATCGCCATGACCGACATGCTGCTCACCGGCTTCCCGGTGGCCGGCGACCCCGCCAACGTCTTCCCGCCGCTGCGCCCCGACCAGGTCGCCATCGGCATGCCGGCGTCGACGAACGCGGGCAACGGCTACGTCACCCCGTCGGAGGTCACCAAGGCCCTGGACTGCCTCACGAAGAAGACGAACTGCGGCTCGTACGCGACCCACGGGACCTGGCCCGCCCTGCGCGGTCTGATGACCTGGTCGGTGAACTGGGACCGCTACGCGAACTGGGAGTTCCAGAAGAACTTCGACGCGTACTTCGGCTGATCACGCGGGACAGGGTGGCCAGCAGCACGGTGCACAGGCACCAGCTGGCCACCACGTCCAGCGGCCAGTGCCAGCCCCGGCGGACCAGGCCGTACGACACCCCGAGGACCAGGGCCGCGCAGCAGGCCACCACCGAGCGGCGGGCGGCGGACGAGCGGAGCCAGGGCAGCAGGAGCAGGGCCGCGGAGCCGTACGCGGCCGCCGCCGTCGCCGTGTGGCCGGAGGGGAAGTAGCCGGTCGCCGGCGGCACCACGGGCGTCCCCGGCCGGTCCGTCCACTCCTTCAGCGGTACGACGACCGCCGGGACCAGCGCCATGAGCACGGCCGCGGCGAGCGGCGGCAGCCACCACCGCTCGGCGCCGGCGGCCCGGCCCCGCCACAGGACGCATGCGACGACGACGGTCTGCACCGGCACCGCCACCCCGATGTTGCCGAGGTCGGCCAGCAGCTCCCCGAACCGGTCCGGGTGGACGAGCGCCCGGGAGGCGTCCGCGTCCAGCCGCAGCAGCGGGCCGTCGACGACGACCTGCCAGGTGATGAGGGCGAGGACGAGCGCCGGCAGGACCAGGAGAAGCATGGCCCCAGCCTGTCAGGCGACCGGGCACCGACGGCGCTCAGGGGGCCCGGCGCGGCGCGGGCACGCTTCCCGGGAAGTGCCCCACACGGCGTGACCGGGGGAGAGGGAGAAGGAGGTCGGCCGCCCCGGAACGGGGGGGATGGTTCCGAGGCGGCCGTCCGGACCGGAACGTCGCTCGCCCCGGGGGGTTTGGGGCGGCGACCGTCCGATCGGTGAGGAGATCCCGGAGCCGTCAGGCCCCGGTGGTGTGCGCGAGGGCACGACCAGGTCGAAGCTGGGGAGGCCCCGGCCTGGAGTCGCCCACAGTCCCCTGTGGGCGGGGTGTATCTCTCATCGGGGTAGAACCTACGGCAGCCGACGGCGCTTGGGCAGACGGAATCGGCTCCCGTCATCCACCCCGCACACCTTCTTCACACGGCCTGCCGCAGGCGCCCGTCAGAGGTACGGACCTGTCGCTCAGATGCGCGCGAAGGCCTGCTCGATGATGTCGAGGCCCTCGTTCAGCAGGTCCTCGCCGATGACCAGCGGCGGCAGGAAACGGAGCACGTTGCCGTAGGTGCCACAGGTCAGGACCAGCAGGCCCTCGGCGTGGCAGGCCTTGGCCAGCGCGGCGGTGGCCTCCGGGTTCGGCTGCTTGGTGGCGCGGTCCTTCACCAGCTCGATGGCGATCATCGCGCCGCGGCCACGCACGTCGCCGATGATGTCGAACTTCTCGGCCATGGCGGTGAGACGCGCCTTCATGACCGCCTCGATGTTCTTCGCCTTGGCGTTGAGGTCGAGCTCCTTCATCGTCTCGATCGCACCGAGCGCACCGGCGCAGGCCACCGGGTTGCCGCCGTAGGTGCCGCCCAGGCCGCCGGCGTGCGCGGAGTCCATGATCTCGGCGCGCCCGGTGACGGCGGCCAGCGGCAGACCGCCGGCGATGCCCTTGGCGGTCGTGATCAGGTCGGGGACGATGCCCTCGTCCTCACAGGCGAACCACTGGCCGGTCCGGCAGAAGCCGCTCTGGATCTCGTCGGCGACGAAGACGATGCCGTTGTCGTTGGCGAACTTCACGATCGCCGGCAGGAAGCCCTTGGCCGGCTCGATGAAGCCGCCCTCGCCGAGCACCGGCTCGATGATGATCGCGGCGACGTTCTCGGCGCCGACCTGCTTGGTGATCTGGTCGATGGCCTGCGCGGCGGCCTCGGGGCCGGCGTTCTCGGCACCGGTCGGCCAGCGGTAGCCGTAGGCGACCGGCACGCGGTAGACCTCGGGCGCGAACGGACCGAAGCCGTGCTTGTAGGGCATGTTCTTGGCGGTCAGCGCCATGGTGAGGTTGGTCCGGCCGTGGTAACCGTGGTCGAACACCACGACGGCCTGCCGCTTGGTGTACGCGCGCGCGATCTTGACGGCGTTCTCGACGGCCTCGGCGCCGGAGTTGAACAGCGCGGACTTCTTGGCGTGGTCACCCGGGGTCAGCTCGGCCAGGGCCTCCGCGACCTCCACGTAGCCCTCGTACGGGGTGACCATGAAACAGGTGTGCGTGAAGTCGGCCAGCTGGGCGCTCGCCCGCCGCACGACGGCCTCGGCGGAGGCGCCGACGCTGGTCACGGCGATACCGGAACCGAAGTCGATGAGCCGGTTGCCGTCGACGTCCTCGATGATGCCGCCGCCCGCGCGCGTGGTGAAGACGGGCAGCACGGAGCCCACGCCCTGTGCGACCGCGGCGGTGCGGCGGGCCTGAAGCTCCTGCGACTTCGGGCCGGGGATGGCGGTGACGACGCGGCGCTCCTGCGGAAGTGCGGTCATGGGGGGCTCCCTGATGATCTTGCGTACCGGCTGTCCCGGGCGGTTCCGGGCGGTGCGTTTTCGGACGCATACCTTCTTTTCTCGCAGGCTAAGACCGGTTCCGAGGGGTGGGCATGCTCCATGTGGGCGTTGTCGGTGAGTCCGGTTGTCCGCCGTGGACATAGCCCGCCCGGGCGGGACGGCCGCCTCTCGGCCGCGTAAGCGGTGAACTCCCGTTCCGGTGGCGTTAGATTGGCTCGCTGATGGTGGACGGAACGGCGGACGGAACGGCTGGTCAGGGGGCAGGGTCGATGGACACCGACGGCACACGGGACGCACGCGGCACGCATGCGAACCCGGTACCGCGCCCTACGGCGCCCTGGGACGGGGCGGGGGTACCGCCCATGCCGGCGACGGCGCCGCCGGCACCTTCCGTCCCGCCCGGTATGCCTCCCAGGCCGGACGGCTCGCCCTTCCTCACCTGGCTGCGGACCTCCCGCCCGGAGGCCCCGCCTGGCGTGTGGCGCTTCGGGCACCGCCCCCGGCCCGAGCGGGAACCCGAGCTGATCCCCGGCCGGCAGCTGCTCAGCGGCGCACTGATCGCCTTCCTCGTGGGCTGGCTGGTGTGGTCCCTGTTGTGGAACGGCTACCTCGGCGCCTGGTGGGTGCTGCCACTGGAGCTGTTCACGCCCGACTCCTGGCGCCAGGGCAACGACCGCGTCGGCAACGCGATCCTCTGGTACTCGTACTACACCGTCATCGCCCTCGCCATCCTGCTGGTCGTCGGACGCCTCGGCCGCTGGGGCGAGGTCTGGCGCCGGTACGGGCCGTCCGCGTGGCGTCCGGCCGCACCGGCGGACGAGCGCCCGGCCGCCCCCGACCACGACCCCGCCGAATGGCCCCAGCTGCGTCAGGCCGGGGCCCACGAGGCCGCCGAGCGGCTGGCCGTCGAGGCCAGGGCCGGGCTCATGCGGGACGTGGATCACGCGCGGATCAGCCGGGCCTGGCAGGGCGTGCGCAGCGGCCGGCAGAGTCTCGGCGCCTTCACCGGCGCCGTGCTGAAGGACGGCTCCGCCGCCTGCCCGCACCCGTCCGGCGAGCGCGACCTGCCCGCCCGGCACGCCCCGCACGACCTGCTCACCGGGCAGGTCCGCCTCGGCACCACCGCCGACGACCCCCGCAACCCCTACCACTACCGCGGCGCCGGCCTCGCCCTCGGCCCCGAACTGCTCGGCACCTCGCTGCTCGCCGTCGGCCCGGCCGGCTCCGGGAAGACCGGGGCCGTGGTGCGCCCGCTCGCCGAGTCGCTGTGCCTGCACGCCCTGGCCGGCCGGGCGTCGGTCGTGGTGGTCGGCGCGGCGGGCGCCGGCCTCGGCCCCGCCGAGGCGTACGACGTCGTCGTCCGTGTCGGCCATCCCGAGTCCGTGTACGACCTCGACCTCTACGGCGGCACCACCGACCCCGACGAAGCCGCCGCCATACTCGCCGAGGCCCTCGTCGGCGACCTCGCCGACCCGCACCCGGGCAGCGACAGCCGTCGTTCGACCACCGTCCTCGCCCAGCTGCTCGGCCCCTTCCGCGCCGTCCACGGCCGCTTCCCCTCCGTACCGGAACTGCGGCAGCTGCTCGACGGCGCCCCGGGCCCGCTGGCCGCGCTGCGCAAGGGGCTGACCGACGCCGGGCACGCGTCCCTGCTCAGGGAACTCGACGCCCGGGAGCGGCAGATGGCCCATCCCGGTGACGTCGGCACGGTGCTCGCCGACCGGATCGCCCTGCTCGACCGGCCGGCCTTCGCCTCCTTCTTCGACACCTCCGGACAGAGCCGGCCGTTCTCGCTCAGGGCCCTCGACCATCCGGTCCGGGTCCGCATCGACCTTCCCCAGCGAGGCCACGCCGACGCCTCCCGGATCCTCGCCCGGCTGGTGCTCGCCCAGTTCACGGCCTCCGTGGCGGTGCGGGAGGACAGGTCGCTCTTCGCCTGCCTGCTGCTCGACGACGCCACCGGAGTCGTCACCCCGGAGGCCGTACGCGGTATCCAGCGGCTGCGCAGCGCCAACGCCGGCGCGGTGCTCACGCTGCGCACCCTGGACGACGTGCCCCGGCCGCTGCGCGGTCCGCTGCTCGGCGCCACGGGGTGCCGGATGGCGCTGTCCGGGCTCACCCCCTGGGACGGGCAGGACTTCGCCGAGGTGTGGGGCAAGGAGTGGACCGAGACCCGGGACGTCACCGACCGGCAGATCATCGCCGAGACTCCGGCCGGGAAGGCGGTGCACATGCTGCGCCGGGTGATCACCGGCCAGGCGCCCACCGCCCGTGCCGTCACCGTTCGGCAGGTGGAGCGGGAGCGCTGGTCCGCGTCCGAGTTGGCTCACGGGGTGCCGGCGGGGCACGCGGTGCTGTCGTTGACCAGCGTGCAGGGCGAGCACGCGCCGCCGTTGCTGGTGGACCTGCGGGGGTGAGCGGTCCCGGCGGTGGTCCGCCGGGACCGGCCGGGTGTGCGGGTCCGGGCCGGGCGGGGTGAGCGGGCCAGCGGGTGATCGTACGGTGAGGCAGAATCGGCGTAGGCCGTTCATACACGGCGGCCAAAAGATCACTCATCCTCCACGGTGAAGGCCTCATGCCCCCGACTCTCGCCTCGCTCGTCCACCACTCCGCGCTGAAACTGACCGTGCGCGCGGGCGAGGACCGTCTCGACGTGCCCGTCCGCTGGGCGCACGTCAGCGAGCTCGCCGACCCCGTGCCCTACATGGAGGGCGGCGAACTGCTCCTGATCACCGCGCTGAAGCTGGACGCGGAGGATCCGGAGGCCATGCGGCGGTACGTGCGGCGGCTGGCCGGCGCGGGCGTGGTCGGGCTCGGCTTCGCCGTCGGGGTCAACTACGACGAGATCCCGAAGGCCCTCGTCGACGCCTGTGCGCAGGAGGGGCTGCCCCTGCTGGAGGTGCCCCGCCGCACCCCCTTCCTCGCCATCAGCAAGGCCGTCTCCGCGGCCATCGCCGCCGACCAGTACCGGGCCGTCACCGCCGGCTTCGCGGCCCAGCGCGAGCTGACCAGGCAGGCCCTGAACTCCGGCCCCGAGGGCGTGCTCGGCGCGCTCGCGGCGCAGGTCGACGGCTGGGCCGCGCTGTACGACGCCTCGGGCGCCGTCGTCGCCGCCGCCCCGGAGTGGGCCGGCCGCCGGGCCGCCCGGCTCACCGCCGAGGTCGAACGGCTGCGCGAGCGCCCCGCCCCGGCGTCCTCCGTGGTCGGCGGGCCCGAGCACGAGGACCGGGTGGAGCTGCACTCCCTGGGGACCGGCCGCCGCCCCCGGGCGGCGCTCGCCGTGGGCACGGCCGCGGCGCCCGGCACGGCCGAGCGGTACGCCGTCCACTCCGCCATCGCCCTGCTCACCCTCACCACCGAACGCTCCCGCTCCCTGCACGCCGCCGAACAGCGGGTCGGCACCGCGGTGCTGCGCATGCTCCTCGCCGGGGAGCCGGACCACGCCCGGGCCGTCGCCGGGGATCTGTACGGCGGGCTGCTGGACGCGCCGTTCCGGATGATCGTCGCCGAGTCGCAGTCCGGGACGGCGGGCGAACCGCTGGGCGAACTGGCGGAGGCGGTCGAGGCGGCCGCGGCGCGCTCCGGCGAGGCGGTGCTGGTCGTGCCGGAGGGGGAGCGGCTGGTGGCGCTGGCCGCCGACGGGGGCGCGGCGGTGGCCGCCTGCGCCGCGTACGCGGCGGCCCGGGAGGCCGAGCGGGGCACGCCCGAGCAGGGGCGTGCGGACGAGGATGACCTGGTGGTCGGTCTGTCGGCGCCGTCCGGGCCGATCGCGGCGGCGGCGGCGTACAAGCAGGCCGAGCAGGCGCTGTCGGTGGCGCGGCGGCGGGGGCGGGTGTTCGTCGAGCACGAGCAGCTGGCCGCCGGGTCGGTGCTGCCGTTGCTGGCCGACGACGCGGTGAAGGCGTTCGCGGACGGGCTGCTGCGCGCCCTGCGCGAACACGACGCCACCGGACGCGGGGACCTGGTCGCCTCGCTGCGGGCCTGGCTGTCCCGGCACGGGCAGTGGGACGCGGCCGCGGCGGACCTGGGCGTGCACCGGCACACGCTGCGCTACCGGATGCGCAGGGTCGAGGAGATCCTGGGGCGGAGCCTGGACGACCCGGATGTGCGGATGGAGCTGTGGCTCGCGCTGAAGGCGACCTCCGCCGAGTAGCGCGGGGCCGAGGGGCGCCGAGTCGAGGGGCGCGGGGCCGAGGGGCGCCGAGTCGAGGGGCGCGGGGCCAAGGGGCGCCGAGTCGAGGGGCGCGGGGCCGAGGCGCGCCGAGCCGGGCAGCGCGGGGCCGAGGCGCGCCGAGCCGGGCAGCGCGGGGCCGAGGCGCGCCGAGCCGGGCAGCGCGGGGCCGAGCCGGGCAGCGCGGGGCCGAGCCGGGCAGCGCGGGGCCGAGGGGCGCGGGGCCGGGCAGCGCGGGGCCGTGTGGCGCCGAGCCGGGCAGCGCCGGGGGGCGGAGCCGGGCGGCGCGGAGGCCGAGCCGGGCGGCGCCGAGCGGCGGGCCGTCCGGACGGCGGTGCCCGGTCCGTCCACTGCCGCGGTGCGGAGGGCCGAGTAGTCCAAACAGTAGTACCCGGTCCGTGCACTGCTACGACTCGGACAAACGACCCCGAGTCGCCGCCGCCCTACCGTGGACCACGCACACCAAGCACACCCCCCAACGCGGAAGGGCCGGGACTCGTACATGACTTCCACCCATGCCTTCTGGCTCGCCGGCCGCCAGGTCACCGGCGAGGACAGCTTCGACGTCACCTCCCCGTGGGACGGCCGGCTCGTCGGCACGGTGAGCGTGCCGACCGACGCCCAGGTCGAGGAGGCCGTGGCCGCCGCGTACGCCGTGCGGGACGAGTTCGCCGCCACCCCGGCGCACGTGCGCGCCGCCGCCCTGGACCACGTCAGCAAGCGGCTGGCCGAGCGCACGGAGGAGATCGCCCAGCTGATCTCCGCCGAGAACGGCAAGCCGATCAAGTGGGCCCGGGGCGAGGTCGGCCGCGCGGTCTCCGTGTTCCGGTTCGCCGCCGAGGAGGCCCGCCGGTTCAACGGCGGCGAGGCCCAGCGGCTCGACACGGACGCCGGCGGCCAGGGCCGGCTGGCCCTCACCCGGCGCTTCCCCAAGGGTGTCGTGCTCGGTATCGCGCCGTTCAACTTCCCGCTGAACCTGTGCGCGCACAAGGTCGCCCCGGCGATCGCCGCCGGCGCCCCGATCATCCTGAAGCCGGCCCCCGCCACCCCGCTGTCCGGTCTGATCCTCGGTGACCTGCTCGCCGAGACCGACCTGCCGGCCGGTTCCTGGTCGATCCTCACGGTCGGCAACGACCGCATGCCCGCCCTGGTCCAGGACGAGCGCCTGCCGGTCATCTCCTTCACCGGTTCCGAGCAGGTCGGCTACGCGATCATGGACTCGGTGCCGCGCAAGCACTGCACCCTGGAGCTGGGCGGCAACGGAGCCGCGGTCGTCCTCGGCGACTACGCCTCCGACGCCGACCTGGACTGGGCCGCGACCCGTATCGCGACCTTCTCCAACTACCAGGGCGGCCAGTCCTGCATCTCGGTGCAGCGCGTGATCGCCGACGCGTCGGTGTACGACCGGCTGCTGCCGCGCATCGTCGCCGCCGTCGAGGCCCAGGTCACCGGTGACCCCTCCGACGCCAAGACGGACGTCGGCCCGCTGGTCAGCGAGGACGCGGCCAAGCGTGTCGAATCCTGGGTGAAGGAGGCCGTCGAGGCGGGCGCCACGCTGCTCACCGGCGGCGACCGCGACGGCGCCTCGTTCGCGCCGACCGTCCTCGCCGACGTGCCGGCCGACGTGACGATCGCCTGCGAGGAGGTCTTCGGTCCCGTCCTCACCGTGCAGAAGGTGGACGGCGAGGCCGAGGCGTTCGCCGCGGTCAACGACTCCAAGTACGGCCTCCAGGCGGGCGTGTTCACCCACGACCTCCAGGTCGCCTTCCGCGCCCACCGTGCCCTGGAGGTCGGTGGCGTGGTGATCGGCGACGTCCCGTCCTACCGCGCCGACCAGATGCCGTACGGCGGCGCCAAGCAGTCCGGCGTGGGCCGCGAAGGCGTGCGGTTCGCGATGGAGGACTACACCTACGAGCGCGTGCTGGTTCTCACCGGTCTCGCGCTCTGACCTGCCACGGACAGGTCGGAAAACGGAACGGCCGCAGCCCACTGTGCGGGGGCTGCGGCCGTTTCGCGCACCCGGGGGCCGTGGCCGTTCCGCCCACCCCCGGGTCTCCTGTGGCTAATGGGAACCATTTTCATGTAACCTGGTGCCGTGCCGCCCGACCGAAGGGGCCCGGCGCCGCTGCCTTCCGGCGCCGGGCCCCTTCGTGCCGCCGGTCTCCTCCGGACCCTCAACCGGAGAAGCCGACGTGCGCGAGCCGCAGCGGGCCGCGCAGCCTGAGGCGGACATCGTGGACACCCGCGGCGGAGCACGCGGCGGCGAGCGTGGTGTACGCGTAGGGGCCGGCCGTGGGGGTGTCCAGGGCGAGCGAGGCCAGCACCGGACCGCCGTCCAGCGCCACCTCCACGACGCCCTCGCCCGCCACCAGCACCGTCACCTCGCGCACGGCCGCGCCGAAGTCGCAGGCCCGGTAGACGAGTTCGGCCGTCCCGGCGTGCGCCGCGGTCACCGCGTCGCCCGCGGTCCTCGCACGGTCCACGATCACGGCGCCGGACTGCTCGTCGAAGTCGGCTGCGGCGAGGCCCCGCCCGAGCACCGGACGGGGCGCCGGATCGGTGCCGTCCACCTGCACGGTCGTCCGCAGGCGGATGTCCTCGCTGGACGCGCCGAGCAGCAGTTCGTACGGGCCCCGCTCCAGGCGCCGGCCGCCCTGCCGCACGTCCCAGAACTCCAGCGCCGACAGCGGGACCTCGAAGGAGACGGCGGCCGTCTCGCCGGGGGCGAGCGCGAGCCGGCGGTGCGCCAGCAGCTCGCGGCGCGGGCGGGTCACCGACGGGGCCACCGCCCGGCCGTAGAGCTGGACCACCTCGTCCGCGGGCCGGTCCCCGGTGTGGGTGACCGTGCAGCTCACGACCACCGAGTCGGCCTCCACCCGGGCCGCCGCCCCGGCATAGGCGAAGGACGCGTACGACAGGCCGTGGCCGAAGGGGAAGAGCGGGGTGCCCTCGAAGTAGAGATAGGTCTGGCGGCCGCCGATCACGTCGTAGTCGAGCAGGTCCGGCAGGTCCGCGTCGGAGGCGTACCAGGTCTGCGGGAGGCGGCCCGCCGGGGAGACGTCGCCGGCCAGCACCCGGGCCAGCGCCGTGCCCGCCGCCTGGCCGCCGTGCGCCGTCCACAGCGCGGCCGGCAGCCGCGTCACGTCCACCGCGTACGGGTAAGCCGACACCAGCACCAGCACGGTGCGCGGGTTGGCGGCGCGGGCCGCGTGCAGCAGCCGCCGCTGGTGCTCCGGCAGCAGCAGGGTCGTACGGTCCTCGGTCTCCCGGCCGTTGATGTGCGGGTCGTTGCCCGCGACCACCACCACGACGTCCGCCCCGGCCGCCACCCGGGCCACGGCCTGCTCGCCCCGCTCGACCGTCACCACCTCGAAGACGTCGCCGCTGTCGGCAACCTCCACGCCGTCGGCGGCGACCCGGACATGACGACCCGTGCCCAGGTGCCTGAGGAGGTGACCACCCCGGTGCGGTTCGAAGCGGAACGTCTCCTGGACCACCCAGCCGCCGGGCTGTTCGGCGGAGGCGCGCAGGCGGCCGTCCTCGGCGACCGAGAGGTAGCGGCCGTCCGGGGCGCGCAGCGTCAGCACCCCCTCGCCCCAGTCGGCCAGCGCGAACTCGGTGCCGGTCCGGCCGGTGGTCAGCGGGGGCAGATCGGTGCGGCCGGACAGCAGCGCCGGGTCCCATGCGCCCTCGGCCCCCCGCGGCCGGCCGGGGCCGGCCGCCGGCGGCACGGTCAGGTACGCGCCCGCCGCGGTCCGCAGCCGGACCCGGTCCACGCCCTCCGCGAACTCCACGCGCTCCGCGCCGAACCGCTCGTACAGGCCCTCCAGCGGAGTGGAGCGGCGCAGGAGGCTGCCGCTGTACCAGTCGAGTTTGCACTCGTCGGCGAGCAGCCCGACGACCGCGATCCGGGTGTCCGGGGCGAGCGGCAGCAGGGCGTCGTCGTTCTTCAGCAGCACCACGGCCTGCTCGGCGGCCTCCCGCGCGAGCGCCCGGTGCGCCGGGGTGTCGAACGCGCCGGTGCCCGCGTGCGGGTCGTGGTGCGGGTCGAACTCGCCGAGCCGGAAGCGGACCGAGAGCTGGCGGCGGACGGCGGTGTCGACGTCCGCCTCCGTCAGCAGACCGCGCTCCAGCGCCCGCTCGACCCGGGCGGTGATCAGCGAGGGGTCCGTGCCGTGGTCGGTGAAGCTGTCCACGCCGGCCAGCAGGGCCGCCGCGGTGGCCTCCTCGTGGGTGTCGAAGTAGTGCTCGGCGTCGACCAGGTTGGAGGGCGCGCCCGCGTCCGAGCAGACCAGCAGCTCCTCGTCCGTCCAGGTGCGCAGCTGTTCGCGCAGCAGCGGGGAGAGGTGGTTGGGGCGGCCGTTGACCAGGTTGTAGGCGGGCATCACCCCGGCCACCGCGCCGGCCTCCACCGTCTCCCGGAAGGCACGCAGGTCGTACTCGTGCAGCACGCGCGGGCGCACGGAGGCCGAGGACGTCGCGCGGTCGGTCTCGTTGTTGTGGGCGAGCCAGTGCTTCAGCACGGGCGCGGTACGCCAGTAGCGGGGGTGGTCGCCGCGCAGCCCGCGGGTGTACGCCGTGGCGATGGCCGAGGTCAGCTTCGGGCACTCGGCGTAGCCCTCCTCGTTGCGGCCCCACAGCGGGTGGCGCAGCAGGTTGACCGTCGGGGACCAGACGTTGAGGCCGACCCGCCCGTCGCGGGCGCGCATCGCCCGGGCCTCCTTGGACACCGCCTCGCCGACGCGCCGCACCAGGTCCGGGTTCCAGGTCGCGCCCAGGCCGATGGCCTGCGGGAACACCGTCGCCGGGCCCATCCAGGCCACGCCGTGCAGTGCCTCCTGGCCGGTGCGCCAGGCGGCGATGCCGAGCCGCTCCACCGCGGGCGTGCACTGGTGCAGGAAGGAGATCTTCTCCTGCGGTGTGAGCCGCGCCAGCAGGTCGTCGACGCGCTTCGCGAACGGCAGGGCCGGATCGCGGAAAGGCGGCGTGGGCGGCGGGTCAACGGTCACGAGGGGTTCCCCTTGCACGAGGAGCGGAACGGCTCTTTCGAAGCGCTTCGATGCTCCGCGGACGGAGCCGGGGTGTCAAGGCGTCAGGCGCGAAGACGGCGGAAATCTCCGCGGCGGTGCAAGCGGCTCCTGGTTCGTGGGGGGCGCGTCGGCGGTTCGGGGAATCTTGGAAGCGACCCTTGTGCGCCCCCAGGCGTTCACTTAATCTCGCTGCAACATCGAAGCGCTTCGACTGTGCTTCGATCACCCGCGATGCAGAACGCCACCGCTCAGCCGGATCCACTGAAGACACCGCAGCCGACGGCCACCGCCGGGTGTCCTGGTGCGCCATGAAGGGTTGACGCAATGACGCCGAACGCCGCTTCCTCCGCCCCCAGCCGGAGGAGCTCCCCGAGCCGGAGAAGCTTCCTCGCCTCCACCGCGGTCGCCACCGCGGCGGTCGGCGGCGGGCTGCCGCTGCTCACCGCCTGCGGCGGCGGGCAGGCGGGCCGCAAGGAAGGCACCACCTCCGGCAAGGCGGCCCGCAAGATCCTCCCGGCGTACGTGGCGTCCAGCGTCGTCGCCCCCGACATCCCCGCGAAGGACGGCTCCGCCGCCGGCTTCACCAAGGCCATCGCCCTGGACCGGCTGAAGACGTCCGTGCCCGAGAAGCTCGGCAGCGGTGGGAAGCTCTCCGTCATGGCACCCCTGTGGGGCACCCCGCCGGACGGCTCCAACGCCTACTACCGGGCCATGAACGCGGCCATCGGCGTCGAGACCAGCTGGCAGAACCAGGACGGCAACACCTACGACGAGAAGCTGGGCGCGGTCCTCGCCTCCAGCGACATCCCGGACGTCGTGGTCGTCCCCGGCTGGAACCTGATGGGCAAGATCCCCAGCGCCGTCAACGCCAAGTTCGCCGACCTCGGCCCCTACCTGTCCGGCGACAAGGTCAAGGACTACCCCAACCTCGCCGCCGTCCCCACCGACGCCTGGCAGCGCTCCATCTTCGGCGGACAGCTGCGCGCGATCCCGCTGCCCGGCTCCTACGTCACCAACATCGCGCCGTTCTACCGCAAGGACGTCTTCGCGCAGCGGGGCTGGCAACCCCCGAAGTCCACCGACGAGTTCCTCGCCTGGGCGAAGGAGGCCACCGACGCCAGGCGCGGGGTGTGGGCCTGCGCCGACATGAAGTGGACCGCCTTCAACGCGTTCGGCGTCCTGAACGGAAGCGACAAGGCGCTGTGGTGGAACCTCACGGACGGGAAGCTGATCAACCGGGTCGAGACCGAGGCGTACCTGGAAGCCCTGGAATGGGCCCGCAAGCTGTTCGCCGCCGGTGTCGTCCACCCCGACGACAAGGCCGGCAAGACCGCCAACCCGGCGAACACCCGGTTCACCGCGGGCAAGCTCCTCGTCTACAACCAGGACCTGTCCGACTGGTTCGGCAAGACCTCCGAACAGCGCACCCAGAACCCGGACTTCGAGATGGCCGCCATGGACATCTTCACCCACGACGGCGGCGACCCGCTGCTGTGGGCCGCCCAGCCCGCGAACATCTTCACCTTCGTCAGCAGGAAGGCGTCCGAGCGGCAGATCAAGGACTTCCTCGCGATCGCCAACTTCTGCGCCGCCCCGTTCGGCACCAGGGAACGCCTGCTCGCCGAGTACGGCGTCGAGGGCACCGACTTCACCCTGGACAAGGGCGTGCCCACCAAGACCACCAAGGGCGTCAACGAGGTCCTGGGCGCCTTCGACTACACCGGCAAGCCCGCCGCGTACGTCGCCCACCCCGACTTCCCCGAGGTCACCCGGGGCATGGTCGAGTGGCAGCAGCGCATGGGCGCCTTCACCAAGAAGTCCTCCTTCTACGGCCTCACGATCACCGAACCCAGCCGCTGGTCCAACCTCGCCGACGACTTCGAGCAGCTGGAGGACGACGTCGTACGCGGCCGGAAGAAGATCGGTGACGTCCAGCAGGCGGTCTCGGAGTGGAAGAAGCAGGGCGGCGACGACCTGCGCGACTGGTACCGCGAGCTGCTCGACTCGACCGGCTCGGCGCAGTGACCAGCACCGTGCCCCGCAGCAGGGCCGGAGGGAAGACGCGGCAGGGGACTCCGCGGCGGTCCGGCGGCGGCACGGGCGGCCGGGTACGGGACGGCGGGCCGGGCCTGCGGACCAGGTTCCGGCGCGACCGCACCCTCATCCTGATGACCCTGCCCGTGGTCCTGCTCCTCCTGGTCTTCCACTACGTCCCGGTCCTCGGCAACATCGTCGCCTTCCAGGACTACGACCCCTACCTCGGCGACAACGGCTTCGTCGCCGTCTTCCAGAGCCCCTGGGTCGGCCTGGATCAGTTCCAGCGGGTCTTCGAGGACTCGGAGTTCCGGCACGCCGTGCAGAACACGTTCGTCCTCTTCGCCCTCCAGCTGGTGCTGTACTTCCCGATCCCGATCGCGCTCGCGCTCCTCGTCAACAGCGTGATCCGGCCCCGGGTGCGCGCGGTCGCCCAGGCGATCATGTACCTGCCGCACTTCTTCTCCTGGGTGCTGGTCGTCACCGTCTTCCAGCAGATCTTCGGAGGCGCCGGCGTCCTCGCGCAGACCCTGCGCGAACACGGGCACTCCGGCTTCGACGTCATGACCGACCCGTCGGCCTTCAAGTACCTGGTCACCGCTCAGATGGTCTGGAAGGACGCCGGCTGGGGCATCATCGTCTTCCTCGCCGCGCTCGCGGCCGTCTCCCCGGACCTGTACGAGGCCGCCGCCATGGACGGCGCCGGGCGCCGGCGCCGCATGTGGCACATCACGCTGCCCGCGCTGCGGCCGGTGATCGCCCTGCTGCTCGTGCTGCGCGTCGGCGACGCCCTCACCGTCGGCTTCGAGCAGTTCCTGCTCCAGCGGCAGGCGGTCGGCCCGGACGCGTCCGAGGTGCTCGACACCTACGTGTGGTGGAACGGCATCCGCAACCAGGACTTCAGTTACGCGGCGGCCGCCGGCCTGATCAAGGGGGTCGTCGGACTGACCCTCGTCCTCGTGGCGAACAAGGTGGCCCACCTCACGGGCGAACAGGGGGTGTACGAGAAATGAGCGCCGTGGCCGACCGGCCTCTCGTGGAACGTGAACGGCGCGGCCGGTGGGCGGCTCCGCCCCGGCCGTCCTGGGAGGAGAGGCCGACGCGGGCCGGGCTCGCCGCGAAGGGGCTGGTCCTCGGGATCGCCTGCTTCGCCGTGCTCTTCCCGCTGTGGATCGTCGTCGTCACCAGCCTGTCCCCGAAGCAGGTCATCGACGAGACGGGCGGCCTCGTGGTGATCCCCGAGGGCGTCACCTTCGTCGCCTACCAGGAACTGCTCGGCGGCGGCCAGGTGCAGCGGGCCGCGCTGGTCAGCGTCGGGGTGACACTCGTGGGCACCGTGTTCAGCATGACGGTGTCCGTGCTGTGCGCCTACGGCCTGTCGCGCCGGGGCTCACTGGGGCACCGCTGGATCCTGCTGACGCTGCTCGCGACGATGTTCTTCGGCGCGGGCCTGATCCCGACGTACCTGCTGGTCCAGGCACTCGGCCTGACCGACACCTACCTCGCGCTGATCCTGCCGAGCGCGGTGAGCGTCTTCAACATCCTGGTGCTGCGCGGCTTCTTCATGGGCATCTCGCCCGAACTCCTCGACAGCGCGCGGATCGACGGGGCGGGGGACTGGCGCATCCTGTGGCGGATCGTGCTGCCGCTGTCCCGGGCCGTGCTGGCGGTGATCACCCTCTTCTACGCGGTCGGCTACTGGAGCGCCTGGTTCAACGCCTCGATCTACCTGACCGACCAGAAGATGATGCCGCTGCAGAACGTCATGATCCAGCTGGTCCAGAAGCAGGAGCGGCCGGTGGGGCTGTCGGCCCAGATCAACACCGGACAGCTGTCGCCGCTCGCCATCCAGATGGCCGTGATGGTCCTGGCCCTGCTGCCGGTGGCCGTGCTCTCGCCGTTCGTCCAGAAGCATTTCCGCAAGGGGATGCTGACGGGGGCGGTGAAGGGCTAGGGGGTGTCTCACCGGTCGTCCCGGGCGCCCGGCGTCGCTGATCCGGCCTGATCGACGAGACACCCCCCAGCCGACGGCACCCGTTCGAAGGGGCGGTGCGGTGCCGCCGTCGACTGCGGGTGCGCGGGGGCCGACCGCGTGGTTCCCCGCGTCCCTTCGAGGCGCTCCGCAGCACCGGCACCGGACCACCACACCAAGACACCAGAGGTACCCACCATGCCCACCCGCAGGACCGTCCTCGCCGGCACGGCGGCCGCGGCCGCCGCACTCGCCTGCCTCCCCACCCCCGCACACGCGGCCCCGGCCGGGCCGCGCCCGTACCGCCGGCGCACCGCGGTGATCGGCGGCACCGGCTTCGTCACCGGCATCCTCTTCCACCCCGCCACCGCGCACCCGGCCTACGCCCGCACGGACACCGGCGGCTGCCGCCGGGACCAGGACACCGCCCGCTGGACCGCCCTCACCGGCCACCTCGGCCGGGACGACTGGAACCTCCTCGGCGTGGAGGCCGTCACCGGTGACCCGCGCGTCCACGGCCGGGTCCACCTCGCCGCCAACGGGCGGGGCATCCGGTACGGGGAGGCCGCGTGAGGCCGGCCCTCGCCGACGCCACCCGGGGCCGCGTCCTCTTCGGCGGCGACTACAACCCCGAGCAGTGGCCGGAGGAGACCTGGCGGGAGGACGTCCGGCTGATGAAGCGGGCCCGCGTCAACTCCGTCACCCTCGGTGTCTTCGCCTGGTCGGAACTCGAACCCGTCCCCGGTGCGCGGGAGTTCGGCCGCCTGGACCGGCTGATGGACCTCCTGCACGACCACGGCATCGGCGTCGTCCTCGCCACGCCCACCTCGTCCCCGCCGCCCTGGATGGGCCGGCTGCACCCGGACACCCTGCCCCGGGACGCCGACGGCCACGTCGAATGGTGGGGCGGCCGGCAGCACTTCTCGCACTCCAGCACCACCTACCGCCGGCACGCCGCCGCCATCACCGAGGACCTGGCCGCCCGCTACGGCAGCCACCCGGCCCTCACCATGTGGCACATCAACAACGAGTACTGCACCTTCGACTACGGCGACGAGGCCGCCGCCGCCTTCCGCCGCTGGCTGCGCGCCAGGTACGGCAGCCTCGACGCCCTCAACTCCGCCTGGGGCACCGCCTTCTGGAGCCAGGGGTACGACACCTGGGACGGCGTCCTGCCGCCCCGCCGCGCCCACTACCTGAACAACCCCACGCAGGTGCTGGACTTCCGGCGGTTCACCTCCGACATGCTCCTGGAGTGCTTCACCGCCGAGCGGGACATCGTCCGCCGGCACAGCCCGCACGTCCCCGTCACCACCAACTTCATGCCGCTGTGGACCGGGCAGGACGGCTGGCGCTGGGCCCTGGAGGAGGACGTCGTCTCCGTCGACCTCTACCCCGACCCGAGCGACCCGCTGGGCGCGCAGCGCGGCGCGCTCGTGCAGGACCTGACCCGCTCGCAGGCGCGCGGACCGTGGATGCTGATGGAACAGGCGGCCGGTCCGGTCAACTGGCGCGGGGTGAACCGCCCCAAGCCGCGCGGCCTCAACCGCCTGTGGTCCTTCCAGGCCGTCGCCCGTGGCGCCGACGCCGTCTGCTACTTCCAGTGGCGCCAGTCCCGGCAGGGCGCCGAGAAGTTCCACTCCGGGATGGTCTCGCACGCGGGGGAGCAGGGGCGCACCTTCCGGGAGATCGAGGTGATCGGCGCCGAACTCGCCCGGCTGGGAGACCAGGTGGCGGGCGGGAGGACCACCGCCGACATCGCGGTGCTGCACGACTGGCACTCCTGGTGGGCCGGCGACCACGCAGGCCGGCCGTCGACCCTCGTGGACCTGCCGGAGCTCCTCACCGCCTGGCACCGGGCGCTGTGGGAGGCCCATCTCACCACCGACTTCGCCCACCCGGAACACGACCTGTCCCGCTACCGGCTCGTCGTCGCGCCGCAGCTGTACCTGCTCACCGACACCGCCGTCGACAACCTCCTCGGGTACGTCCGCGGCGGCGGCACCCTGGTCTGCGGCTTCCTCACCGGCGTCGCCGACGGCGACGACCGGATCCGGGCCGGCGGCATGGACGCCCGGCTGCGCGAGCTGTTCGGCATCCGCACCCTGCACGAGTGGTGGCCGCTGCCGGCCGGGGAGACCGTGGCGTGCGCGGGCTTTCGCGGCACGCTGTGGTCGGAGGAGATCGAGCCGGTGCCCGGGGCCGCCGAGACGGTGCCGTACCAGGGCGGTGAGCTGGACGGGCTGCCCGCCGTGCTGCGCCGGGGCCGCGCCTGGTACGTCTCCACGCTCCCCGAACCGGAGGCGCTGCGCGCCCTGCTGGCCGGCATCGCCGCCGACGCCGGGGTGCGGCCGGTGCTGGACGGGCTACCGGCGGGCGTGGAGGCGGTGCGCCGCGGGGAGCTGCTGTTCCTGCTGAACCACGGCCGCGAGCCGGTCACCGTCCGGGTCCCGGGCACCCACCGCGAACTGCTCGGCGCGAGCACGGTCACGGACACGGTCACCCTCGGCCGGTACGGCGTGGCGGTGCTGCGGTCATGAGCCGGACCCCGGTCCACGGCACCTGGGAGCCGGCGCCGGCCGCGCGCTGGGAGGACGCCTTCCTGAGCGGGAACGGCCACCACGGCGTCCTGGTGTCCGGCGACCCGGACGACGAACGGGTCGTCGTCACCCATCACACCCTGGTCCGCCCCAACGGCGGCGAGCACGCCCGCCCGCCCCGGCTGGCCGCCCGGCTCCCGGCGGTCCAGGACCGGCTGCTCGCCGGCGACCTCACCGCCGCCGAGCGCTTCACCGACGGCCGCCCGCTCCAGTGGGTGCAGCCCTTCCACCCGGCCTTCCGGGTACGCGTCCGCCGCGCCGCGGGCGGCGGGCCGCACCCGCGCCGTGCCGTCGACTTCACCACCGGCGAGGCCACGGCGGCCCGCGCCGGCGCGGTCAGCCGCGTCTTCGTCTCCCGCGCGGACGACGTGATCGTGCACGAGGTCACCGGGGGCGACCTGGACATCGGCCTGGACCACCGGCTGCCGGGCGCCCCGGCCCGGCTGCGGGTCGGCCACGGCGGGCTGCTGGTCCCCGAGGGCGCGGTGCTGAGCCTGCGCGCCCGCTACCCGGACGGCGACCGCGCGTACACCGGCGTCACCCTCGTCGCCGTCACCGGCGGCCGCAGGGAACTCGTCCCGCCCGGCGTCCGGATCACCGGCGCCCGTTCGGTGCTGCTGCTCACCCGGGTGCGCCGGCACACCGGCGAGGCGGACGTGCTGGCCGAGACCCGGCTGCTCCAGGGCCTCCTCGACGGCACCCAGCGGCCCTACGACGCCCTCCTGGCCCGCCATCTGGACCGGCACCGCACCGCCTACCTGCGGGTCGTGCTCGACCTCGGCGCCGACCCGGCCGAGCGGGCCCTGCCCGGCTCGGAGCTGCTCCGGCGCCCGCCCGGCCCGGCCCTGCTGGAGCGGCTCTTCGCCGCCGGCCGCTACCACCTGCTGTCCAGCAGCGGCCTCAACCCGCCGCGGCTGACCGGACTGTGGACCGGCGACTGGGACACCGCCTGGTCGGGCGCGTTCACCACGAACGCCAACCTCAACCTGCAGACCGCCGCCGCGCCCGCCGCCGCGCTGCCCGAGGTCACCGAGGCGCTGGCCGCGCTGGTCGAGCGGCAGCTGCCCGACTGGCGGGCCAACGCCCGCGCGATCTTCGGCACCCGGGGCGCCGTCGCGCCCTCGCACACCGACGGCGAGTCCGGGCTGACGTACCACTTCAGCCGCGAGTACCCGCTGCACCTGTGGACCGCCGGCGCCGACTGGCTGCTCAAGCCGCTGGTCGACCACGACGAGATCCACGGCGGGCGCGACCCGCGCACCGCCGCCGCCCTCGCCGAGGCGGCCCTCTTCTACGAGGACTTCCTCACCCGCACCGACGCGGACGGCCACCTGGTCGTCGTGCCCTCCTACTCGCCCGAGAACCGCCCGGCGAACGGCGGCTGGGGAGCGGTCAACGCGGCCATGGACCTCTCCGCGGCCCGCCACACCCTGCGCACCGCCGCCCGCTACCACCCCCGCCACGCCGACCGGTGGCGGGCGCTCGCGGACCGGCTGCCCCCGCACCGGACCAACGCCGACGGCGCCCTGGCCGAATGGGCCTGGCCCGGGCTCGACGACACCTACGACCACCGCCACCTCAGCCATCTGTACGGCGTCTGGCCGCTGGACGAGATCACCCCCTACGACACCCCGCGGCTCGCCGCCGCCGCGCACCGGGCGCTCGCCCTGCGCGGCAGCGGGAACGACTCCGCCCACGGACACCTGCACCAGGCCCTGGTCGCCGCCCGACTCGGGGACGCGGGGCGCACCGCCCGGGCCCTGCGCCGGGTGCTCGCCGGCGACTTCTTCCACGCCTCCCTGATGAGCGCGCACTACCCGCGGCGCAGCGTCTACAACGCGGACGCGGCGCACACCCTGCCCGGCGTGCTCATCGAGGCGCTCGTCCAGTCCACCCCGGACCGCCTGGTGCTGCTGCCCGCCGTCCCGGACCTGTGCCCGCGCGGCGAGCTGCGCGGGGTGCGCACCCGGTTCGGCGCGGAGATCGACCTCGCCTGGGACCCGGACGGCGCCCGCGCGGTCGTACGGCCGCGCCGCACCCACCGGGTCGAACTGCGGACTTCCGCCGGCGCCGAGCCGCTCGACCTCGTCGCCGGAGAAGACCGCGTCCTCGTCCTGGGGGCGCGGTGACCGGAGGAACTCCCCCCACCCATGGAAGGGACACCATGGCAACGAACACCCTGGGCAGGGTCGCCAAGGCCCTGATCGCCCCCACCCTCGCGCTCGGCGCCACCGTCGGTCTCGCCTCCGCGCCCGCCTCCGCCGCCGTCTGGAGCTCCTGCGACCAGTGGGGCAACACCACCCTGAACGGCTACACCCTCTACAACAACATCTGGGGATCCGGCGCCGGCAGCCAGTGCGTCTGGGCCGACTCCGGCACCAGGTGGGGCGTCCGGGCGGACCACCCGAACACCGGCGGCATCAAGTCCTACCCCAACGCCAAGAAGGTGATCAACAAGCCGATCACCTCGCTGTCCAAGCTGACCAGCAGCTACAGCGTCACCGTCCCGTCGTCCGGCGCGTACAACACCTCGTACGACATCTGGGACACCGACTACGACTACGAGATCATGCTCTGGGTCAACAGGACCGGAGCCGTCGGGCCCCTCGGCACCTCGCAGGGCAACGTGACGCTGGGCGGCCACACCTGGACCGTGTACAAGGGAAACAACGGCGCGAACGAGGTGTTCTCCTTCGTCCGCACCTCCAACTCCCGCTCCGGCACGGTCGACATCCTGCCGATCCTGAAGTGGATCAAGGACACCAAGCGCTGGTTCGGCAACGAGACCGTCGGGGACGTCCAGTTCGGCTACGAGATCACCTCGTCCTCCGGCGGCCTGGACTTTACCACCGACAACCTGACCGTCAGCGGCGGCTGAGCGCCGGCCGGGCCGGCCCCCGCACGGGGGCCGGCCCCTCCGGCCCGCCTACTCGGCGATCGGCAGCCGGGCCCCGTCCCGCAGGAACAGCGGGATGCGCTCCAGCGGAGCCTCCACCGTCACCGCCGTACCGCCCTGGTACGTCACCCCCGTCCAGGCGTCCGTCCAGCGCGCGCCCGCCGGCAGGTACGTCGTCCGGGCCGTGGCGCCCGCCGTGAGCACCGGGGCGACCAGCAGATCCCGGCCGAAGAGGTAGGCGTCGTCCACCGACCAGGCGGCCTGGTCGTCCGGGAACTCCAGGAACAGCGGGCGCAGCACCGGCAGCCCCTCCTCGTGGGCCTCCCGCATGACCGTGAGGACGTACGGCCGCAGCCGCTCGCGCAGGCGCAGGTACCGCTCCAGGATCGCGCCGGCCTCCTCGCCGTAGGACCACACCTCGTTCGGGCCGCCGGTCATGTCCGGGCCCAGCGGCATGCCCGGGTCGCGGAAGCCGTGCAGCCGCATCAGCGGGGACAGCGCGCCGAACTGGAACCAGCGGACCATCACCTCCCGGTAGGCCGGGTCGTCCGGGTCGCCGCCGTGGAAACCGCCGATGTCGGTGTTCCACCAGGGGATGCCGGACAGCGCGGTGTTGAGGCCGGCCGCGATCTGCCGGCGCAGCGTCGCGAAGTCGGTGCCGATGTCACCCGACCACAGCGCGGCACCGTAGCGCTGGCTGCCCGCCCACGCCGACCGGTTGAGGGTGATGACCTCCTCGCCCCGCGCCCGCAGGCCCTCGTGGAAGGCGCGGGCGTTCTCGGCCGGGTAGAGGTTGCCGACCTCCTGGCCGGGGCCCGCCCAGTAGCGCAGGTTCTCCTGGAAGCCGGGCTTCAGCTCGGGCTCGCAGGCGTCCAGCCAGAAGGCCGTGATGCCGTACGGGACCACGTAGTTGTCGCGGACCCGGGACCACACGAACTCCCGGGCGTCCGGGTTCGTCGCGTCGTAGAACGCCACCTGGACGGTCGAGGCGACCTCCTTGTCCGGCCAGTCGGCGTGCGCCAGCGGACCGTACTGGGTGCCGATGAAGTACCCGCGCTGCTCCATCACCGCGTGGTTCTCCGAGAGCGGGGACACCGAGGGCCACACCGAGACGACCAGCTTGACGCCCAGTTCCGCCAGCTCCCCGACCATCGCCGCCGGGTCCGGCCACTCCTTGGGGTCGAACTTCCATTCCCCGAGGTGGGTCCAGTGGAAGAAGTCGCAGACGATCGCCGACAGGGGCAGCCCCCGGCGCTTGTACTCCCGTGCCACGGCGAGGAGTTCGTTTTGGGTGCGGTAGCGCAGCTTGCACTGCCAGAAGCCCGCCGCCCACTCGGGCAGCATCGGCGAACGCCCGGTCACCGCCGTGTAGGCGCGCTGGCCGTCGGCCGGGGTGCCCGCCGTGATCCAGTAGTCGATCTGCCGGGCGGAGTCCGCCACCCACCGGGTGCCGTTGCCGGCCAGCTCCACCCGGCCGATCGCCGGGTTGTTCCACAGCAGCGTGTAGCCCCGGCTGGACACCAGTACCGGGATGCTCACCTCGGCGTTGCGCTGCACCAGGTCGAGCACCAGGCCCTTCTGGTCCAGCCGGCCGTGCTGGTGCTGGCCCAGGCCGTACAGCTGCTCGCCCTCGTAGGCGGCGAACCGCTGCTCCAGCCGGTGGTGGCCGCCGCCGACCGCCGTGTACAGGCGCGGGCCCGGCCACCAGAAGTGGGCCCGGTCCTCGGCGAGCAGCTCGCTCCCGTCGGCCGTGCGCACGAAGCGGACCAGCCCCTCGGCGGACACCTCGACGGTCAGCGCGCCGACGGTCAGCCGGCCTTCCCCGGCGCCGATCGCGATGGTGGCCCCGGCGGGCGGGGGAGAGGGGAGCAGCGCGCCCGGCAGCCCGTCCAGCACCGGGCCGCCCAGCCGGGCCCGCACCCGGACCGCGTCCGGACCCCACGGCTCGATCCGCACCGTCTCCTGACGGCCGCTCCACTCCAGCGCCCCGTCCCGCTCCCGGAACGTGCCGACGGTGGGGGAGGACTGCGCGAGACTGACCTTGGGCTGTACGGCGGCAGGCTGATTCACGGCGGCTCCTGAGGAAGGAGTGCGGGCAGGGACACGGCGGGCGAGTGCGGGCGGGGACACGGCAGGAGGAGGCCCGCCCCGGCGGTGCGGGGCACGCGGGAGAACCGGGTGCGGTGGGGGAGCGGGGTGAGCGGGGCGCGGGGAGTCGTCGGTGCGGCGGGGAGAGCGGGGCGCGTGTCAGGAGGCGGCCGGTGCCGGTCCCGAACTCGCCCGGACCGTCAGTTCGGGCGCGAGCAGCACGACCTCGTCGCCGCCCCGCCCGTCCAGCTTGGCCACCAGGTGTTCCACGGCGCGCCGGCCCATCTCCTGGGCCGGGATGGCGACCGAGGTCAGCCGCACCGACGCCTGGACGGCGACCTGGTCGGGGCAGACCGCGACCACGGACACGTCCTCGGGCACGGCGCGGCCCTGCTGGCGCAGCAGCGCGAGCAGCGGCTCCACCGCCGACTCGTTCTGCACCACGAAGCCGGTCGTCGCCGGGCGCTCGTCGAAGATCCGGGCCAGGGTGCGGGCCATCGCGTCGTACCCGCCCTCGCACGGCCGGTGCAGCAGCCGGACACCCGTCTCCCGGGCCCGGGAGCGCAGCCCGTCGAGCGTGCGCTCGGCGAAGCCGGTGTGCCGCTCGTAGACCGCCGGGGCCTCGCCGATGACGGCGACATCGCGGTGGCCGAGCCCCGCGAGGTGCTCCACACACAGTGCGCCGGTCGCCGTCCAGTCCAGGTCCACGCAGGTCAGGCCCGTCGTGTCGGCCGGCAGACCGATCAGGACGGAGGGCTGGTCCGCGCCCGCTCCCGGCTGCGCCGGAGCGGAGGCATCCCCGCCGCGCAGCAGCGGCAGCCGCTCGTCCTCCAGCTCCACGTCCATGAGGATCATCGCGTCGGCCAGGCCGCTGCCGGTGACCCGGCGCACCGCCTCGGGGCCCTCCTCGCCGGTGAGCAGCAGGACGTCGTACCCGTGGGTGCGGGCCGTGGTGGCCACCGCGATGGCGATCTCCATCATCACCGGCACGTACATGTCGGTGCGCAGCGGGATCATCAGCGCGATGATGTTCGACCGCTTGCCGGCCAGGGCCCGGGCGCCCGCGTTCGGGTGGTAGCCCAGTTCCCGGATGCTCTGCTCGACCCGCTGCCGGGTGGTCGCGGAGATGGACCGCTTGCCGCTGAGGACATAGCTCACCGTGCTCGCCGAGACTCCGGCGTGCTGGGCGACCTCGGCGAGGGTGACCATCCAGCTCTCCAAGCTTTGTGAAGCGCTTCGACAGTGCGCGTGGCGGACAACGGCGAGTGAGGGTGTGATTGACACTAGCTTCAGCGCGGGTGGGTGTCCATAGGCTGTCGAAGCGCTTCGATACACCTTCCGCGCTCCGGCGGCCGGGCCCCCGGGCACCGTATCGGCCGTTCGGACGCGCGAGGGGTGGTGGGGGCGGCCCGTTTCGGGTACCAACGATCCAGTAGCACTGGTCGGTAACGAACGGTCCCCAGTCGTCCCCTTTCGCGACGAGGTGAGCCTCCATGTCCGCCACCACCACCCCACGCACCACCGTGACCGAGCGCGAGGCCCGCCAGGTGGCGGAGGCCGCCCGGCAGCAGGACTGGCACAAGCCGAGCTTCGCCAAGGAGCTCTTCCTCGGGCGCTTCCGGCTCGACCTCATCCACCCCCACCCGCTCCCCGACGAGGAGTCGGTGAGGCGCGGCGAGGAGTTCCTGGCGAAGCTGCGCGCCTTCTGCGAGACGGTCGTCGACCCGGCCCGCATCGAGCGCGAGGCCCGCATCCCCGACGAGGTCGTGGCCGGCCTGAAGGAACTCGGCGCCCTCGGCATGAAGATCGACCCCAAGTACGGCGGCCTCGGCCTCAGCCAGCTGTACTACAACAAGGCTCTCGCCCTGGTCGGCTCCGTCAGCCCCGCCGTCGGCGCGCTGCTCTCCGCCCACCAGTCGATCGGCGTCCCGCAGCCGCTGAAACTCTTCGGCACCCAGGAGCAGAAGGACGCCTTCCTGCCCCGCTGCGCGCGCACCGACATCTCCGCCTTCCTGCTCACCGAGCCGGACGTCGGCTCCGACCCGGCCCGCCTGGCCACCACCGCCGTACCCGACGGCGACACCTACGTCCTCGACGGGGTGAAACTGTGGACCACCAACGGGGTGGTCGCCGACCTGCTCGTCGTCATGGCCCGGGTGCCGAAGTCCGAGGGGCACAAGGGCGGCATCACCGCGTTCGTGGTGGAGGCGACCAGCGAGGGCGTCACCGTGGAGAACCGCAACGCCTTCATGGGGCTGCGCGGCATCGAGAACGGCGTCACCCGCTTCCACCGGGTGCGGGTCCCGGCCGCCCACCGGATCGGCCCCGAGGGCGCCGGCCTGAAGATCGCCCTCACCACCCTCAACACCGGCCGGCTCTCGCTGCCCGCGATGTGCGCCGGCGCCGGCAAGTGGTGTCTGAAGATCGCCCGCGAGTGGGCGGCCGAACGCGAGCAGTGGGGCAAGCCGGTCGCGCTGCACGAGGCCGTCGGATCGAAGATCAGCTTCATCGCGGCCACCACCTTCGCCCTGGAGGCCGTCCTCGACCTCTCCTCGCAGATGGCCGACGAGGACCGCAACGACATCCGCATCGAGGCCGCCCTCGCCAAGCTCTACGGCTCGGAGATGGCCTGGCTGATGGCCGACGAACTGGTCCAGATCCGCGGCGGGCGCGGGTACGAGACGGCCGAGTCGCTGCGGGCGCGCGGCGAGCGCGCGGTGCCGGCCGAGCAGATCCTGCGCGACCTGCGCATCAACCGCATCTTCGAGGGCTCGACGGAGATCATGCACCTGCTGATCGCGCGGGAGGCCGTGGACGCCCACCTGTCGGTCGCCGGCGACCTCATCGACCCGGACAAGTCCCTCTCCGACAAGGCGAGGGCGGGCGTGGGCGCGGGCGTCTTCTACGCCAAGTGGCTGCCGAAACTGGTCGCCGGTCCGGGCCAGCTGCCCACGTCCTACGGGGAGTTCCGGCACGGCGTCGACCTCTCCGGCCATCTGCGCTACGTCGAGCGCACCGCCCGCAAGCTGGCCCGGTCCACCTTCTACGCCATGTCCCGCTGGCAGGGCCGGATGGAGACCAAGCAGGGCTTCCTCGGCCGGATCGTGGACATCGGCGCCGAACTGTTCGCGATGAGCGCGGCCTGCGTCCGCGCCGAGCGGCTGCGCGCCGAGGGCGGCCACGGCCGGGAGGCGTACCAGCTCGCCGACGCCTTCTGCCGCCAGGCCCGCATCCGGGTGGAGGAACTCTTCACCCGGCTGTGGAACAACACCGACGACCTGGACCGCAAGGTGGTCCAGGGCGTCCTCGGCGGGGCCTACACCTGGCTGGAGGAGGGCGTCCTCGACCCCTCGGGCGAGGGGCCGTGGATCGCCGACGCGAACCCCGGCGCCACGACCCGCGAAAACGCCCGCCGTCCCTTCGGGGGTCAGCAGTAGGTGTCGCTCGGGTCCCGCGTCGTCCAGGAGCAGGTGTCGACCTTGGTGCCGCTCGCCTTGGTCAGCGTGGCCGTGTCCTTGTCGTTGTTCCAGACGTAGGCACGGCGGTCCTGGTACTTGTCCGACGCGGTGTCCGAGCCGCTGCCGGTGCGCACCTTCAGGTACTTCCCGGCGCCGAGCTTGACGCCCGGGAAGACGTACTTGTGGCCGGCGGCGTCCTTCAGCACCCAGCCCTTGAGCGAGACGGCCGAACCGCTGGTGTTCTTCAGCTGCACCCACTCGGCGTTCAGGCTCTTGTTGGAGCGGTTGTCCGTGCCGGGGCTGTCGAACCACACGTGGTGGATCCGTACGCCCCCGGCGGCCTCGGCCGGTGTGCTGAGCAGGGTGCCGGTGAGCAGGGCCGCGCCGGCGAGGGCGGGCAGGGCGGCGCGAAGGCGCGCAATACGCATGGAGAGATCCCCCCAAGGATGTCGTCCGCGAAGTCGTGCGGAATGCATTGCTATCACATGATCTTCACGGTGACTTCACAACGGGAAAACCGCTCCATCGAACGACGAAAGCCGTCGTTCCACCCGGCCGAGGGACGCACTGTCCCAGGCGTTGCCGCGTGCGGCGACAATGGGGGGATGACCGACAGTCCCGCCCGTCCGGCACCCCTCGCCGACCCGCACCTCGTCTACGACCCCGCCCCCGGGGACGGCCCCAAGGACGTGGTGATCCTCGGCTCCACCGGATCCATCGGCACCCAGGCCATCGACCTCGTGCTGCGCAACCCCGACCGCTTCCGGGTCACCGCCCTGTCCGCGAACGGCGGCCGGGTGGCCCTCCTCGCCGAGCAGGCGCACCGGCTGCGGGTACGGACCGTGGCGGTCGCCCGCGAGGACGTCGTGCCCGCGCTGCGCGAGGCGCTCCGTGCCGAGTACGGCGGCGCCGAGCCGCTGCCCGAGATCCTCGCCGGGCCCGGCGCGGCCACCCAGGTCGCCGCCTCCGACTGCCACACCGTGCTCAACGGCATCACCGGCTCCATCGGCCTCGCTCCGACCCTCGCCGCCCTGGAAGCCGGCCGCACCCTCGCGCTCGCCAACAAGGAGTCGCTGATCGTCGGCGGCCCGCTGGTCACCGCGCTCGCCGAGCCGGGCCAGATCATCCCGGTCGACTCCGAGCACGCGGCCCTCTTCCAGGCGCTCGCCGCCGGCACCCGCGCCGACGTGCGCAAGCTCGTCGTCACCGCCTCCGGCGGCCCCTTCCGCGGCCGGACCAGGGACGAGCTCGCGCACGTCACCGTCGGGGACGCCCTCGCCCACCCCACCTGGGCGATGGGCCCGGTGATCACGGTCAACTCGGCGACGCTCGTCAACAAGGGACTGGAGGTCATCGAGGCGCACCTCCTCTACGACATCCCCTTCGACCGCATCGAGGTGGTCGTGCATCCCCAGTCGTATGTCCACTCGATGATCGAGTTCACCGACGGATCCACCATCGCCCAGGCGACGCCCCCCGACATGCGCGGGCCGATCGCCATCGGTCTGGGCTGGCCCGAACGCGTCCCGGACGCGGCCCCCGCCTTCGACTGGAGCACCGCCTCCACCTGGGAGTTCTTCCCGCTGGACAACGAGGCGTTCCCCTCGGTGGACCTCGCCCGGCACGTGGGGCGGCTCGCGGGCACGGCCCCGGCGGTGTTCAATGCCGCCAACGAGGAGTGCGTCGCGGCCTTCCTGAGCGGCGCGCTGCCCTTCAACGGGATCATGGAGACCGTCACCCGGGTGGTCGAGGAGCACGGCACCCCGGTCACGGGAACCTCGCTCACGGTGTCGGACGTCCTCGAAGCGGAGACCTGGGCCAGGGCCCGGGCCCGCGAACTCACAGCCACGACGGCGACCGCGGAGGCGCGTGCATGACGACCTTGATGTTCATCCTCGGCATAGTGGTCTTCGCGGTGGGCCTGCTCGTCTCGATCGCGTGGCACGAGCTGGGGCACCTGTCCACGGCCAAGCTCTTCGGCATCCGCGTCCCGCAGTACATGGTCGGCTTCGGCCCGACCATCTGGTCGCGGACGAAGGGCGAGACCGAGTACGGCATCAAGGCCATTCCGCTGGGCGGCTACATCCGCATGATCGGCATGTTCCCGCCCGACGACGCCGGCCGGGTCACCGCCCGCTCGACGTCACCGTGGCGCGGCATGATCGAGGACGCCCGCTCGGCCGCCTTCGAGGAGCTCAGGCCGGGCGACGAGACGCGCATGTTCTACACGCGCAGGCCGTGGAAGCGCGTCATCGTCATGTTCGCGGGCCCCTTCATGAACCTGGTGCTCGCGATCGGCCTGTTCCTCGTCTACCTGATGGGCTTCGGCGTCCAGCAGCAGACCACGTCCGTCGAGTCCGTCTCGCCCTGCGTCATCGCCCAGAGCGAGAAGCGCGACACGTGCGCGAAGTCCGACCCGGCGTCCCCGGCCGCGGAGGCCGGCATGAAGGCGGGCGACCGGATCGTCTCCTTCGACGGCAGGCCGACCGAGGACTGGAACACGCTCTCGGACCTCATCCGCGACAGCGCCGGCCGGAACGTGACGATCGTGGTCGACCGCGAGGGCCGGGAACTGACCCTGCACGCGCACATCGCGGAGAACCTGGTCGCCAAGAAGGACGCCAACGGCAACTACGAGAAGGGCTACGTCAAGGCCGGCTTCCTCGGCTTCAGCGCCGCCCACGGCGTCGAGCGGCTGGACCTCGACGACTCGGTCACCTGGATGGGCGACCGGGTCACCGACGCCGTCGACTCCCTCGTCGCGCTGCCCGGCAAGATCCCGGCCCTGTGGGACGCGGCCTTCGGCGACGGCCCGCGCGAGCCGGACTCCCCGGTGGGCATCGTCGGCGCCGCCCGGGTCACCGGCGAGATCGCCACCCTGGACATCCCCGCCTCGCAGCAGGTGGCCATGTTCGTGTTCGTCCTCGCCGGCTTCAACCTCTCCCTCTTCCTGTTCAACATGCTCCCGCTGCTCCCGCTCGACGGCGGGCACATCGCGGGCGCCCTGTGGGAGTCGCTGCGGCGGAACGTGGCCCGGGTGCTGCGCCGGCCCGACCCCGGCCCGTTCGACGTCGCCAAGCTGATGCCGGTGGCGTACGTGGTGGCCGGGATCTTCGTCTGCTTCACCCTCCTGGTGCTGATCGCGGACGTGGTCAACCCGGTGCGGATCTCCTAGCCGCCCGACCTCCCCGAGCGGCCCGGAACCCCGCGGTTCCGGGCCGCCTTCCATCGGGTGGGTTTCCGGGTGGGATGTGCTGAGGCCCGCGCCGGTGCCGTAATCTCGAAGCCTGGAGCCCGCCGCTGAACGGGACCGGCCTTGATCCACGACTTGGGGTTGCACAGCAGATGACTGCGATTTCTCTCGGCATGCCGTCCGTTCCGACCAAGCTCGCCGAGCGCCGCAAGAGCCGGCAGATCCAGGTCGGAACCGTGGCGGTCGGCGGAGACGCGCCCGTCTCGGTCCAGTCGATGACCACGACCCGCACCTCGGACATCGGCGCCACCCTGCAGCAGATCGCCGAGCTGACCGCGTCCGGCTGCCAGATCGTCCGCGTCGCCTGCCCCACCCAGGACGACGCCGACGCCCTCGCCACCATCGCGCGCAAGTCCCAGATCCCGGTGATCGCGGACATCCACTTCCAGCCCAAGTACGTCTTCGCCGCCATCGAGGCCGGCTGCGCCGCCGTCCGCGTCAACCCCGGCAACATCAAGCAGTTCGACGACAAGGTCAAGGAGATCGCGCGGGCCGCCAAGGACCACGGCACCCCGATCCGCATCGGCGTCAACGCCGGCTCCCTCGACCGGCGCCTGCTCCAGAAGTACGGCAAGGCCACCCCGGAGGCCCTGGTCGAGTCCGCCCTGTGGGAGGCCTCCCTCTTCGAGGAGCACGACTTCCGCGACATCAAGATCTCCGTCAAGCACAACGACCCGGTCGTGATGATCGAGGCCTACCGCCAGCTCGCCGAGCAGTGCGACTACCCCCTCCACCTCGGCGTCACCGAGGCCGGCCCGGCCTTCCAGGGCACGATCAAGTCGGCCGTCGCCTTCGGCGCCCTGCTCTCCCAGGGCATCGGCGACACCATCCGCGTCTCCCTGTCGGCCCCGCCCGCCGAGGAGGTCAAGGTCGGCATCCAGATCCTGGAGTCGCTGAACCTGCGCCAGCGCGGCCTGGAGATCGTCTCCTGCCCCTCCTGCGGCCGCGCCCAGGTCGACGTCTACAAGCTCGCCGAAGAGGTCACCGCCGGCCTGACCGGCATGGAGGTCCCGCTGCGCGTCGCCGTCATGGGCTGCGTCGTCAACGGCCCCGGCGAGGCCCGCGAGGCCGACCTCGGCGTCGCCTCCGGCAACGGCAAGGGCCAGATCTTCGTCAAGGGCGAGGTCATCAAGACCGTCCCCGAGTCCAAGATCGTGGAGACCCTCATCGAGGAGGCCATGAAGCTGGCCGAGCAGATGGAGAAGGACGGCGTGACCTCCGGCGAGCCGTCGGTGTCGGTGGCGGGCTGAGCCTTCCGGCCCCGGCGGGGCCGCACCCCGGCCCCGCGCCGGCCCGCGGCCGGGCCGCCGGCGGCCTCGCCCGACCGGCGGCCTCGCCCGACCGGCGGCCACGCACGACCGGCGGCCACGCACGACCGGCGGCCACGCACGACCGGCGGCCGCCCGAGGACCGGAGCCCCCGAACTGGAGGGCGCACGGCACAGGCGGCGCGGCTATAGTGCGGGGACCAGCAGAACCCCAGGGTGAGGCCCCGCACGTGTTGACCCAGACCACCTCACGGGTGCTCGAACCGAGTGACCTGGACGCGGCACTCGCCGTCCTCGACCGCGAGCCGGTCGCGAACGCCTTCGTGACCTCCCGCGTCCGGATCGCCGGCCTCGACCCCTGGCGGCTCGGCGGCGAGATGTGGGGCTGGTACGAGGACGGCATGCTCACGTCCCTGTGCTACGCGGGCGCCAACCTCGTCCCCATCTGCGCCACCCCGCGCGCCGTCCGGGCCTTCGCCGACCGCGCCCGCCGGGCCGGCCGCCGCTGCTCCTCCATCGTCGGCCCCGCCGGACCCACCGCCGAGCTGTGGCGGCTGCTGGAGCCGCACTGGGGCCCGGCCCGCGAGGTCCGCGCCCGTCAGCCGCTGATGGTCACCGACCGCATGCCCGCGGACATCGCGCCCGACCCGTACGTCCGCCGCGTCCGCAAGGACGAGATGGAGACGATCATGCCGGCGTGCGTGGCGATGTTCACCGAGGAGGTCGGCGTCTCCCCGATGGCCGGCGACGGCGGCCTGCTCTACCAGGCCCGGGTCGCCGAACTCGTCGGCTCCGGCCGCTCCTTCGCCCGCGTCGACGACCAGGGCAGGGTCGTGTTCAAGGCGGAGATCGGCGCGGCCACCTCCCATGCCTGCCAGATCCAGGGCGTCTGGGTGGCCCCCGAGTACCGCGGCCGCGGCCTGGCGGCCCCCGGTATGGCGGCGGTCCTGCGCTACGCCCTGGCCGATGTGGCCCCCGTGGTCAGCCTGTACGTCAACGACTTCAACACGGCGGCGCGCAGGACGTACCGCAGGGTGGGGTTCCAGGAGGTCGGAGCCTTCATGAGCGTTCTCTTCTGAGGGGGGCCCTGTACGCTCCCCGCATGGACCTCGTGATCGGCACCTTGGACCTCTCAGCCCACGTCGACGAGGCCCTCGCGGTCCAGGCCCTGGCGTTCGGCCTGGGCCAGGAGGAGGTCTCAGTACGCCGCCAGATCGTCCTGCGCCACATGCAGTACACCGGCGCCAGGGCCTTCGGGGCGACTGCGGGCGGACGCCTCGTCGGATTCGTCTACGGCATGCCCAACAGCCGCACCCACTGGTGGTCCACCGTCGTCGAGCCCTACCTGCGGGCGGGCGGCAACGACTTCTGGCTGGACGACTCCTTCGTCATCACCGAGCTGCACGTCCACCCCAACCACCAGAACCGCGGCATCGGCCGGCGCCTGATCACCACCATCACCGACACCGCCGACGAACCCCGCTCGATCCTCTCCGCGATCGACACCGACAGCCCCGCCCGCGGCCTCTACCACTCCCTCGGCTACGTCGACCTCGCCCGCCGGGTCCACTTCCCGAGCGCCCCGCGGCCGTACGCCGTGATGGGCGCCCCGCTGCCCCTGCGCAGGCGCTAACCGATTTCCACCGGCCCAGCCCGCCCGGCTAACCTCCTGCCAGCACCTCCCCCACTCCCGGCCTCGCCCGAGCGGGGGGACCACCACCCGGCAGGAGTACGAGAACGATGGTGAACGCACCGGTCCAGCGCATGTCCCAGTTGATGGCGAAGACGCTGCGCGACGACCCGGCGGACGCCGAGGTCCTCAGCCACAAGCTCCTCGTCCGCGCCGGCTACGTCCGCCGCACGGCCGCCGGCATCTGGAGCTGGCTGCCCCTCGGCAAGAAGGTCCTCGCCAACGTGGAGCGGATCGTCCGCGAGGAGATGGACGCCATCGGCGCCCAGGAGGTCTCGCTCCCCGCCCTGCTGCCGCGCGAGCCCTACGAGGCCACCGGCCGCTGGGAGGAGTACGGCCAGGAGCTGTTCCGGCTCAACGACCGCAAGGGCGGCGACTACCTCCTCGGCCCCACGCACGAGGAGATCTTCACCCTCCTCGTCAAGGACCAGTGCACGTCCTACAAGGACATGCCGGTGATCCTGTACCAGATCCAGACCAAGTTCCGCGACGAGGCCCGCCCCCGCGCCGGCATCCTGCGCGGCCGCGAGTTCCTGATGAAGGACTCGTACTCCTTCGACCTGGACGACGACGGTCTCGCCCGCTCCTACGCCCTGCACCGCGAGGCGTACCAGCGCGTCTTCGCGCGCCTCGGCCTGGACTACCGCATCTGCGCGGCCACCGCCGGCGCCATGGGCGGCTCCAAGTCCGAGGAGTTCCTGGCCCCCGCCGAGGCCGGCGAGGACACCTTCGCGGACTGCCCGAACTGCGACTTCGCCGCCAACACGGAGGCGATCACCTACGAGCTGAAGCCGGTCGACGGCTCGGCGGTGCCGGCGCTGGAGGAGATCCCCACCCCGGACACCCCGACCATCGAGACGCTGGCCGCCTCGCTCGGCGTCCCCGCCTCCGCCACGCTGAAGAACCTGCTGGTCAAGGTGGACGGCGAGATCGTCGCCGTCGGCGTGCCCGGCGACCGTGAGGTGGACCTGGACAAGGTCGAGGCGCACTTCGCCCCGGCCGCCGTCGAACTGGTCACCGAGGCGGACTTCGCCGGCCGCCCGGACCTGGTCCGCGGCTACGTCGGCCCGCAGGGCCTGGGCGAGAAGGTCAGGTACATCGCCGACCCGCGGGTGGCCCCCGGCACCGCCTGGATCACCGGCGCCAACAAGGAGCACACGCACGCCAGGAACGTCGTCGCCGGCCGGGACTTCGAGGTCGACGCGTACGTGGACGTCGTGGTCGTCCAGGACGGCGACCCCTGCCCCAAGTGCGGCACCGGCCTGAAGCTGGACCGCGCCATCGAGATCGGCCACATCTTCCAGCTGGGCCGCAAGTACACCGACGCCCTCAAGCTCGACGTCCTCGGCCAGAACGGCAAGCCGGTCCGCGTCACCATGGGCTCCTACGGCATCGGCGTCTCCCGCGCCGTCGCCGCGCTCGCCGAGCAGAGCGCCGACGACAAGGGACTGGTGTGGCCCAAGGAGGTCGCCCCGGCGGACGTGCACGTCGTGGCCGCCGGCAAGGCGCTCCAGACCGAGCTGGCCCTCGACGTCGCCGGGAAGCTGGCCGCCGCGGGCGTCCGCGTCCTGGTGGACGACCGGGCCGGGGTCTCCCCGGGCGTGAAGTTCACCGACTCCGAACTGATCGGCGTCCCGCAGATCCTGGTCGCCGGCCGGCGGGCCGGCGAGGGCGTGCTGGAGCTGAAGGACCGCCGGACCGGCGAGCGCGAGGAGCTGACGGTCGAGGACGCGATCGCCCGCCTCACCGCCTGACGCCCTGACCGCCCCGGGTGGACGGCGGCCACGCCCCGGCGTACCACCGCCCACCCGGGAACGCAGTCCCCGGGCGAGCCGCTCCGCCGTCCGGGTGGGCCGGTCCGCCGTCGGGGCGAGCCGGTCCGCCGTCGGGGTGGGTCGCTCCGCCGTCGGGGCGAGCCGGTCCGCCGTCCGGGTGGGTCGCTCCGCCGTCGGGGTGGGTCGCTCCGCCGTCGGGGCGAGCCGCTCCGCCGTCGGGGTGGGTCGCTCCGCCGTCGGGGCGAGCCGGTCCGCCGTCGGGGTGGGTCGCTCCGCCGTCGGGGCGAGCCGCTCCGCCGTCCGGGTGGGTCGCTCCGCCGTCCATGTGGGCCGGTCCGACGCCCGGTTGGGCCGACTCAGGTGTTCAGAGCCAGCTCGCGAACTCCAGGAGCAGCTCGGCGTCCCTCTCGCGGCCGACCCGCCGGGCCCGGATGCCCGACTCCACCGCCCGGAACAGCGTCCAGCCGCGCAGCCGTTCCTGGTCCACCTCCAGGGACTCCGCGAGCCGCTTGATCCGGCGCCGGGTGATGGCCGGCCCGGACGGCGCCGCGATCAGGTCCTCCACCCGGTCCCGCACCAGCCGCGCCAGGTCGAAGGCGCTCTCGCCGACCACCGGGTCCGGGCCCACCGCGAGCCAGGGCGTCCGCTCCCCGGCGAGCACCTTGCTCTGCCGGAACGTGCCGTGCAGCAGCAGCCGCGCGGGCGGCGCGGCCAGCAGCTCCTCGCGGGCCGCGAGCGCCGCGTCGACCAGCGGCGCAGCCTCCGGGTCGGTCCCGGCACCGGCCCGCATCGCCACCGCCTGCCGCCCGGTGCGCTCCTCGACGGTCTCGAACACGCTCCCGGCCGGCGGCTCGACCCACAGCCTGCGCAGCGTCCCCGCCGCCTCCAGCAGCGCCTTCGCCTCCGGCAGCGAGCGCACCGACACATCCGGGTGCAGCCGCTCCAGCAGCAGCACCCCGTCGTCGGGCTCCGTCTCCAGCAGCTGTACGGCGCCCAGCCCGCCCCAGTGCGCCAGCGCCGCCCGCTCGCTCTCCGGGCGGGCCCGCGGCGGGGCCAGCTTCAGCACGGCCGGGGTGCCGTCCGCCCGCCGCACCAGCACCACCAGGCTGCTGCGCCCGCCCGGCACCTGTACCCGCTCGACGGTCAACTCGCGCCGAGCGACGGCCCGTCCGGCCGTCTCGGGCAGCCGCGCCAGCCAGTCGTCCCCGGCCGGTGCCGTCTCACCGAGCGCCCGCACCAGGCGCTGCGGCGGTTCGAAAGCCATGCGCGAGTCGTTCCCTTCCTGTCCTGTCCTGTCCTGTCCTGTGCGACCCGGTCGTGTCCTGTCCGGTCCGGCCGGTCCTGACGGGTCCTGTCCGGGGTACCGCCCGCCGGCCCGGGCCCGTCCTCGGGTGGTGCCGTCCGGCCGGTCCGCCGTACGGCACGGTCGTGCGTGCCCCCGGTGGCGGGTCCCCGCCGCCGGCTACCGCGCCGGCGCGGTAGCCGACGGGGCCGGACCGGCCTCGCCCGCCTGCTCGCCGGACCGCTCGCCGAGCCCAGGGAAGGCTACGCTCTCCCCGCTCCAGCGCACCGCCCGGACCGCGGCCTCCCGCAGCGCCCCGGCCGCGTCGGCCCGGCGCGCGCCGGTCGCCGCCCGCACCAGGTCCGAGTAGACCCCGGCCACCCGTTCCTCCAGCCGCGCGGCCAGCCGCGCCGCAGTCGGCCCGTCCTGGACCGGGAACGGCAGCGCGTACGCGGCGCTCGCCGCGACCGGCGTGCCGCCCAGGTCGCGCACCGCGCGCACCAGCGCGTCCCGGCGCGCCCGGTGGGCGTCGTACGCCGCCCGGGCCTCGGCCCGGCGCCGCTCGCCGACCCGCCCGCCGACGACCCCGTACGCGTACACCGCCGCGTGCTCGGCCGCCAGGGCCGCTTGCAGCGCGCTCATCTCGGCCGGCTCGTCCCGCCCGGTCGCGTCGCTCATCCGGCCCCCTCCGTCAGCAGGCACGCGTGCGCGGCCCCGGCCGCCGCCACCGACGCCAGCACCCGCGCCAGCTCGCCCGGCACCTTCAGCAGGTCCGCGCCGCGCCGGTCGGCGAGGGCGCGCTCTGCGGCCGCCAGCGCGGCGACGGCGTCCTTCTCGGTGGCCGGCACCGCGGCCGGTGCCGCCGAGGACCGCTCGGGCGTGGGCGTGGGCGTGGGTGCGGGTGCGGACGCCGTACCGTCCTCGAAGGCCGCCGCGTGCGCGGCGACCTGTGTCCGCAGCGGCCGCAGCCGCTCCGCCAGCCCGGGATGCGCGGCCAGCACGGCGTCGTAGCGCTCCAGCAGCCCCCGGCTGTCCCGCGCCGCACGCGCGCGTGCCCGTTCCGTGGCCGACGGACCGTCGTCGCCGGCGTCCGCGCCGTCCGAGCAGCCCGCGAGGCCCGCCGTCAGGGCGGCACCGGCGGCCGTGGCCAGCAGGGTTCTTCTGCGCGGCCCCGGAGGGATGCGCGGCGATGGGGGGTACGGCACGGCTGACGTCCTCGGGGGCTCGTACGAACACACGGGCGGGAACGCCGGCCCGCCGTGATCACGGTACCCGCGCTTCCCCGCGACGCATGTCACCGGCTCAGCGGACCCGCCTGGGGTACGCGGAACGGTGCCGGCCGCGGCCGGCACCGCGCGGACGCGACCGGCGACCGGCGCCCCGCCGGAGGCAGGACGCATCACTCCCCGCGACCGGATACCCTTTGACCAGACACGCGACCCATCCCACAACAGCACACGCGGCCGAGGAGTCACCCGGATGAGCACCACCCAGAGCGAGAGGCTGCGAGAGCTGCTGGAACCGCTCGTCACCTCCCAGGGGCTGGATCTCGAAGAGATCGCCGTGGACTCCGTCGGACGCAAGCGTGTGCTGCGCGTAGTCGTGGACTCCGACACCGGAGCGGACCTGGACGCGATCGCCGATGTGAGCCGTGCGCTCTCGGCGGCGCTGGACGAGACGAACGCGATGGGCGACACGGCGTACGACCTGGAGGTCGGCACCCCGGGCGCGGAGCGCCTCCTCAGCGAGCACCGGCACTTCGTGCGCGCCACCGACCGGCTGGTGAAGTTCCAGCTGGCGGAGGGCGGCGAGCTGCTCGCCCGGATCCTGACCGTGGACGAGGAGGGCCTCGACGTCGAGGTGCCCGGGGTGAAGGGCCGCAAGGCGACCACCCGCAGACTCGGCTTCCCCGAGATCGCCAAGGCGCGCGTGCAGGTCGAGTTCAACCGCAAGGACAGCACGAAGGACATGAAGGAAGAGGAGGAGGCGTAGCCGTGGACATCGACATGAGCGCCCTGCGGGGCTTGGTCAGGGAGAAGGAGATCTCCTTCTCCCTGCTGGTCGAGGCGATCGAGTCGGCCCTCCTCATCGCCTACCACCGCACCGAGGGAAGCCGCCGACACGCGCGCGTGGAGCTCAACCGGGAGACCGGGCATGTGACCGTGTGGGCGAAGGAGGACCCCGAGGACCTCGCGGAGGGGCAGGACGCCCGCGAGTTCGACGACACCCCGTCCGGCTTCGGACGGATCGCCGCCACCACCGCCAAGCAGGTGATTCTCCAGCGGCTGCGCGACGCCGAGGACGACGCGACGCTCGGCGAGTACGCCGGCCGTGAGGGCGACATCGTCACCGGAGTGGTCCAGCAGGGCCGCGACCCGAAGAACGTGCTCGTGGACATCGGCAAGCTGGAGGCCATCCTGCCGGTCCAGGAGCAGGTGCCCGGCGAGACGTACCAGCACGGCATGCGCCTGCGGTCGTACGTCGTCCGGGTGGCCAAGGGCGTCCGCGGTCCGTCCGTGACCCTCTCCCGCACCCACCCCAACCTGGTGAAGAAGCTCTTCGCCCTGGAGGTGCCGGAGATCGCCGACGGCTCGGTGGAGATCGCCGCGATCGCCCGTGAGGCCGGTCACCGCACCAAGATCGCCGTACGGTCCACCCGTTCGGGCCTGAACGCCAAGGGCGCCTGCATCGGCCCCATGGGCGGCCGGGTGCGCAACGTGATGGGCGAGCTGAACGGCGAGAAGATCGACATCGTCGACTGGTCGGACGACCCGGCGGAGATGGTCGCCAACGCGCTGTCACCCGCTCGGGTGAGCAAGGTGGAGGTCGTGGACATGGCCGCCCGCTCCGCCCGGGTGACCGTGCCGGACTACCAGCTGTCGCTGGCGATCGGCAAGGAGGGCCAGAACGCCCGCCTCGCCGCCCGGCTCACCGGCTGGCGGATCGACATCCGGCCCGACACCGAGCAGCCCGGGGAATAGATCCAGGCCGCAGGGCGCTGAGATCACGACAACAGCCGTTCGATTTTTGCCCCAAAGGGGTGAGGTCGGTGCGGGGAGGTAGACTTAACTGTGTCTGGCCGGACGCACACCCGAGCATGCCCTGAACGCACCTGTGTGGGGTGCCGGGAGCGGGCGGCCAAAGACGATCTCCTGCGGATCGTGAAGAGCGAGGACGCCTGCGTCCCCGATCCTCGCGGTACGCTGCCCGGCCGGGGTGCTTACGTGCACCCCGCCCTGGTCTGTCTCGACCAGGCGGTACGCCGCCGGGCGTTCCCGCGGGCACTGCGCGTCCCGGGAGCGCTCGACACAAAGGCGTTGCGCCGATACGTCGAGCAGACGACAGTTGCCGAGCAGGCAACGCCGTAAGACGTGTCGCACGGAACACCGTGCGGCCTGGTACCTCGCGAGTCGAAAGCAGGTCGAGATTGCGATGAGCACTCGATGAGTACGCGATGAGTACGCCCATGAACTAGCGACGGTCCGGCTTCAACCCGGACCTCAAAGGAGCGAAGTGGCTAAGGTCCGGGTCTACGAACTCGCCAAGGAGTTCGGTGTCGAGAGCAAGGTCGTCATGGCCAAGCTCCAGGAACTCGGTGAATTCGTCCGTTCGGCGTCTTCGACCATCGAAGCGCCGGTTGTACGCAAGCTGACCGACGCCTTCCAGGGTGGCTCCGGCAAGTCCGCCGGCAAGCCCGCCCCGCGCAAGGCTTCCCCCAAGCCCGCCGCGCCCTCTCCGGCGCAGGCGGCCCGTCCGGCTGCCCCGAGGCCGGCGGCCCCCAAGCCCCCGACGGCGCCCGCCGCCCAGCAGCCGGCCGCCCCGTCGGCTCCCGCGGCGTCCACCCCGGCCCCGGGTCCGCGCCCGGTTCCGGGTCCGAAGCCCGCGCCGCGCCCGGCCCCGGCCGCCCCGGAGTTCACCGCTCCGCCGGCCGCCCCGGCCGCCCCGGCCGCGCAGACCCCGCAGGCTCCGGCCGCCCAGGGTCCGCGTCCCGGCGGTGCCCGTCCGGGTGCCCCGAAGCCCGGTGGCTCCCGTCCGGCGCCCGGCCAGGGCCAGGGTTCCCGTCCCGAGCGGGCCCCGCGCCCCGGTGGCCAGGCCCCGCGTCCGGGTGCCCGTCCGGCCGGTCCCCGTCCGGGCAACAACCCCTTCACCTCCGGCGGCAACGCCGGCATGGCCCGTCCGCAGGCCCCGCGCCCGCAGGGCGGTCCGCGTCCCGGCCCCGGCGGTCCCGGCGGCGCCCCCCGTCCGCAGGCGCCCGGCGCCCAGGGCGGCGGTCCGCGTCCGCAGGCTCCCGGCGGTCCCCGGCCGACCCCGGCCGGCATGCCCCGTCCGCAGGGCGGTCCGCGTCCCGGCCCGGCCGGTCCGCGTCCGAACCCCGGCATGATGCCGCAGCGTCCCGCTGCCGGCCCGCGTCCCGGCCCCGGCGGCGGTCGCGGCCCGGCCGGTGCCGGTCGTCCCGGCGGCGGCGGCGGTCGTCCCGGTGGCGGCGGCTTCGCCGGTCGTCCCGGTGGCGGCGGCGGTGCCCGTCCGGGCGGTGGCGGCGGCTTCGCCGGCCGTCCCGGCGGTGGCGGCGGCTTCGGCGGCGGCCCCGCTGGTGGCGGCGGTGGCCGTCCCGGCTTCGGCGGCCGTCCCGGCGGCCCCGGTGGCCGTGGTGGCACGCAGGGCGCCTTCGGCCGTCCCGGTGGCCCCGCGCGTCGTGGCCGCAAGTCGAAGCGGCAGCGTCGCCAGGAGTACGAGGCCATGCAGGCCCCGAGCGTCGGCGGCGTGATGCTGCCGCGCGGCAACGGCGAGACCATCCGTCTCTCCCGCGGCGCGTCGCTCACCGACTTCGCGGAGAAGATCAACGCCAACCCGGCGTCGCTCGTCGCGGTCATGATGAACCTCGGCGAGATGGTCACCGCGACCCAGTCCGTCTCCGACGAGACCCTCCAGCTCCTCGCCGACGAGATGAACTACACGGTTCAGATCGTCAGCCCGGAGGAGGAGGACCGCGAGCTGCTCGAGTCCTTCGACATCGAGTTCGGCGAGGACGAGGGCTCCGACGAGGACCTGGTCGTCCGTCCGCCGGTCGTGACCGTCATGGGTCACGTCGACCACGGTAAGACCCGACTGCTCGACGCGATCCGCAAGACGAACGTCATCGCGGGCGAGGCCGGCGGCATCACCCAGCACATCGGTGCCTACCAGGTGGCGACCGAGGTCAACGACGAAGAGCGCAAGATCACCTTCATCGACACCCCGGGTCACGAGGCGTTCACCGCCATGCGTGCCCGCGGTGCGAAGTCGACCGACATCGCGATCCTGGTCGTCGCGGCCAACGACGGCGTCATGCCGCAGACGGTCGAGGCGCTCAACCACGCCAAGGCGGCCGACGTGCCGATCGTGGTCGCGGTCAACAAGATCGACGTCGAGGGTGCCGACCCGACCAAGGTGCGCGGTCAGCTGACCGAGTACGGCCTGGTGGCCGAGGAGTACGGCGGCGACACGATGTTCGTCGACATCTCCGCCAAGCAGGGTCTGCACATCGACTCGCTGCTGGAGGCCGTGATCCTCACGGCCGACGCCTCGCTCGACCTGCGGGCCAACCCGAACCAGGATGCGCAGGGCATCTCGATCGAGTCCCGTCTCGACCGCGGCCGCGGTGCCGTGGCGACGGTCCTCGTCCAGCGAGGCACGCTGCGGGTCGGCGACACGATGGTCGTGGGCGACGCCTACGGCCGAGTGCGCGCCATGCTCGACGACAACGGCAACAACGTCGCCGAGGCCGGTCCGTCGACGCCGGTCCAGGTCCTGGGTCTGACCAACGTCCCGGGCGCCGGCGACAACTTCCTCGTGGTCGAGGAGGACCGTACGGCCCGCCAGATCGCGGAGAAGCGCGCCGCCCGTGAGCGCAACGCGGCCTTCGCCAAGCGCACGCGCCGCGTCTCGCTCGAGGACCTGGACAAGGTGCTCAAGGCCGGCGAGGTCCAGCAGCTGAACCTGATCATCAAGGGTGACGCTTCCGGTTCGGTCGAGGCCCTCGAGTCCTCGCTGCTCCAGCTGGACGTCGGCGAAGAGGTCGACATCCGCGTCCTGCACCGCGGTGTCGGTGCGGTCACGGAGTCCGACATCGACCTGGCCATGGGCTCCGACGCCATCGTCATCGGCTTCAACGTCCGCGCGGCCGGCCGCGCGGCGCAGATGGCCGAGCGCGAGGGCGTGGACGTCCGGTACTACTCGGTCATCTACCAGGCGATCGAGGAGATCGAGGCGGCCCTCAAGGGCATGCTCAAGCCGGAGTACGAGGAGGTCGAGCTCGGTACGGCGGAGATCCGCGAGGTCTTCAAGTCGTCCAAGCTGGGCAACATCGCCGGTGTGCTCATCCGGTCGGGCGAGGTCAAGCGCAACACCAAGGCGCGCCTCATCCGCGACGGCAAGGTGGTCGCGGAGAACCTCAACATCGAGGGCCTGCGTCGCTTCAAGGACGATGTCACCGAGATCCGCGAAGGCTACGAGGGTGGTATCAACCTCGGAAACTTCAACGACATCAAGGTCGACGACGTCATCGCGACGTACGAGATGCGGGAGAAGCCGCGGGCCTGATCGGCCGACGGTTTCGTGCTGGCCGGCGGGACAGGGTTCCGTCGGCCAGCGCGCCGTTTCCGCCCACTTGCCCGTCCCGGCCGGCTGCTCAGCCGGCCGAGACGGGTGGTTCCCGCCCACTCGCCCGCCCTGGTGCGGCTTTCCGGCCGACCGGGTCGGGGTGGGTGGGCGAGGCCGGGGCGCGGGGGCGAAGGCCCCCTGACGGGGTCCGGGGCGCCGCCCCGGGCCGCGGCCGCGGCCCACGGCGCCGAAACCCTGTCGAGCCACCGGCAGGTACGCGGTACGGTTCTTGATGTCCCCGGCCATACGGATTCGGGGCCATCGATCCCGTACCGGCGGGTGAACCGGTCACACACATGTACGTGGGGACTCTGTCCTTCGACCTCCTCCTCGGCGACGTCCACTCGCTGAAGGAGAAGCGCTCCGTCGTCCGCCCGATCGTCGCCGAACTCCAGCGGAAGTACGCGGTGAGCGCGGCCGAGGTGGACCACATGGACCTCCATCGGCGAGCGATCATCGGCCTCGCCATGGTCTCCGGCGACGCGGCGCACCTCACCGACGTGCTGGACCGGTGCGAACGGCTGGTCGCCGCCCGCCCCGAGGTGGAGCTGCTGTCCGTACGACGGCGCTTCCACGGCGACGACGACTGACCACAGAACGCAAGCAAGAAGAAAGAACGGGAGACGGACCAGTGGCCGACAACGCGCGGGCGAAAAGGCTGGCGGACCTCATCCGGGAGGTGGTGGCCCAGAAGCTGCAACGCGGGATCAAGGACCCGCGGCTCGGCTCGCACGTCACCATCACGGACACCCGGGTCACGGGTGACCTGCGGGAGGCGACCGTCTTCTACACGGTCTACGGCGACGAGGAGGAGCGGAAGGCCGCCGCCGCGGGCCTGGAGAGCGCCAAGGGCATCCTGCGCTCCGAGGTGGGCCGGGCGGCCGGGGTGAAGTTCACGCCGACGCTGACCTTCGTGGCGGACGCCCTGCCGGACACCGCCCGGACCATCGAGGACCTCCTCGACAAGGCCCGGCAGTCCGACGAGAAGGTGCGCGAGGCGGCCACGGGCGCCTCGTACGCCGGCGGTGCGGACCCCTACAGGAAGCCGGCCGACGAGGACACCGACACGGACGGCGACGCCGCGGAATGACCCAGAAGCACACCACGCCCGACGGCCTCGTCATCGTCGACAAGCCGTCGGGCTTCACTTCGCACGACGTGGTCGCCAAGATGCGCGGGATCGCGAGAACCCGCCGCGTCGGCCACGCCGGCACCCTCGACCCGATGGCGACCGGCGTCCTGGTCCTGGGCGTCGAGCGCGCCACCAAGCTCCTCGGGCACCTCGCGCTCACCGAGAAGGAGTACCTGGGCACCATCCGCCTGGGCCAGAACACCGTCACCGACGACGCCGAGGGCGAGGTCACCTCGTCCACGGACGCCTCCAAGGTGACCCGGGACGCCATCGACGCCGGCATCGCCAAGCTCACCGGCGACATCATGCAGGTGCCGTCCAAGGTCAGCGCCATCAAGATCGACGGCGTGCGGTCGTACAAGCGGGCCCGCGAGGGCGAGGACTTCGAGATCCCCGCCCGGCCGGTGACCATCTCGTCTTTCACGGTGTACGACGTCCGGGACGCCGTCGCCGAGGACGGCACCCCGGTCCTGGACGTGATCGTGTCCGTCGTCTGCTCCTCCGGCACCTACATCCGCGCCCTCGCCCGTGACCTGGGCGCCGGCCTGGGCGTGGGCGGTCACCTCACCGCGCTGCGCCGGACCCGCGTCGGGCCGTACAAGCTGGACGCGGCGAAGACGCTGGACCAGCTCCAGAAGGAGCTGACCGTGATGCCGATCGCCGACGCCGCCACCGCGGCGTTCCCGCGGTGGCAGGTCGACGCCAGGCGGTCCCGGCTGCTGCTGAACGGCGTCCGCCTGGAGATGCCCGACGAGTACGCGGGCGCCGGCCCGGTGGCCGTGTTCGACTCCGAGGGCCGCTTCCTCGCCCTCGTCGAGGAGCACCGGGGCAAGGCGAAGAGCCTGGCCGTCTTCGGCTGAGCCCGCGCGGTCAGCGTTCGCGGCTGCCATCGGCCGTCTGCCGTCTGTTTTTTGCTGCTTGCCATTGGCCGTCCGCCGCTTGCCTCTGCCGTGGGCGCTCCGGTGGGGCGGTGGCCGGACAGTCCTCTGCCGTGGAGCGGCGGCCGGCCACGTTGCCGGGCCGCTGCCGCCGCTCCACGATCCCCCCTCGGTTCCCCCACCCCTAGGGTTATCCAGCAGCCCCCCGCTATTCACCCGACCGGGCAGGCGCTCGGAGTGAACCGGGGGAGCGGAAGGGGGCGCTTTCCCCGCGCGATCTGTCCAGCCGATCATCACGCGCCTACCGTCGGAGACAGGGCACGGGGACGGGCGGGGAGGTACGGCCATGGTGGGACGGGGCCCGCGCGCCGGAGGCGGGCGCCGGGAGTACGGGGGCGAGCCGCGTGCGCACGGCGAGCGTACGTACGGCGCACCGGGACCTGAGGAGGGTGCGCGTGAGGCCACCGGTCCGGGCGCCGGCTCGGCCGCGGGTGTCGGCCGTGCCGAAGCCGCCCTCGTCCGCATCCGGGACCTGGCCGGCCGCCCCCGCGGTCTCGGCTTCCTCGCCGATCACCAGGGCACGCTGCTGACCAGCCACGAGACCGTCGACGGCCTGCCCCGGCTGGTGCTGCACGCCGCCGGGGACCGCACGTGCGTGGTGGACGCGCACGACGTCACCCCGCTGCCCGCCCTGGACCTCGCCCTGGTGCGCACCGACGGCCTGGGGGTGGAGCCGCTGCCGCTGACCGTGCGGGAGCGGATCGACGCCGGCACCTACGTCCAGGTCGTCGCCGGCTGCTGGCGGGAGGCGCGGGTACTGGCCGCCACCCAGGTGACGTACACCGCCACGGACCGCTTCCACCTGCTGGACGACGCCCTGGAGCTGGCCATCGGCACGGCCGGCCGGGACGCGCTCCGGCTCGGGGGCGGCGCGGCCGGCGGACCGGTGCTGGACGCCGGCACCGGCGCCGTCGTCGGCGTCCTGGGCACCGCCCTGCACACCGCCCAGCGCGACGCCGGCTTCGCGGTGCCGGTGCGGGCCGCCGACGGCGCGCTCGCGGACCTGCTCGCCCGCAACGCGGCCACGGTGCCGTCCTACGGCGCCGATCTCAACCCGGCCGGGCTCCTCCAGCTGACCACCACCTCGGTGGGCCAGGACGGCCCCCCGGGCGTCCTGACCGGCCACCCGGACGTGGTCGAACCGGTGGCGCGCGGCGAGGTGGCCCGGGAGCTGGCCGCCTTCACGGACGGCGACCGGTCCGTGCTCGGACTCGTCGGCGCCCCGGGCAGCGGCCGTACGACGGAACTCGCGGCGCTCGCCGCCCGGCGGGCCCGGGACGAGCGGCCCGCCCCCACGCTGTGGCTGCGCGGCGCCGATCTGTCGGACGCCGACGGCTCGGTGGCCGACGCCGCCCGCCGCACCCTCGCCCGTGCCGCCCGCATCGTCGCCGCCGCCCGCTCCGCCGACCCCGCCGACCTCGGTGACGTCACCCCGGAACACCTGGCCCGCGTCGCCGCCCGGGCCGGACGCCCGCTGCTGCTCCTCCTCGACGGCCCCGAGGAGATGCCCCCCGTCCTCGCCCACCGCCTTCCCCGCTGGACCCGGGGCACGGCGGACTGGCTGCGCGAGACCGGCGCCCGCCTGGTGGTGGCCTGCCGCGAGGAACACTGGGAGAGGGCGGGGTCCGCCTTCCCGGCGGAGTCGCTCCACGTCCCGGACAGCGCTCAGCCCCAAGGAGCCTCGGCCGGTGCCGGTGCCGGCGCCGTAGCCGAGGGAGCCCCTGCCCTGCGCTGTTCGGCCGCCCCCGCCGCCCCCGCGGCCCTGGCCGGCAGTGCCGAGCCGCCGCGCCTCCCGGTCACCCAGGCAGCACCGCCCCAGCCCCCGCTCGCTGCCGGCACATCGGCGACTGGCGTGTCACTGTCCGGCGAGTCGGTCGACGGGGCCGCCCGGACGTACCCCCCGCTCGCTGCCGGCACATCGGCGACTGGCGTGTCACTGTCCGGCGAGTCGGTCGACGGGGCCGCCCGGACGCAGTCCCCGCTCGCCGCCGGCACACCGGGCACCGGCGCGGCGCGCTCCGGCGGGCCCGTCGACGACTCCGCCCGGCCCGGCGAGGCGCTCTGGAGCCCCGCCGAGCCCCTGCCCCCCTGTGTGAGGATCGGGGACCTCACCGACGACGAGGGACGGCGGGCCCGGGCCCGGTACGGGATCGCGGACGGTGCCGTGGCCGAGCGGGACGCCCGGCATCCGCTCACCCTCCGGCTGCTGTCCGAGGTCCGGGCGGCCGTCCCCGACGCCCCGGCCGCCGGGCCGGTGGACCGGCACGACGTGTTCGCCGCCTACCTGGACCTGATGTGCCTGCGCGTCGCGGTCCGCCTCGCAGCCGCCGGCGGCCTGCGCGGTACGGCCGTACGCCGGCTCGCGGCACGCGTGGCGGGGCAGGTGCACGCCGCCGCCCGGCGCAGCCTGGGACCGGGACAGGGCGAGCTGGACCGGGAGTCGTTCGAGGCACTGTTTCCCTGGGGCCCCGCACCGGCCCGGCTCGGCGGCGGTACCGGCTGGGCCTCCGCCGTACTCACCGAGGGCCTCCTCGTGCCGGCCGGCGGCGGCTACCGCTTCGCCCACGAGGAACTGGCCGACTGGATCCAGGGCATGCACCTGGACCTGGACGAGGCCCTGCGCGCCCTGGTCCACCGCACCGGCGTGCCGCGCGGGCCGCGCCCCGTCCCGGTGCCGCACCACCGCGTCGGTCCCGTCGTACAGTCCCTGCTGCTCCTCGCCCGCCAGCACGGCCCCCGCCGACTCGCGGGCAGGCTCGCCGAGTTGCTCGACGCCCTGGAGGACGACCCCGGCTCCTGGTGGGCCGCCCGGCTGCTCGCCCGGACCCTGTCCCAGGTCCCGGACGCGGCGCCGTACACCGAGGTGCTGCGCCTGCTCGCCGACCGCATCGTGGCCTGGCGCCGCGCCCGGCGCCCCGTACCGGCAGAGTTCGGCCCCGCCTTCTGGACCGCGCTGCCGATCTCCGACGCCGAGCGCCTGGACCTGCTGCGCCGGCTCGTGCTGGCGGACCCGGCGCCGCCCGCGGCCGGGGACCGTTACCTGGACGCCGTCGCCGCCCTGCTCGCCGCCGCCCCCGGCGTCGTACAGCCCCTGCTCGCGCACTGGTTCGCCGACGAGCGGCCGCTGCCCGCGACCCCGCACGCCACCGTGGCCACCGCCGCGCAGGCGCTGCTGCACACGCACCGGCACGGCGCCCTGGACGACCTCGCCGAGATGCTGGTCGCCTGCGCGCACCGGCGCGCCGACGAACTGCTCGGCGTCCTCGCGGAGGAGGAGCCGTCCGCCGTCTGCCGGGCCGTCGACCGCTGGGCGCACGACGAGCGCCCCGCCCGCCGGGTCGCCGCCGTGGCCTTCGGGCTGCGCGCGGTACCGCACGTCCGTGCCGAAGCCGACCGCGCACTGCTGCGCCACGCCGCGCTCACCCTGCTCGCCCGCCCCGCCGACTGCACGCTGCACGGCGGCGCCCTGGCCCTGCTGGTCCGCGACCCGGACACCCGCGACCGGCACCTGCCCGCGGCCCTGCGCCGGTTCGTCGACGGCGACCCCGGGTTCCCGCCGGACGCCCTGGTCCCGGCCCTGGCCACGCACCCGGATCCGGTGCTGGAGGCGTTCCGGGACCGACTGCGGGGCCCCGAAGCGGGCGGCCCGGGGACCGGCGCGGCCCTGCGCAGCCTCGCCGACGTCACCACCCCGGCCCTCGCCGGCCGGGTCGCCGCCCTCGTCCAGGAGGCGGTACGGCTGCGCCCGGAGACCGCCGGGCACGTCGCCGGGTACGTCGACCGCCGCCTGGAACAGGGCCCCACCGCCCGTTCGGTTCTGCTGCCCCTGGTCACCGGCCTGCTCGACGGCGGCCCCGAGCAGGTCCGGGCCGCCCTCGCCACCGTCCTCGCCGCCGCCGGCACCCCCGCCTCCCGCCCGCTCCGCCGCGAGCTGCTGGAGTTCCTGCTCACCCGGGAGCGGGAACCGTCCGTCCTGGACGCCGTCCTGCACGCGGCGGCCGGAGGCGGCGGTGGCCGGGAGGAGGACGAGGTCCGCGGTCTCGTCCACCGCACCGGCATGCTCCTCGTCCGCACGCCCGAGGGCGCCACCCGCTTCGACCGCGGCCTGGTCGACCTCGGCCGGCACGTGCCCGGATTCGCCGCCCGCATGGCCCGCTGGCTCGCCGACACCCCGGACGACTGGGCCGCCGTGGTCGGCCCCAGCACCCGGCGCATGATCGAGAACCTGGCGGGTGTCCGCGTACCGGCCTGAGCGGGCGCCGGGTGTGCGCGCACGCGGCCCGGCCCGGTACGGGGAACGTGCGCCCCGTCACAGGCCCCATGCCGATGCCGGCCCGGAGCACCCGGCATGGCACCCTTAGACCTGCACCACGAGGTCAAGGCAGGACACGGACAAGGGTTCGAGGAGCGGTCACAGTGCAGCGCTGGCGTGGCTTGGAGGACATTCCCGAGGACTGGGGGCGCAGCGTCGTCACCATCGGTTCCTACGACGGCGTCCACCGCGGCCACCAGCTGATCATCGCGCACGCCGTCGACCGCGCCCGTGAACTGGGCGTACCGGCCGTCGTCGTCACCTTCGACCCGCACCCCAGCGAGGTCGTCCGTCCCGGCAGCCACCCGCCGCTGCTGGCCCCGCACCACCGCCGTGCCGAACTGATGGCCGAGCTGGGCGTGGACGCGGTCCTGATCCTGCCGTTCACCACCGAGTTCTCTCGGCTCTCGCCCGCCGACTTCGTGGTGAAGGTCCTGGTGGACAAGCTGCACGCCAAGGCGGTCGTGGAGGGCCCCAACTTCCGCTTCGGCCACAAGGCGGCCGGGGATGTCGAGTTCCTCGGGGAGCAGGGCAAGATCTACGACTTCGAGGTCGAGGTCGTCGACCTGTACGTCACCGGCGAGGCGGGTGGCGGCGAGCCGTTCTCCTCCACCCTGACCCGCCGCCTGGTCGCCGAGGGCGACCTCGCGGGCGCCCGCGAGATCCTCGGCCGCCCCCACCGCGTGGAGGGTGTGGTCGTGCGCGGCGCCCAGCGCGGCCGGGAACTGGGCTTCCCGACGGCGAACGTCGAGACGCTCCCGCACACCGCCATTCCGGCCGACGGCGTCTACGCCGGCTACCTGCACGCCCAGGGCGAGGCCATGCCGGCCGCCATCTCCGTGGGCACCAACCCGCAGTTCGACGGCACCGAGCGCACGGTGGAGGCGTACGCCATCGACCGCGTCGGCCTCGACCTGTACGGCCTGCACGTCGCCGTCGACTTCCTCGCGTTCGTGCGCGGTCAGGCGAAGTTCGAGTCGCTGGAAGGTCTGCTGGAGCAGATGGCCGCGGATGTGAAGCGCTGCCGGGAGATCGTGGCGGCGGAGCAGTAGTCGTTCGAGCGGTAGTCGTTCGAGCGGTAGACGTCGAGCGGTAGTCGTTCGAGCGGTAGACGTCGAGCGGTAGACGTCGAGCAGTAGTCGTTCGAGCAGTAGTGCGGTCCCGGCGGTCCCAGCTATTCCGACTGCTTCTCCGGGTCAGCGTAAAGGGCGGCCGGTGCGGTGAGCACCGGCCGCCCTTTCGCGTCTCGCGGCCCTACTGCTGGGGCGGAGCCTGCGGCGGCTGCTGGCCGTGCGGGGGCTGCTGGCCGTGTGGCGGCTGGGGTTGCGGCTGCGGCTGCGGCTGGCCGGGCTGCCCCGGCTGCTGCGGGTAGCCGGGCGGCGCCTGGTACGGCTGCTGGCCCTGCTGGCCCTGCTGCGGCGGGTAGGGCTGCTGGCCCGGGGCGTACGGCTGCCCCGGTGCCTGCGGGTACCCCTGGCCCTGCGGCTGCGGGTACCCCTGACCCGGGGCCTGGGGATACTCCTGACCCGGGGCCTGCGGATACGGCTGACCGGTGCCGTACAGCTGGCCCGGCATGGCCTGGCCAGGCATGGGCGGGGCGGCGACCGGGGGCGGGTTGCCGTCGCTCGTCCACAGGCCGTGCGCCTGCTGGTGGCGGGTGAAGTCCTCCGCGACCATCGCCGCGAGGTTGAAGTACGCCTCGCGCGTCTTCGGCCGCATCATGTCCAGGTCGACCTCCGCACCGGCGGCCAGGTGCTCGTCGAAGGGCACGACGATGACCCCGCGGGTGCGGGTCTCGAAGTGCGCCACGATGTCCTCGACCTTGATCATCTTTCCGGTCTCGCGGACCCCGGAGATCACGGTGAGGGACCGGGAGACCAGGTCCGCGTAGCCGTGCGCGGACAGCCAGTCCAGCGTCGTACTGGCGCTGCTCGCCCCGTCCACGGACGGCGTGGAGATGATGATGAGCTGGTCGGCGAGGTCCAGCACCCCGCGCATGGCGCTGTACAGCAGACCGGTGCCCGAGTCGGTCAGGATGACCGGGTACTGCCGGCCGAGCACGTCGATCGCCCGCCGGTAGTCCTCGTCGTTGAACGTGGTCGAGACGGCCGGGTCCACGTCGTTGGCGATGATCTCCAGGCCGGAGGGGGCCTGCGAGGTGAACCGCCGGATGTCCATGTAGGAGTTCAGGTACGGGATGGCCTGGACGAGGTCACGGATGGTGGCCCCGGTCTCCCGGCGCACGCGCCGCCCGAGCGTACCGGCGTCCGGGTTGGCGTCGATGGCGAGGATCTTGTCCTGCCGCTCGGTGGCGAGGGTGGAGCCCAGCGCGGTGGTCGTGGTCGTCTTGCCGACACCGCCCTTGAGGCTGATGACCGCGATGCGGTAGCAGGAGAGCACCGGCGTGCGGATCAGCTCCAGCTTGCGCTGCCGCTCGGCCTCCTCCTTCTTGCCACCGATCTTGAACCGGCCGCCGGCCGCCGCGGGCCGCCCGCTCTTCGCCTTCTGCCGCTTGTTGTTGAGCAGCCGGTCCGAGGACAGCTCCACGGCGGCGGTGTAACCGAGCGGCGCGGCACCGGGGTTGGTCGGCTGCCGCTGGTCGTGCTGCACGGCCTGCGGCCACGCGGCGCCCGAGCGGGGGTCGACGGGGGCGTGCGGGGCCTGCGCCGTGCCGGGGGCGGGAGCAGGGGCCGGGTCGGGGTTCTGCGGTGACTGGGGGAAGCCGTAACCACCCGGCTGCGGTTGGGGCTGGGGCTGTGGCTGGGAGTTGGGGGCGCCGGGCTGGGGGAAGCCGTAGCCGCCGGGCTGGGCCGGCGGGTTGGGCGCGCCCGGCTGCGGGAAGCCGTACCCGTCAGGCGGCGTCGGGCCGTTGGGGGCCGGCTGCGGTGTGCCGGGCTGCGGGAAGCCGTAACCGCTCGGCGGTGTCGGGCCGTTGGGCGCCGACTGCGGACCACCGGACTGGGGGAAGCCGTAACCACCCGGCTGTGCCGAGGGGTTCGGCGTGCCGGGCTGCGGGAATCCGTAGCCGTTCGGGGGCGTGGGAGGCGTGGGGCTGTGGGGGGCCGGCTGCGGACCCGCCGCCGGTGCGGGGCCGGGCACGACAGGGGCGCCCGGCTGACCAGGCTGATACGGCTGGCCCGACGGCCCTGGCCGGCCAGGCTGATGGGGCTGACCCGGCTGGTTCCACGCGGCGGGCGTCGGCTGCGGGGCCTGCGGCTGGAACGGCTGCTGCTGACCGGGCACGCCGACCGGTCCCTGAGCTCCCTGCGGCTGCGGCTGATGCTGCGGCTGCGGCTGCTGACCGGGCATCGGGCCGGGCTGCGCCGGCTGCTGCGGCGCGGGCTGTGCGGGCCACTGGGCGCCGGCCGCCGGGTGGGCGGGCTGGTACGCGGGCGGCAGCGGAGGCACCCCGCTCTGCGGCCCGGGCGGCGGGGTCCAGCCGGGCTGGGCGCCGTGCGGAGCCTGGGGGACCGGGGGAGCGGTCGGTGCGGCGGGCTGGGGAACACCGGCGGGCGGGAAAGCACCGGCGGGCTGGGGAACGCTGCTCTGCTGCGCACCGGGGCCCGAGCCGCCGTCCTGCGACGCGCCCGGCTGGGGCACGCCGTCCTGCGGCGTACCGGCGTCCGTGCCGCCGCCCTGCGGCCCACCGGTGGCCGTGCTGCTGCCCTGTGCCCCGCCCGGCTGGGGCACACCGTCCCGCGCCAAGGCGTCGGCTGCCACCGCACCGGCTTCCACGGCGCCCACGGCCGCGGCGTTCAACGCTGCGACGTCCGCGCCCCCGGAACTCCCGGCCCCAGAGCCTGCGGCCCCGGAACTCCCGGCCCCGGAACTCCCGGCCCCGGAGCCCTCCGCCTGCTCGGTGTCCGCCGCCCCGGGCTGCTCGGTGCCCACGGAAGCCGCCTGCGCGTCGGACCGGCCGCCGTCGGCGTCGGCGGAGCCGTCCCCCGCGGTGGCGTGGGCGGCGTCGGCCGGCCCCTCCTCCACGGTGGCCGCGCCCCCGCCCGCAGACGCAGCCTCGTTCCGGGACCCGGCCAGGCCCTCGGATCCGGCCAGGCCCTCGGATCCGGCCAGGCCCTCGGCCCCGGCCAGGCCCTCGGACCCGGCCGCGACCCGGCCCCTTTCGCTCGATCCGTCGGCGCTCGGCTCCTCGGTACCGTCGGACGCGGAGCCCCCCGAGCCGGCCGCGTCCGCCACCGCACTCTCCTGCCCGGCAGCGGCCGGACCGGACTCCTCGGTGCGCTCGGCGGCGTCGCCCGGCGCGGAGGCGGCGGGCGTACCACCCTGGACACCGCCGGCGGACACGCCTTCGGCGGACACGCCTTCGGCGGACACGCCTTCGGCGGGCACCTCGGCCGAACCACCCCCGGCGGCCACGGCCCCCGCGGAACCGGCGGAGCCCTCCGCGCCCGAGGCGGATCCGACTCCGGCGGCCCCCGCGCCGTCCTCGCCCACAGCAGCCGTGCCTGCCGCGAAACCCTCCCCGGCGGACTCGGAGCCCTCCCCGGCGGCCACGGAGCCCTTCTCACCGGACTCCGAGCCCTCCCCGGCGGCCGCAAAGCCCTCCCCGGCCGCCCCGGAGCCGCCCCCGGCCGCCCCGGAGCCGCCCCCGGCCGCCCCGGAGCCGCCGTCGGCGGACCCGGAGCCCGCACCCGCGGTCTCGGCCGACTGCGTCGCGGCGGCCGCGCGCTCGGCGATCTCGGCCATCTCGCGCTTCAGGGCGACGGCGGAGAACCGCATCGTCGCCCCGCTCTCCAGGTCCCCGTTCGCCGTCTCCGGCTCGACCACGGCGGAAGCGGCCGGCGTCTCCTGCGCGGCGGGCCGCTGCGGCTGCTGGAGCTCGAACCCCTCGGGCAGCCTCGGCATCGGCACCGGGTCGCCGACCGGCGGAGCGGGCTGCGCGGCCGGAGGGAACGGCGTGCCCTCCGCGGGCGCCGGCGGTGCGTACGGAGCGCCCTGCGGCGCGGGCGGCGCGGGCGGTGCGTACGGAGCGCCCTGCGGCGCGGGCGGTGCGTACGGAGCCCCCTGCTGCGGAGCGAACGAAGGCGTGAACGGCGTGCCCTGCGCGGGCGTACCCGCCGGCTGGGCGCCCGCCGGGGGCGGCGTCGGGCCCGGCACCGGCGACCCCGTGGGGAACGGCGTCGGACCGGAGGCGGCCTGAGCGCCCGCGTCACCGGCGGCACCGGAGCCACCCGACCCGGCGGTGCCGCCCGCTCCGGTGGAGCCGCCCGACCCGCCGAAACCGCCCACTCCGTCGGAGCCGCCCGCCGTACCGGAGGCGTTCTGCGTGTACCAGGCGGGGGGAGCGTAGTCGATGGTGAACTCGCCGGTGGTCTCGACGGCCTCCGCGTCGGGCTGGTCATCGCCGGGTGTGTCCCAGCCCCCGCGCATCCCGTCCCGATCGCTGCTCACAGTTCCTCCTGGTGTGGTCGAGCACCCTCATGCCGTGCCGGGGCGACCATGTCGTGTCGTACGAGTCGTCCGTAGTCGTTCGGGGCAGTCCGATTCACCGGCCCTCCCCCCGGGACACCGACGCCCGGTCCACGGGTCCTGCCATCGCGCCCGCTCCCAGCCTAATCACCGCGAGCCACACCTCGGCAGGCCCGCCCACCTCTCGGTGGCCGTCCGCCGGCTCTCGTCACGCCCGGAACAGCCGCGCCCGCCTCGCCCCTTGCCGGAGGAACCGGGGAACGAACGGCGGACCCGCGGCGTACGAGGAAGGCACGCGCTGCTCCGCACCACCTGAACAAAAGGGACAGGTGAGGGCAGTTCAGTCCATCCGGCGCGGGGTACCCAACAATCCGATCTCGGCATCGGTGGGTTGCGTCAGCACGTACTGCCGGTCACGGTCCGTGCACCAGAGGGTGACGCCGTCGGGCAGCGCCGGCAGCGATTCCACCTCGGTCCGCGACAGCCCCATCGTGCGCCCCAGTTCGGCCGCCTCGTCCGGCGAGACCCGCTGGATGCCGGTGAGCCGCGCCTGCCGCAGCAGCCTGGGTGCGACCGGGCTGAGGTACGGCAGCAGCGTCAGCACCGACTGCCAGGGACCGGACACCACCCGGCCGCGCGGAGGGCGCATACCGCAGTCCCGCACCACCAGTACGGGCGTACCGGCGGAGGCACCCTGCGGCGGCACCCGCCCGACGTCGTACACGGACAGCCCGTTCTGTCCGCCGCCCATGGCGTGCACCATCTGCATCCAGGCCTGCGGCCGGCCCGTCTCCACCGCCACCCGGGCGCCGGTGGCCGCCGAACGCAACGCCAGCACCTGCGCCGTCCACAGGCCGCCGATCAGGACGACGTCGTAGGGCGTGGGCCGGTTGATGCCCAGCACGGCCGGCTGCCCCTCGGCGTCGACCCCGGCCACCACCCCGTCGTCCCCGATGGGCAGGGCGAGCGCGTCCAGCTGCTGCGCGGACAGCGCGTGCCGGCCGTGCCGGGGGCCGATCAGGCCGAGCCCGTGCCGCAGCCGCTCGGCCATCCGCCGCGGCGCGGACGGCTCCGGCGTCCCCCGCGCGGTCGTACCCGGCGCCGGGGAAGTCGTCGGAATGGTCGTCACCGCGCACCTCCGAGCGGCAGAGTGGCCAGCATGCCGGGCAGCTGCTCGCGGTCGAGACGGGCCAGGCCCGCCCCGGACTGCCGGGCCGCACCCTCCAGCGCGCGCCGCGCCGCCACCAGTTCGTCGTCGCTGCGCCCGGTCACCCGCAGGTGACCGCACAGCGACACCTCCTGCCGCTCCGCGCGCGCGAGCGTCAGACTGAAGGTCGTCGCCAGCGCCGGTATCGCCGTCACCCGGGCCACGAACTGCGGCAGGGACTCGCCCCGGCCGCCGCCCAGTTGGGGCCAGCGGCGCACCCAGTACGTCGTGTGCCGCCGGTTGTCGCAGCGCCAGCTGCGCCCGGACTCCTCCGTGCGCCGCTCCCGGGTCTCGCTGCGCCCCGCCTCGGCGGTGACCAGCGGATTGGCGCAGGCGGAGGTGGCGAGGGCGGCGACCAGCTCCTCCTCGTCCAGCACCCGTGCCCGGAACCCGGCGCCGGCCAGCCGGCTCGCCAGATGGTCCGCGGCCCGCACGACGCACTTCTGCGCGCCGGGCAGCCCGCCGCCGCGCGCGGCCACGGCCTCCGCGCACAGTTCGGGGTCGAGTTTGAGGGCGATCCAGGTGATGCGCACGGCCGGGGCGCCGGTCTGCTCCTGGAGCGGCAGGTAGTTCGAGACGGCCACGGACTGCTGGGGCAGGTGCAGTGCGGGGGCCGGCTGGGTGTGCAGCACGATCTGGGCCGACTCCAGGCGTATGTCGTCCACCTCCAGCGTGTCCCGCACCAGGCCCAGCGGCAGCGGCTGCCGGCTGCGCTCGGCGCGCAGCGCGGTCGCGTCGGCCTCCACCTGGAGCACGGCGGTCACGAAGGTGCCGTCTCCGACGATGCCGACCGGGCGCCGGTCCCGCGCGCCGTACGAGTACGTCCGCAGGGCCGGCTCGCACTCGACCGCCGGGACCAGTCCGGGCTCCGTGCCCGGCGGTATCGGGGTGTCCGCGGCCCGCTTCTGCCGCGCCCGCAGCTCCCGCGCGGTGCCGAGCCACTCCGGCACGGACCGGCCCCGCCGCCGTACGAAGGCCAGCAGGACCAGCGCGAGCGCGACCACCGCGCCCGGTACGAGGGCCGCCATCCCGACGGCCCAGCCGACGAGCAGCACGGCCAGCGCCAGCTCCACCAGCACGAGCCGTTGCAAACGGAACGAGCCGGGCTGGCCCGGCCGTTGCCGCAGAGCGAGCGTGACCTGCTGCCGCTCCGCGTCCCGCCGGGCGGACGCCCCACGCGGCGGCCTCCCGGACCCGGCCGCACGGCCTCGTGCCGCCGACCGGCCGCGCGCTCGCGTCCGCGTTCCGGAAGCCATCACTCCATCCCCCCGTTTTGCTCACAACTCGCTGGAACCAGGCCACTGAACAAGGCCCTTGAGGGCCCAGGTACCCTACCCGCTCCACGAGACCCGCTCCGTACCAGGCATAGTAGGGGCCGGGTCCGACAGCGGAGGGCGGGGGAGCGTGGTCCCCGGGCGCGCTCCGCGTGAGACACGGGGAGAAACGGGCACAGATGGCATCTCGGCGGGACCAACTCAACGCCTACACCTTCGCGAAGCGGCGCACGCTCGCGTCGTTCGTGCAGTCGTCACCGGATGCCTCCGACGAGGGAGCGCCCCGGCCGCTGCGTGCCATCGTGCCCGGCGCGATCGTGGGCGCGGTCGTCCTGGCCGCCTTCGGTGCCTGGGGCATGTTCAAGCCCACGGCTCCGCAGGGCTGGGACGACCCCGGACAGAAGGTGATCATCGCCAGCAAGTCCACCACCCGGTACGTCGTCCTGAAGACCAAGGGCAAGGTGCAGCTCCACCCGGTCCTCAACATGGCCTCCGCCAAACTCGTCCTGGACACCCAGAGCGACGTCGACGTCGTCACCGTCGACGAGTCGATCCTCGACAACGGCAAGATCCCGCACGGCGTCACCATCGGCATCCCCTACGCCCCCGACCGGCTGCCCTCCGGCAAGGAGGCCGGCGCGGCCAAGCAGTGGGCCGTCTGCGAACGCCCGAGCGGCAGCGGCAGCTCCATCCAGAAGGCCGCCTTCGTCCTGGCCGAGCGCGACCAGGGCAAGCTCCACGGCACCAAGCAGAAGCTGCACGGCGGCGAACTCCTCTACGTCGCCACCCCGGACAAGAAGCAGTACGTCGTGGACGCGTACGGCCGGGCGTACCCGGTGGACGCCTCCGACACCCTGCTGCTCCAGACCCTCGTGGGCGCGGACCGCACCCCGCAGCAGGTGACCAAGGAGTGGATGGAGACGCTGCACGAGGGCGACGAGATCACCTTCCCGGCGATCACCGGCGCCGCGGGCGCCGCCGCAGGCGCCCCCGGCCAGCTGGACGAGCGGGCCAACCGCGTCGGCATGGTGCTCAGGGCACCGGTCAACGGCCACGAGCAGTACTTCGTCGTCCTGCCCGGCCGCGTCGCCCCCGTCTCCGACTTCGTCGCCCAGCTCCTCCTGGCCAGCAAGGACCTCGTGAAGCTCGGGCAGGCCGGACACCCCCAGGAGGTCAGCGCGGGCGCCATCACCCGGGGCGAGCCGTTCGCCGCCGACCACACCTGGCCCACCGAGAAGCCCAGCGCGGTCAACAGCCCCTCCACCGCCGACGGCAGCCGCAACACCATCTGCAACGTCCTCAACCGCGTCGACCCCGACAACGGTGAGACCACGCTGACCACCTGGGCCGGCTCCGACTTCCCGGCGGTGCTGCCCACCGGTTCCTCCAGCGCGTACGTCACCGCCGGCTCCGGCCAGCTCTACCGCCAGTTCCAGGGCAGGGAGACCAAGGTCGGCGGCGTCTTCCTGGTCACCGACACCGGCCTGCGCTACGCCCTCCAGTCCAACGACGACAGCGCCACCGACGACAAGGGCATCGGCATGTCGGCCAAGCAGCGCAAGCAGCTCCAGCAGGAGGCCAAGCTGGCGCAGACCCGCCTCGGCTACGCCGACCTCGACCCCGCCCCCATCCCGGCCCCCTGGTCGAAGTTCCTGCCCACCGGCCCCCGCCTGTCGACCGCGGCGGCCCGCCAGCCGCAGGGCTCCTGAGGGGTACGACGATGCTCTCGAGGGACACGACGACGCTCGCCAGGGACACGACGACGCTCGCCAGGGGTACGACGACGCTCGCCAGGGGTACGACGATGCTCTCCAGGCGCAGGACGACGCCCCCGCCCCACCTCCGCACGACCATGGCGACGACCGCACTGGCCCTGGCCATCGCCACCACCCTGCTGACGGCACCGGTGGCCCAGGCGGACCCGGGCACCGACGAGTGCACGTTCTCCAAGACCAACCACAAGTACGCGGGCACCCCCTGGTCGCTCCAGCGCGTCAACCTCGACGAACTGTGGAGCCAGTCGAAGGGCAAGGGCGTCCGGGTCGCCGTCATCGACACGGGCGTCGACACGGCCAACCCGCAGCTCACCAAAGCCGTCGACGCCTCCCTGGGCGCCAACTTCCTGCCCACCAAGGACAAGAAGGGCGAGCCCATCGACCGCGGCAACGCCAAGGGCACGACCGACACGGTCGGCCACGGCACCCGCGTGGCGGGCATCATCGCGGCCCGCCCCATGAAGGGCACGGGCTTCGTCGGCCTCGCGCCCGAGGCCACGATCATCCCGGTCAAACAGAACGACGCCGACGGCAACGGCACGGCCCTCACTCTCGCCCGCGCCATCCGGCACGCGATCGGCAAGAAGGCCGGGGTCATCAACATCTCCCAGGACACGGCCAACGCCGCGGCCCCGGACCCGGACCTGCAGCGGGCGGTCGACGAGGCGCTGGACGCCGGCATCGTCGTGGTCGCCTCGGCGGGCAACGACGGTCTGGGCGGCAACTCGAAGAAGACGTATCCCGCGTCCTACCCCGGCGTCCTCGCCGTTGGCGCCTCCGACCGCAACAACGAACGCGCGGCCTTCTCCCAGTCGGGCGACTTCGTCGGCGTGGCGGCCCCGGGCGTCGACATGATCTCCACGGTTCCCAAGGGCGGCCACTGCCCGGACAACGGCACCAGCTTCTCCGCCCCCTACGTGGCCGGCGTCGCCGCACTGATCAAGGCCAAGCACCCCGACTGGACACCGCAGGAAGTGGTGGCCCAGATCGAACAGACCGCGGAACGCTCCATCCCGGGCCACGACCGCCTCGTCGGCTGGGGCGTGGTCGACCCGGTCCGCGCCCTCACGGAGGACGATCACCCGATCGAGTCCCCCCGCCCCGACGCGGGCCTCACCCATGCGGAGGCCCCCACCCCCGCCGAACTCACCCTCGGCGAAACCCCCCGGGAACGCCGCGCCCGCTTCGCGACGTACGTCGCCGTGGCGGTGGCGGTACTGGTGGCAGCGATGAGCGGCGGAGCAGTAGCCCTACGAGACGCCCGCCGCAGGCGCCGCAGGCTGATGCCAGGCGGGTGATGAACGGACGGCTGCACGTCGCCGGCATACCGGGGGCAGGGGGCCTGACCCCGCCGGTATGCCGACTGACGGTGTTACGGGCAGGGAGTGCTGACCTGTGCCCCTGAGCCTGCTGCGGACGCGATTCACTCAGCGACAGACGCTGGATTGTTGCACCGCGTCCGTGTACTTGGTGATCAGTTTCTTCATGGCCTCGGTGTCTCGGTGTTTCGAGCCCGTGGCCAGTACGGCTGTGTACATGACCTGATCGTGATCGTTGTGGCACTGGCCGGTCTTACCGAATGCCTCGTTCCCTGAGTAGGCGAACCGTCCGTCGTCCGTCTGATGACCCACCTTCTCAAGGGTCAGCCCCCGGGCGAATTGCAGGACGGACATATCGTTCCACCACTCTTGTGTCGTGCGGACGATCGGCTTCCCGTCCACGGAAAGAGTGCATCGGGTGGCCCCGGACGAAGTGGCCGTGGCCTTCGTCGAGACAACCTTGCCAGAGGGGAGGAACGCGGTGAGCGCGTCACTGTCGACAGGGGTCCCGCACAGCGACCGAGGTATGGAGTAGTCGCGTTTCTGCTTCTCTTCAGAGCAACTCGCGAGTGCGATGAGTAGGGTGGAAACCGCGATGACCGCCCCTGCACGGTGGCCTCGGTGAAGACTGTGGGTCGCATTCATGGCATTCTCGTCACTGCTGGATGTCAGGAGGTCGTTCTGCTGCCAGGGGCCTGGCCCCGCAGGATGCTCTCAGCGTTGATGTATCCCTGGCGAGCTCCTTCTCGTGACCAAGTACCAATGTCGTCCGAGTTCGCGAGATGGTGTCTTTCAGCTGCCTTCTGTGCGCCTAGAGCAACGTACTCGTTGTTCTTCTCCAGGCCGGCCTGCCATCGGCTTCCCATTTCGTCGGCGGCGTTCTCCAGTGCATGTCCCTCGGCGTCCTTGAAAACGCGCTCCAGAACCACGCTGGTGACCGTACCGGCTCCGCCGCCGGCCGCCGCACCCACCCAGGGAGTCGCAATGAACGACGTCCCTACGCCAACGACCGTCCCCACACCGCCCGAGATCCAGTTCTTACGCTGTGAGACGCTGTAGTCGTAGTCGTGATCCTTCTCGCCGGCCGGCTTCGCGATCTCTTCCTGCCGTCCGAGACCGAGGACACCGGAGACTTCGCCGGATCGCTGGGCGATGTACTTGACCGTCGTCTCCGGGTCCTGAGAGAAGCGCTGGTCCGCTGGTAGGTCCGGGTCGAGGTGGTATTCCATGAGCTTGGACATGTACGTCTGCTGTCCTACTTCCACGGCCGCGTAGCCCCTTGGGTCCTGGGCGACGGCGAAGAGGAACTGACTCACATCCCGATGGTGCACCTCGCTGTCGGTGCCAGCGATCGGATAAAGCTTCTCGATCTGCTTCCAGTCCTCCGAATCCCGGCTCACGTCGGTCGTCGCACGGTTGATGTCCGGTAGGTACTCGGAAGCAATCTGTCCAATGCTGTCGGCCATGAAGGCATGATCTGTGAGCCGTTCGGGATCGTCCCCAATTGACGAGACGATGGCGTTGAAGAGCTTGGCCTGTTCCTTGTTGTGAGGCGCAGTGTCCGGTGTGGGGAGTTCCCCTGCAGGGTGCCCCGTCGTGGCTGCTTCCAAGGCGGATGCCAGGTTGTTGCGCCCGTCGTCGCTTCCATCGCCGCTGAAGTCGCTCTTGAGCGCCTGCGGCCAGTCTCGCTCTTCGAACAGGTAGGTGAAGTTGGAGACGGCGTGTTTGTGGTCGCCGCCCTTCGGGATGAAATCGTCGTTGAAGAACTCGGTGGCGGCGTCAGGACTGTTGGAGAGGCCCTTCAGGTATCCGCTCAGCGGATCCCAGCCCGTGTCGCCGCCCATCCGGTTCAGGTACGGGTCGGAGGCCATCTGCTGCCAGGCGCCATAGGTGCCGTCGTGCGTGCGCTTCCGCTCCGTCGCCATCAACCGCTCGCCGTACTCGGTCATAAACGCGTCGTCGTAATCACCCACGCGCATGAGGTTGCTCATGACCTGGAAGCCGATGACGTTCCCTCGGTGCCCGACCTGTTGGTCGCCCAGCTCGATGACCTCGTGCTTCCACCGGGCCATCGCCGGTGTGTCGCTCCGAGTGGCCGTGGCGAGTGTCAGACCCAGACTCTTCTGCAGTTGGTCGAACTCTTCCCGCCGCTCGCGGGTGAGATCAGGTGCCACCATGGGATCCGCGACTCCGGCCCAGAACTCCAGGGTCTTCTTCGCCCCGAGGCCGGTCGTGAAGCGCTCCGCGAACAGCGGGTCGTCGTGGTACTGCCTCAGGCCGGCGTTCAGTCGGTCGAACTCCTCGACCGTGAGGTCGTCCGGATCCTTCTTCGCCAGCTTCGCCAACTCGTCGGCCTTCTTGACGGCCGCCGCCGCGGTGTCCCGGTTCTCGTAGGCGGCGTCCGAGAAACCCATCCGGGTCTGGTCCACGACCGCCATGAGAACCGTCTTGGCCGTGTTGTCGCTCTCGGTGGCCTTGCCGAGGATGCCCTGGATCTCGTCGCGGAGGTCGTCGACGTCCTTCTGGTCGGTCGTACTGGTCCTGCCGCTCGGGTCGGAGCTCCAGTCGGGCCGCGTGCTGCCCATGACCGTGAACGCGCCGTCGCCCGCTCCGACGACGGTCAGATTCTTGTTCCGCCCGCGCGCGACGGCGTCGGTCAGCTGCTGGTGGTACGTCTTCAGCTCGTTCCGGGTGTCACGCAGGATGTTGCGGATGGTCGTGGCCTGGGTGTGGGCGTCACCGAACTCACCGGCCGTCTTGCCGATGAACTCCTTGGAGACCTGGGCGTTCACACCGGCCCAGTTGGCTTTGTTGGCGGCCTTGTGCATCCCGTCCTCGGCGTCCTTCTTCAGGCCTTCGAGGTGCCGCACGAGCGTGGACCAGTCGGTCACGGCGTCGTCGAGCAGCTTGAAGTTGGCGTGGTAGAGGGCGTTGAAATCCATCGGTGGCCTTCCAGGCGTAGCGGTGCCGAGCGGTGTGATCGTTTGCGTCGTCAGCAACCGGACGCCGCTACTCCTTCTTCTGGCCCTTGCCCTTGCCCTTGCCGTCGTCCCCGTAGTCGTTCTTCTCGCCCGGCGCCCCGACCCTTTCGTCGAACCCGGCGTCCAGCGCGTCGATGCTGCTCATCTGGCGCTGGATGTAGGTGTCGTCGCTCGTGTGCACGGCCTTGGTGACCTGCATGTGGTTGGAGATCTGGGCACAGGCGTCCATCAGGGACTTCAGCTGCTCCTCCCAGCGGTTCGAGACGTGCTGGAGACCGGCGCCGAGGGCGAAGCCCTGCTTCGAGAGGTCGCCGGCCGCGGAATCGCTGCTCGGGATCGCCACGCGGGCCTTGTCCCAGAGCTGGTCGTAGAGATGGTGGGCGGCGCTGCCGATCTTCACCAGGTCGCCGTGACCCACCCTGAGGTCACCGGTCTTGCCGGGGAGTGCATCGGGCCCCTGGGTGCCGTCGCCCCCGTCGACGTGGTTGAGCCGCATGTGCGCCGATGTCCCCCCGGCGGCCTGCGTCTTCAGCTGCTCCCACTCGTCCCATGCCATGGGAAACCCCTTCCCCCGTGGTTGCTCCGGTGCCGAGCCAAGCTAGCAACCGGTGCTGAGGAGAATTTGCACCTTGTCCACTATGGGTGATGTGTCTGATGTGAAGGTTCGGCGGAGGTGAGCCCGTGGCCCGGCCGATCAGCCCCTCTTGACGGACTGGCGCCCGAACTCCGGTCCGAACTGTTCGGCAACGCGAGGTCAATCCCTTGAGGGTGAGCTTTGTGGTTGCAAAGTTCACCCCCGGATCGCCTCCAGCCTCCGCCCACCCCCGCACGTGTGAAGCTTCTGCGCAGATGTCCGACACCGTCTGCCGCTATTGACCACATTGTCGGTCCCGGGTCGCCGTGAGTCGGTCACTTCGGGACAGCATCGCAACTGAACTGTCGAAGAGTTCAGTTGGCCGCCATGTGCACAGTGACTACAGTGGTCAGCGATAGATCGGATGATGCGGCCATGTGTCGCCTGGTCTGTCCAGCTACACAAACGGGGAAACGGGGAAGGGGTCGCGGTGAGCGGTGGTGGCGGCTCGGGCATGAGGCGCGGCATCGACGCGCTGTCGAAGTTCAAGAAGAAAGTGGACGACGCGCTGACAGCCTTCGAGGGTGCCCCAGGCAGCCCGTCCAGGCTCGCGGAGCACAAGCTCAGCGCCGGTTCCTTCAGTGGCTCGAACATCCCCTTCGCGGAGGCGACCGAGCTGCACGGCAAGTACGAGCAGGTGCATGAGCGCCTCACCTCTCTGTCGAAGAACCTGGCCTTGCAGATAGAGGCGCTGACGCTCGCGGCTCACGCGGCCGATGTCACGTACGACGGTACGGAGGACGAGGTGCGCCGCCGGTTCTGGGAGATCCGGGCCCACCTCGACGAGGAGCACCGCAAGGCGACGGAGGGCAAGGCGAAGCCGGACAAGGCTCCCGAGCGCGCCGGCGGGGACAAGTCCGTGGGGGAGGACAAGCTCAAGTGAGCGACGACTGGAAGCAGAAGGCCCCGTACAAGGCCGATGTGGAGCAGGCGAACGCCCAGGTCGGCGTGGTCAACGCGGTCAGCGCCCTGCAGCGGATGTTCCGGGGCACGCCGATGGGATCGGCCATGTCCCTCGGTCGGACGGACTTCGAGAACCACGACCTCAACGACATGATCGACTTGGTCCGCGACGCCAACCCCGAGCACCTGGAGGCGGCCAGCAAGGCCCTCTGGGACGCCCGTACGGCGATCCACGACGCGGCCAAGGACCTGGAGACCCACCTCGCGGACGTCGACTGGGAAGGCGAGGGCGCAACCGCCTTCCAGAGTTGGACCAAGGGTCTCATCGGGTGGAGCCAGGGCCTCGCGACCTTCGCCGACGTCGCCGCGACCGAGATCTCCGCCGCCGCCACGGGTCTGGCCTCCGTGCGCAGCGCCATGCCGCCCCGGGACACCCGGCCGGCGGACGAGCAGAAGCGCCCCGAGAAGCTGCCGAAGGCCAAGCAGGTCGACGGCGACCCGGACTACGCGGCCGCGCTGGCGGTCGAGAAGAACCGGCAGGAGGCGATCAACCAGATGAACCGGTTGGCGTCCTTCTACTCGGTGTCCGCCAGCACCTTGGGCACGCAGCTCGAAGCGGAGCCGAAGCCGTTCGAGCCCATTCCGGATGTGGGCGTGCCCCGGCCGTCGGGGCGGGAGAAGAACTGGGTGCAGGGCGGCTCGGGAGCGGCCGCCGCAGCAGCGCTTCGCGACGGTGTGGCGGTGGACCACTCAGGTGTGACGGAAGGCCACCACGGGACGGCCTCCGTGCCGGGATCGGGGAACGGCGGAGCCGTCCCGCCTCTCAGGGAAGTGCACGAGCCAAGTGCTCCTCCCGGCGGTGGCAGTGTCGGTACGGAAATCAACACGACGACCACGCTGCCCCCTCAGGCGCCCACCACGCCGCCCAGTTCCCCGGCGCCCACCCTTCCGACCACCGGAGGCAGCGGGCAGGTGCCGCCGTTCGTGCCCGGACCGGTGACGCCTCCGGTCACGCCTGCCACCGGCCGTACCCCCGGCTATGGGCCGGCCGGCCGGTCTCCCTACTCCCCGCAGGGACGCACCGGGCCTTCGGGCACCGGAGGCGGCCGCGTGCCGCAGGGCCCCGTAGGCCAGCCGGGACGTGCGGTCGCCGGTGGCCGTGTGCCGCAGGGACCCGTGGGGCAGCCCGGGCGTGCCATCGCCGGTGGTCGTGTGCCGCAGGGCCCGCTGGGTCAGGGCCCGATGGGACAGGCCGCCCGTGCCACGGGGCGTTCGGCTCCGGCGGGCCAGCCGGGTGTGCGCGGGACCGGTCAGCCCGGGCCCGCACCGATCGGACGCAGTGTCACCGGCGGAACGCCGAGGCCCACCAACGCGCCCGGCGGGCAGCGTGGAACCACCGGCCCGACCGGTCCGGTCGGTGCGGCGCGCAACGGTGTCGTCGGTGGCAAGCCCATCACGGGACGTCCCTCCCCAGAGGCGGCCGGTCCGCGTGTTCCGCGCGGTATGGTCGTCGGCGCCGACGAGCCGGTCTCCTCGACGCCGTCGAAGGGCGCCGTCGGGCAGCGGGGAGTCGTGGGAGCGCCCACGGCCAAGGTGGAGCCCGGCGCGGGCCAGGGAATGCTGCGCTCGGCCGGCAACCCCGAAGGTGTGATCGGTGCGCCCCGCAACACCGCCGGTTCCTCGCTCAAGGGCTCCGATGGCACGGGGCTCGGTCGCGGCGCGGTGGGCGGCCGCCAGGGCCCGGCCGGCACTGGTGGGCCCGCTGGTAACGAACAGCACCGCTCGCCGCAGCAGCGGCGTGATGTGCCACAGAAGAGCGACTGAACACGAGCGAGGACAGACACAGGCATGAAGCCAGAACCCGGCCGACGCGGCATGAGGAGTTCCCTCCTGACGAAGCGCCACGCGAGACGGCTGTCCGCCGTGTGCTCGGCACTGGGCACGCTGGTCATCGCGTCGGCGGGACTGGCCCCGGCAGCCGCAGCCGCGGACGCCCAGTCCAAGCAGTGGTATCTGGACGCGATGGGCGCCGAGGAGATATGGAAGCACAGCACCGGCAAGGGCGTGAAGGTCGCCGTCATTGACACCGGAGTCAATCCGCAGACGCCTTCACTCAAGGGGCAAGTGCTTGTCGACGAGGTACCGAAAGCCGCGAAGTACCACGTCACCCAGGACTACGACGGCCACGGCACAACCATGGCCGAAATCATCGCCGGTACAGGTGCTGGTGGTGGCATAAAGGGCCTGGCACCCGGAGCGAAAATCATCCCGATCCGGGTGGGCATGGATCAGTTGAAGGACGAGGACGAGCGGGCGAGGTCACTGACCTCCGAGAAGGCGATCAGAGCCGCTGCTGACAGTGACGCCAAGATCATCAACATGTCCTACGGGAGCCAGTACTACACCTCCGAAGAGGAGGATGCCCTCAAGTACGCGGCTTCCAAGGGCAAGTTGCTCTTCACCTCGATGGGTAATGACGGAGACAAGGGGAACAAGAAGAACTACCCGGCGATGGATCCGTACGCCATCGGCGTAGCCGCCATTGACGAGAGCGGAACCGTCGGGAAGTTCTCCACCTACGGCAACTATGTCGATCTCTCGGCGCCAGGTCTCAACGTGCCCGGTTGGTGCGACAACACGTTCACCAAGTACTGCCCGCAGCAGGGCACCAGTCACGCCTCCGCCATCGCCTCCGCCTCCGCGGCACTCGTGTGGTCCGCCCACCCCGACTGGACCGCGAACCAGGTTCTCCGCGCACTGATCGACACCGCCGGTCGTGACTGGGCCAAGGACAAGCCGAGCAAGTACCTCGGTTACGGCGTCATCCGTCCGCGCCGCGTGCTGATCGACAAGGACATCGATCCCGGCCCGGCCGACAGGGACCCCCTGGCCGCCGAGAACGGGACGGACCCGGACGAGGACATCACGGCCCCGAAGAGTCCGTCGGCCGAGCCTTCGCCGGGGACGCCGACCCAGAAGGACGCCGGCTCCTCCGGCGGCCCCACCGCCGCCGCCAAAGAAACCGACTCCGGCGGCAACACCCAGACCTGGGTGATCATCGGCGCCGTAGCCGCCGTACTGGTCATCGGAGGCGCCGGGTTCGCCGTGCTGCGCGCACGCCGTAACGCCTGAGCGGTCTCCCGCATACCTGTTCATTCGCCGAGTGGGCAGAAACCCGCTTGCCAGCAGCGCGGGCGCTCGAGTCAGCGCATGGCAAGGTCAGTTCCCAAAGAAAGGCATCGCAATGGCGACAGGGCGTCAGAAGGTAAGTGACAAGGACATCATCGTCCTTGAAAAGGAGCTTCTGCACCGCTTCGAGGGCATCAAGGGCCAGCTCAAGGAGCTGCAGAGCATCATCGACAGCCTTGAGGGCCACTGGAAGGGCATCGGTGCCGGCGCGTTCAACGCCAAGCAGACCGAGATCAACGAGCGCATGGTCCGCATCGGCAACATCCTCGCCAAGTTCATCGAGGCCATGAGCAGCACCCGGAAGATCAAGGACGGCACCGAGGACGAGATCCGCGCGCAGGTGCAGGGCATCGACGTGAACTACGGCGGCTCGCACTCCGCGCTGTCCAGCTACTGATCCCGGCCAGGCCACCACTTCTCAACAACGGAGTCATCATGAGCGCCCAGAACATCGGCGACCTCGAAGTCTCGTACCACAACCTCGACCACACCGCCACGCAGCTGGCCAACCACGCCAAGCGTCTCGAGGAGAGCCTCGAGGCCATCAAGCAGAAGGTCGCCGGCGTCGCCAGCATGTGGGAGGGCGAGGCCCACACCGCGTACACCGAGCAGCAGGCCGCCTGGGACCGCGAGGCCACGGGCATCCACGAGGCACTGGTCGCGATCGGCCGCGTCGTGCACGCTGCCGGCGGTGACTACCAGGGCGGCGACAAGAAGGCCGCCAGCTACTTCCTGTAGGGCTCGCACCAGAGCCGACGGGCAGGAAGCGACACCGGGGTGGGCACGCACGGGAGGTGCCCACCCCCTGTCATGCCCGGAAGAGAAAAACGAGAGCGCGGTTGAACACGGCGTCGCGCTACCGGTGTGATCGCCCGGATCCCGCGACCGTCGGAACGGCGGGTCCCGCAACCTGCGAGCGTTCACCCCACCCGCGCCGCCCGAACGCCGGATCCCTGCGGTCTCCGTCAGGCCGACCCCGAACGCCGGATCCGGCGGCCACATGGCCGCCGGATCCGTGACGGACACCGTCAGGCTGCCGCCGCGCCGGAACGCGGCTCAGTACTCCACCTCCACCAGACCCGTCTGGACCAACGGCTTGCCCCGCTTCCGGGAGACGAAGACGCCCCGTCCCGCCGGCATCGGCCGGGGGCGTACGCCGTTGAGGATGTCGCCCTCGGCCGGGTCGCCGGCCAGGACGATGCCCTGGGCGCCGAGTTCCTTCATGCGCTGCATGAACGGCTCGTAGGAGGCGCGGCCCGCGCCTGCGGAGGAGCGGGCGATGATGAAGCGGACGCCGACGTCGCGGGCGAAGGGCAGCATCTCCGTGAGGCCGCTGAGCGGGTTGCCGCTGGACGTGGAGACCAGGTCGTAGTCGTCGATGACGACGAACACCTGCGGCCCCCGCCACCAGCTCCGCTCCCGCAGCTGCTGCGGCGTGACGTCGGCCGTCGGGGTGCGGCGCTGCATGAGGTCGGCCAGGGCCGCCATGTGGTGGTCCATCTGGCTGGACATCGGGATGTACTCCGCCAGGTGGGAGGCGGGCGTGACGTCCAGCAGCGAGCGGCGGTTGTCCACCACGAAGAACTTCGCCTCGTCACCGCCGTACCGCAGTGACAGCTGGCTGATCAGCAGCCGCAGCAGGTTGGACTTGCCCGACTCGCTCTCGCCGAAGATCAGGAAGAACGGGTCCTGGTCGAAGTCGACGAACACCGGCTCCAGGTTGTCCTCGTCCAGGGCGAAGGCGACGCCCCGCTGCGGGAAGCGGTCCCCCGGGGGCAGCTTGGCCGCCTCCAGCCGGCGCGGCAGCAGCCGTACCCGGGGGGCACCCGGTGCCTGCCAGTGGCGGCCGACCTCGGTGGTCAGCGCGGCCGTGGCCTCGGCCAGGTCGGTGTCGGAGGTGAGGCCGTCGATGCGCGGGACAGCCGCCATGAAGTGCAGTTTCTGCGGGGACAGACCGCGGCCGGGGACGCCGGCGGGGACGTTGGCCGCCACCTTGCGGTCGATCTCCGAGTCCATGACGTCGCCCAGGCGCAGCTCCAGGCGGTTCATCAGGTGGTCCTTGAGGTTCGCCCGGACCTCCATCGAGCGGGACGCCGTGACGACGACGTGGATGCCGTAGCCGAGGCCGCGGGCGGCGATGTCCAGGACCGCCGTCTCCAGCGCCTCGTAGTCGGTACGGAAGTTGCCCCAGCCGTCGATGATCAGGAAGACGTCACCCCAGGGCTGGTCGGTGACCGAGATCTCGCCGCGGGCGCGCCGCGCGCGGTAGTCGGCGATCGAGGCGATGCCCGCCGTGCGGAAGTACTCCTCGCGGCGGGTCAGGACGCCGTACACCTCGGAGACCGTACGGCGGACCCGTTCGGGGTCCAGGCGCGAGGCGATGCCGCCGACGTGCGGCAGGCCGTCCACCGCGGCCATACCGCCACCACCGAAGTCCAGGCCGTAGAACTGCACCTCGTACGGCGTGTGGGTGAGCGCGAAGGAGCAGATGAGGGAGCGCAGGAGCGTGGACTTGCCGGACTGCGGGCCGCCGATGATCTGCATGTGGCCCGCCGCGCCCGAGAAGTCCAGCATCAGCCGGTCGCGGCGCTGCTCGTACGGCTTGTCGACCAGGCCGACCGGGACGACCAGCCGCCCCGCGCCCTCGTAGCCGGGCTGGGTCAGACCGCGGCCCTGCACCGCCGCCAGCCCCGGCAGCAGTGCGTCCAGCGAGGGCGGGCTCTCCAGCGGCGGCAGCCACACCTGGTGGGCCGCCGGGCCCTGGGCCTCCAGCCGGCGCACGATCACGTCGAGGACGGTGTCGGCCAGCGCCTCGTCCACCTCGGGCTCGGACGCGGTGCGCTGCTGCGGGACGGCGGTGTACCGCACCGGCACCTCGGTGGCCGTGAACAGCACCGGCCGCCGGTCCACCGGCAGCTGCCCGCCGGGCAGGGCCGTACGCTGCGCCCCGGAGCGGTAGACGCCGGAGACGTAGGCCGCCTTGAAGCGGACCATCTCGTCCGTGCCGTACTTCAGGAAGCCGGAACCGGGCACGTTGGGCAGCTCGTAGGCGTCGGGGACGCCGAGCGCGGCGCGGGACTCTGCCGCGGAGAAGGTGCGCAGACCGATCCGGTAGGAGAGGTACGTCTCCAGGCCGCGCAGCCGGCCCTCCTCCAGGCGCTGCGAGGCGAGCAGCAGGTGCACTCCCAGCGACCGGCCGATACGGCCGATCTGCACGAACATCTCGATGAAGTCCGGCTTGGCGGTCAGCAGCTCGCTGAACTCGTCGATCACCAGGACCAGGGAGGGGATCGGCTGCAGCGGGGCACCCGCCGCGCGCGCCTTCTCGTAGTCGTGGATGTTGGCGTAGTTGCCCGCGTCGCGCAGCAGCTCCTGGCGGCGGTTGAGCTCGCCGCGGATCGAGTCGCCCATGCGGTCGACCAGGGTCAGGTCGTCGGCGAGGTTGGTGATGACGGCCGCCACGTGCGGCATCTGCGCCATGCCGGCGAAGGTGGCGCCGCCCTTGAAGTCCGCGAGGACGAAGTTCAGGGTTTCCGAGGAGTGGGTGACCGCGAGGCCCAGCACCAGGGTGCGCAGCAGCTCCGACTTGCCGGAGCCGGTGGCGCCGACGCACAGGCCGTGCGGGCCCATGCCCTCCTGCGCGGCCTCCTTCAGGTCCAGCATCACCGGCCGGCCGTCCTCGCCGACACCGATCGGCACCCGCAGGCGCTCCGCGAGCGCGCGCGGACGCCAGGTCCGCTTGGTGTCCACGGACGCCGCGTCGCCGAGGCCCAGCAGGTCGGTGAACTCCAGGTTGGCGAGCAGCGGTTCGTCGTCGTCGCCGCCGGAGGCCATGCGCAGCGGCGCAAGCTGCCGGGCCAGCGCCTCGGCGGACTCGTAGGAGAGGGCGTCCGGGCTGCCCTCGTACACCTCGCCGTGCCCGGACTCCAGGCGCAGCAGGCCGGGCTGTACGACGATGGAGAGGTCGCCGCCGGCCGTCGTGAGCTCGCCCGGCACCACCTCGACCACCGTGACGCCCTGGAGGCCCTCCGGGTTGGCGAGCACCGAGTCGGGCAGCAGGGACAGGTCGTCCAGGACCAGCACGATGTGCGGTTCGTCGAGCAGCGGTGCCCCGGCGGGGTGGAAGCGCGGCCGGCCGGTCAGCCGGGCGGCCAGCAGGTCCTCCAGCTCGCCCGGGTCGGTGCCGATCAGCCGGCGGGAACCGGCGCCGTCCACCGCACCGGGCGCCTGCGCGTGCGGCAGCCACTTCGCCCAGTCCCAGTGCGGCAGCGCCTCCCGGCCCGCGGCCACGGCGATGATCAGGTCCTGCGGGGAGTGCAGCGAGGCCAGCGAGCCGACCAGGGCGCGGGCCGAGGCCCGTACGGACTGCGGCTCGCCGCTGACGGTGACGTGGTAGAAGGCGCGCAGCGACACGGCCATCGGCAGCTCGCCGACGGTGCTGTGGGCGGCGAGGAAGCGCTGCATGGCGCCGGCGGTCAGCGGCTCCAGCTGTTCGACGGGACCGGTCTCCGGGGCGACCAGCGAGGTCGCCAGCGGCTGCGGGCCCAGCCCGATGCGCACGTGCGCGAAGTCCTCGTCACCGGGCCGCCGTTCCCACACCCGGCTGCCCTCGGCGACGAGCGCCCACAGCTGCTCGGGCGAAGGGTGCAGGTAGTACTGCGCGTCCCGCTGCGCCTTCGCCGTCAGTACGGCGGACCGGCGCGCCTGGGACAGGTAGCTGAGGTAGTCGCGGCGCATGTCGGCCAGCTGGCCCTGGGAGCCGCGACGGAAACGGACCACCATCGCGATGGACATCGCCACCGTCGACGCGATCATGATCATGCCCATGATCTTCATGAACGGCTGGCCGTTCGTGAAGAAGAAGACCACCGAGCCGCCCATGCCCAGCGTGGGCAGGAGCTGCATCAGCACGCTCTCCTGGTGCCCCCGGGGCAATTCGGGAGGTGGCTGGACAACGACCTCTTCCGTGGGCACTTCGGACGGCAGCGCCCTAGGGGGGCGCTTGACGACAATCTGGCTCACTGCTCACCAATTCCCTTGCCCGACCCAGGCGTTCCGCCCGCCGCCCCGTGTCCGGCGAGCGCAGGCCGCCGCGTGATCCTACTGAGTTCACGCGAGGCGGGTGAGCGGTAGGGTGCCGGGTGTTCGCGTGAGCACACGCCGAACAGGGTGGAGATACCGGGACAAACCCCTTGAACAAGGGGCGGGAAGACCCCGCGATCCCGCCGGACCGCACCCGTGCCACCGAGCACCGGGCAAACCGGCACGGGACCTTCACGACAAAGACGCACCACCACCACTGAGGGGGAGCAGCAGGTGAGCATGACGGCCGCCGCCACCGGCGGACCCGGGACGGGAGCCCCTTCCGGGTCCGGCACCGGACTCGGCTTCTGCCGGGTCACCATCGTCGCGCCGGACAGCCGTATCGACGTGGCACTGCCCGACGACGTCCCGGTCGCCGACCTCAGTCCGGAGATCCTCCGGCTCTCCCGGCAGAGCCCCGAAGCGGGCGCCCCGGTCGGTTACCACCTCGTCCGCACCGACGGCACCGTGCTGGACAGCGCCCGCTCCTTCGCCGCCCAGCGCATCCTCGACGGCGAACTGCTCACCCTGCGCCCCTTCGCCGAGTCCCTGCCGCCGGCCGTCTTCGACGACGTCGCCGAGGCCGTCGCCTCCGCCGTCACCAAGCAGCACAGGCTGTGGAGCGGCGACCTGACCCGGGCCGCGGGCCTCGTCGGCGGCGGCGTGCTGCCCGCCCTGCTCGCCTTCGTCGCCTGGACCTCCGACCCGCGCCACGACATGAACGGGCTGGCCGGCATCCTCGCCGCCGTCACCGGCATCCTCCTGGTGGTGCTCTCCGCGGTCCGCGCCCGCGTCTACGACGACCGCGGCTCGGCCGTCGCCCTGGGCCTCGGCGCCCTGCCCAACATCGGCGTCGCGGGCAGCGGGCTGCTGCCGCTCAGCGGCGGCGAGGGCATCGGCAGACTCCAGTTCCTGCTGGCGTGCGCGGCCGTCCTGCTCGCCGGCCTGATCCTCACCCTGAGCTCACCGCACGGCGACGGCCCCTTCGTCGCCTTCGTGTTCGCCTCCGCGATCGCGCTCGTCGTCGTCTTCGTCGCGACCCTCACCGACTGGGCCCCGACCGAGACGGCCGCCCTGTGCGCCCCCGTCGCCGTCGGCGCCCTGGCCTTCCTGCCCGGCATGTCCATGCGTTTCGCCCGGCTGCCGATCGGCTTCGAGAACCCGAGCGGCAACGCCCCCCGCTCCGCCTACGGCGCCGAGTCCGCCGCCCAGGAACCGGTGGACGCCGAGCGCATCGAGGCGCAGGCGCGGCGCGGCCACGAGGTCCTCGTCGGCCTGGTCGGCGGCTGCGCGCTGCTCGCCGTCGGCGCGACGGCCGTCCTCGGCTTCTCCGACGACGTCTGGGCCCAGCTGCTCGCGTTCGCCACCGGCGTCGCCATGCTCATGCGCGCGGGCCTCTTCCGCTACACCGCCCAGGTCGCCTCCGTGCTGGCCGCCGGCCTCGCCTCCCTGGTCCTGCTCGGCCTCGGCCTGGCCCTCAACCCGCCGCAGCACATCATGCGCGCGGCACTGGCCGGCGACCGCACCGACCTCGACATCCGCACCATCTGGCTGATCGCGGTCATCGCCCTGGCCACGGCCCTGGTGACGGCCCTCGGGCTGATCCTGCCGCGCGGCGGGCTGACGCCGTTCTGGGGCCGTTTCCTGGAGATCTGCGAGGGCTTCGTCCTGCTGACCCTCATCCCGCTCACCCTGGCGGTCTTCGACGTGTACGCCAAGGCGCGCGCGATGACCAGCTAGCTGCGGCGCCACGGGGAAGAGGAAGCGGGAGGGGGCGGCACGCGCGCGTACCGCCCCCTCCCGCTTCCGCGTCGCACCCGGCTCACTGCACGTCGAGTCCCCCGTTGTGCGCCATGGGCTTCAGATCGAACTCCCCGTCCCGGGCCCCCAGCACGAACGCCCGCCACTCGGCCTCGGTGTAGCGCAGCACGGTCCCCGGGTCGAGGGAGGACCGCATCGCCACCGCCCCGCCGGGCAGCTGCGCGATCTCCACCCGCTCCTCGTGCTCCTCCGTGCCCGGAGCGCACCGCCACTCGACGCCCGAGATGTCGAGCGCGTACAGCTCGTCGCGCTCGCGCTCCTTGCGCGCCTTGATCTCCGCTTCCGTCTCCGCCATCGTGCAGCGACCCCTTCCCGAGGTAGGTACGGTCCGGCGCTCACCCTAGTGGCCGGTGCCACCCCACCAGCACGGTTCGCCGACCGGGGGCAGGACGCCCGCCGCTGCCTGGTACCCTGAGTGACGGCCGTTTGTGTACGCACCCCCGGAACCGTCGGTGTTCTGGAGGCCGCGCCCAGCGGATCCCGCCTCCCGAGTAACGGAAGCTCCCCCGAGATGCAGACCGGGGGCACTCGGTGGCCACTCACAGACTATGAGGAGTACGCGTGTCGCTCGACGCCGCTACGAAGAAGCAGATCATCGGCGAGTTCGGTACCAAGGAGGGTGACACCGGCTCCCCCGAGGTCCAGGTCGCTCTGCTCTCCCGTCGGATCTCCGACCTGACGGAGCACCTCAAGACCCACAAGCACGACCACCACTCCCGTCGTGGCCTGCTGATCCTGGTCGGTCAGCGCCGTCGCCTTCTCCAGTACCTGGCGAAGAAGGACATCCAGCGCTTCCGTGCGCTGGTCGACCGCCTCGGCATCCGCCGCGGTGCGGCGGGCGCCAAGTAAGACGCCATGAGGGGAGCGGTTTCCCGGACGGATTCGGGGAACCGCTCCCTTTGCCGTATGCGGGGCACCGCCCCGCGCACGGCACCTTCCGCGTGCGGGGCACCGCCGCGCACGAGGAATAGTCCGCGCCGTCGCGGAAACGTGCGGAGTGTCACTCACGCTTTGTAGTGTGGTAGCACAACGCAATACGTACGACACGCAACGGCGTACGACAACAGCACGAGGAGGAGCGCACCAAGCCGCCGCCGGTCCTCGGTAGTGGCCCCCGGGGGGAAGCGAGCCCCGGGTGCTTCGATCGAAGACCGGCCCGCACCGCACGGAGCGCTTCTCCGCCACAGTCCCCCTGCCACACGGGCAGCCAAGGGACGAAAGACGATACGTAACGGAGAAAACGCTAGTGGAGAACGAGACCCACTACGCCGAGGCCGTCATTGACAACGGCACCTTCGGCACCCGCACCATCCGCTTCGAGACGGGCCGCCTGGCCAAGCAGGCCGCCGGCTCCGCCGTGGCGTACCTGGACGACGACACCATGGTGCTGTCGGCCACCACCGCCTCCAAGCAGCCCAAGGATCAGCTCGACTTCTTCCCGCTCACGGTGGACGTCGAGGAGCGGATGTACTCCGCCGGCAAGATCCCCGGCAGCTTCTTCCGCCGTGAGGGCCGTCCCTCCGAGGACGCCATCCTCACCTGCCGTCTGATCGACCGCCCGCTGCGCCCGTCCTTCAAGAAGGGCCTGCGCAACGAGATCCAGGTCGTCGCCACGATCATGGCCCTCAACCCCGACCACCTGTACGACGTCGTGGCCATCAACGCCGCGTCCGCGTCCACGCAGCTGGCCGGTCTGCCCTTCTCCGGCCCGATCGGCGGCGTCCGCGTCGCGCTGATCCGCGGCCAGTGGGTCGCCTTCCCGACCCACACCGAGCTCGAGGACGCCGTCTTCGACATGGTCGTCGCCGGCCGTGTCCTGGAGGACGGCGACGTCGCGATCATGATGGTCGAGGCCGAGGCCACCGAGAAGACCGTCAAGCTGGTCGAGGGCGGCGCCGAGGCGCCGACCGAGGAGGTCGTCGCCGCCGGTCTCGAGGCCGCGAAGCCCTTCATCAAGGTCCTCTGCCGCGCCCAGTCGGACCTCGCCGCCAAGGCCGCCAAGCCGACCGGCGAGTTCCCGATCTTCCTTGACTACAAGGACGACGTCTTCGAGGCCCTGTCCGCCGCGGTCAAGGCCGAGCTCGCCCAGGCGCTCACCATCGCCGGCAAGCAGGAGCGCGAGGCCGAGCTGGACCGCGTCAAGGCCCTGGCCGCCGACAAGCTCCTGCCGGACTTCGAGGGCCGCGAGAAGGAGATCTCCGCCGCGTACCGCTCGCTCACCAAGCAGCTGGTCCGCGAGCGCGTGATCAAGGAGAAGAAGCGCATCGACGGCCGCGGTGTCACCGACATCCGCACCCTGGCCGCCGAGGTCGAGGCCATCCCGCGGGTGCACGGCTCCGCGGTGTTCGAGCGTGGCGAGACCCAGATCCTGGGCGTCACCACCCTCAACATGCTCCGCATGGAGCAGCAGCTGGACACCCTCTCCCCGGTGACCCGCAAGCGCTACATGCACAACTACAACTTCCCGCCGTACTCCACCGGCGAGACCGGCCGCGTCGGCTCCCCCAAGCGCCGCGAGATCGGCCACGGCGCCCTCGCCGAGCGCGCCCTCGTGCCGGTCCTGCCGACGCGCGAGGAGTTCCCCTACGCGATCCGCCAGGTCTCCGAGGCGCTGAGCTCCAACGGCTCGACGTCCATGGGCTCGGTCTGCGCCTCCACCATGTCGCTGCTGAACGCCGGTGTGCCGCTGAAGGCCCCGGTCGCCGGTATCGCCATGGGCCTGATCTCCCAGGAGATCGACGGCGAGACGCACTACGTCACCCTCACCGACATCCTCGGTGCGGAGGACGCCTTCGGCGACATGGACTTCAAGGTCGCCGGCACCAAGGAGTTCGTGACCGCCCTCCAGCTCGACACCAAGCTGGACGGCATCCCGGCCTCCGTCCTGGCCGCGGCCCTCAAGCAGGCCCGCGACGCCCGCCTGCACATCCTCGACGTGATGATGGAGGCCATCGACCGGCCCGACGAGATGAGCCCGCACGCCCCGCGGATCATCACCGTCAAGATCCCGGTCGACAAGATCGGTGAGGTCATCGGCCCCAAGGGCAAGATGATCAACCAGATCCAGGAGGACACCGGCGCCGAGATCACCATCGAGGACGACGGCACGATCTACATCGGTGCCGCCGACGGCCCCTCCGCCGAGGCCGCCCGCGCCACGATCAACGGCATCGCCAACCCGACGATGCCCGAGGTCGGCGAGCGCTACCTGGGTACGGTCGTCAAGACGACCACCTTCGGTGCGTTCGTCTCCCTGCTGCCCGGCAAGGACGGTCTGCTGCACATCTCGCAGATCCGCAAGCTCGCCGGCGGCAAGCGCGTGGAGAACGTCGAGGACGTCCTCGGCGTGGGCCAGAAGGTCCAGGTCGAGATCGCCGAGATCGACTCCCGCGGCAAGCTCTCCCTCGTTCCGGTGATCGAGGGCGAAGAGGGCGACGACGAGGCGAAGGACGACGCCGAGCAGTGACGTCCCGTAGCTCCAAGGTGACGGCCCGCTCCTCCTCGGAGGCGCGGGCCGTCGCCCGTACCCAAACCCTCATCAAGGGCCAGAACGGCATCGGCACGGTCCGCAAGACCACCCTCCCCGGTGGCCTGCGCATCGTCACCGAGACCCTGCCCTCGGTCCGCTCCGCGACCTTCGGCATCTGGGCCCACGTGGGCTCGCGCGACGAGACCCCGTCCCTGAACGGCGCCACCCACTACCTGGAGCACCTGCTCTTCAAGGGCACCGCCCGCCGCAGCGCGCTCGACATCTCCGCCGCGCTCGACGCGGTCGGCGGTGAGATGAACGCGTTCACGGCGAAGGAGTACACGTGCTACTACGCGCGCGTGCTCGACACCGACCTGCCCCTCGCCATCGACGTCGTCTGCGACATGCTGACCGGCTCGCTGATCCTCGAGGACGACGTCGACGTCGAGCGCGGCGCGATCCTCGAAGAGATCGCCATGACCGAGGACGACCCGGGCGACTGCGTGCACGACCTGTTCGCGCACACCATGTTCGGCGACAACGCCCTCGGCCGACCGGTGCTCGGCACGGTCGACACGGTCAACGCGCTCACCGCCGACCGCATCCGCCGCTTCTACAAGAAGCACTACGACCCGACCCACCTCGTGGTCGCCTGCGCCGGCAACATCGACCACAACAAGGTCGTACGCCAGGTCCGCGCGGCCTTCGAGAAGGCCGGGGCCCTGAAGAACCCGGACGCGCGGCCCATCGCCCCGCGCGACGGCCGCCGCAGGATCCGCACCGCCGGCAAGGTCGAGCTGCTGGCCCGCAAGACCGAGCAGGCGCACATCGTCCTCGGCATGCCGGGCCTCGCCCGCACCGACGACCGCCGCTGGGCCATGGGCGTGCTCAACACCGCCCTCGGCGGCGGCATGTCCTCCCGCCTCTTCCAGGAGGTCCGGGAGAAGCGCGGCCTCGCCTACAGCGTGTACTCGTACACCTCGGGCTTCGCCGACTGCGGCCTGTTCGGCGTGTACGCCGGCTGCCGGCCGAGCCAGGTGCACGACGTGCTGCGCATCTGCCGCGACGAACTCGACGAGGTGGCGCAGAACGGCCTCTCGGACGACGAGATCGCCCGCGCCATCGGCCAGCTGAGGGGCTCCACGGTCCTGGGCCTGGAGGACACCGGCGCGCTGATGAACCGCATCGGCAAGAGCGAACTGTGCTGGGGCGAGCAGATGTCCGTGGACGACATGCTGGCGAAGATAGCGGCGGTCACCCCGGACCAGGTCCGCTCGGTCGCCCGCGACATCCTGGGGCAGCGTCCCTCGCTGTCGGTGATCGGCCCGCTCAAGGACAAGCAGGCGTCCCGGCTGCACGACGTGGTCGCCTGAAACACCACCGGTTAGGAAGCAGGAACATGAGCAAGCTGCGCGTGGCGGTCCTCGGTGCCAAGGGCCGGATCGGGTCCGAGGCGGTCAAGGCGGTCGAGGCCGCCGAGGACATGGAACTGGTCGCCGCCCTCGGCCGGGGCGACAAGCTGGAGACGCTGGCGGAGACCGGCGCGCAGGTCGCCGTCGAGCTGACCACCCCGGCCTCGGTCATGGGCAACCTGGACTTCTGCGTGCGCCACGGCATCCACGCGGTGGTCGGCACGACGGGCTGGGACGACGACCGCCTCGCACAGCTGACGGGCTGGCTCGCCCAGTCCCCGGAGACCGGCGTGCTCATCGCTCCGAACTTCTCCATCGGCGCCGTCCTGACCATGAAGTTCGCGCAGATCGCCGCGCCGTACTTCGAATCGGTCGAGGTCGTCGAGCTGCACCACCCGAACAAGGTGGACGCCCCCTCCGGCACCGCCGCGCGCACGGCCCAGCTGATCGCCGAGGCCCGCCGGGCGGCCGGCACGGCCCCGGCGCCGGACGCCACGGTCACGGCCCTGGACGGCGCCCGCGGGGCGAACGTGGACGGCGTCCCGGTCCACTCCGTCCGTCTGCGCGGCCTCCTGGCCCACCAGGAGGTGCTGCTCGGCGGCGAGGGCGAGACCCTCACCGTCCGGCACGACTCGCTGCACCACAGCAGCTTCATGCCGGGCATCCTGCTCGGCGCCCGCCGCGTGGTGACGACTCCGGGCCTGACCTTCGGCCTGGAACACTTCCTGGACCTGAGCTGACACCGTCATGCGAGCCAAGCTGTCCTACGCCGTCACGGCCGCCGTCCTGGTCTTCTACTTCGCCCTGGTCGGCAGCCGCGGTGTCATGCTCATCCAGTCCGGCACGGTCCTGACCGTCACCTTCGGCGTGGCGGTGCTGATCCTGCCGGTCATCGGCCTGTGGTTCCTGTGGAAGAACACCCAGTTCGTCCGCAGGGCCAACGCCCTCGCCGCGGAGCTGGAGGCCGAGGGCGGCCTCCCGGTCGACGAGCTCACCCGTCTGCCCAGCGGCCGCATCGACCGCGACTCGGCCGACGAGGTCTTCGCCAAGCGCAAGGCCGAGACGGAGGCGTCCCCCGACGACTGGCGCTGCTGGTTCCGGCTCGCCGTCGCCTACCACGACGCCCGCGACACCCCACGCGCCCGCAAGGCGATGCAACGGGCCATCGCCCTGCACGACGGCAGGCCGACCCCGGTCTGACCCGCCCGGCACACGGCACACGGAAAGGGGCCGGCCCGCAGCTGACGCGGGCCGGCCCCTTCCGCTTCGCTCGTCGGTATTCGGTGTCGGTACCGGACTTCCGCTTCGCTCGCCGGTATCCCGTTTCGCTCGCCGGTATTCCGTTTCGCTCGCGGGGACCGGAAGCCCGTCGGCACGGGCCGCGCGGTCAGCCGCGCCGGTTCTCCGTCCGGTTCTCCGTCCGGTGGTCCGCCCGGTTCTCCGCCGCCCACGCCTCCACCGTGTCGGCGGCCCGGTCGAACGCGGCCGGGCGGCCCAGGAAGTCCAGGCCGTGCGTGGTCAGCAGCGGCGGGGTGTCCTCGGGCCGCCGGTCCTTGCGTACGAGGGCCAGCGCCTGTCCCTGCACCGTGCGCGGCAGCCCCAGCCAGCGCACCGGCTGCTGCACCGTCCGCACCGAGACAACCCGCGCCCAGGGCACCGTCCGCGTCCCCAGGAGACCGACCCGGCGCAGCCCGCGCCCGCTCACCCACACACCCATGCGCAACAGCCGCAGCGCGCCGGCGACGAGCGCCAGGCCCGCGCCCAGCACGATCCCGGCGGCGGACACCGAGCCGGTCAGCGCGATGAGGACCGCGCCGAACAGGACGAACGAGGCGAGCAGCAGTCCGAGCGCCGCCACCGCGACCCGCCAGGGGCCGGGCCGGTAGGGCCGGCGCCAGTGGTCCGGATCGTCGTACGGCAGCGCACTCTCGGCCGCTGCCTCGAAGGTACGGTCGGCCGTCAGGAAGGGCAGTGGCACGGCTGGTCCTCACTCGCTCCTCGCGCGGGCTGTGCCGTGAGGCTATCCGGCCGTGTTCCCGCCCACCAGCCTTGGGCGTCCGGAAGGGTCAGCCCCCCCCGCGCTCAGCGTCCCTGGGACGCCTGGGACTGCTGAGCCGGCGTACCGGACGGCGTGGAGAGCGCCGGCGTACCGACGATCAGGGCGCCCACCAGCCCGGCCACCAGGGTCAGGCCCAGCAGCCAGCGCCCGGCCATCTCGCCGAAGGACGCCCGCCGCCGGGGCGGGGGAGTGACATTGCTGCGGAACCTTTCCGCCTCGGCCAGGAAGGCGAAGGGTACGGGCTCGCGCCTACGGAACATCGCGGTGCCGCTCCTCTCAGGGGTCGAAGATCGAATGTGCGGGCCTCACCGGTACAGACGAGCGAGTGACACAAAAGGTGCCCATGTCCGAAAAAGTCGCCGGTGCGTCCTCCGGGGCGAGGTCCTGCCCGGGCCCCGGCGGGTGCCCCGTAAGGTGGGCGCGAACCACAGAAGTGATGGGAAGGACCCCAACCCCCGTGACCAGCCCCGAGTCGCTCACGTTCCGTAGTGACGTCACCGTCGAACTGGTGAAGTCCAGCGCTTCGGACGCCGACGTGCTCTTCGCCGCCCGCGTCTCCACCGCCGGCGAGCAGTCCCTGGACGAGCTGAAGAAGGACCCCGAGCGCTCGAAGGGCCTGATCAACTACCTGATGCGCGACCGGCACGGCAGCCCGTTCGAGCACAACTCGATGACGTTCTTCATCAGCGCCCCGATCTTCGTGTTCCGGGAGTTCATGCGGCACCGCGTCGGCTGGTCGTACAACGAGGAGTCCGGCCGCTACCGCGAGCTCCAGCCGGTCTTCTACGTCCCCGACGCCTCCCGCAAGCTCGTCCAGGAGGGCCGTCCCGGCAAGTACGTCTTCGTCGAGGGCACCCCGGCCCAGCACCAGGCCGTGAGCGACACCCTCCGCGAGTCGTACGAGCAGGCGTACGCGGCCTACCAGAAGCTCCTCGCCGAGGGCGTCGCCCGGGAGGTCGCCCGCGCGGCCCTGCCCGTCGGCCTGTACTCCTCCATGTACGCCACCTGCAACGCCCGCTCCCTGATGCACTTCCTCGGCCTGCGCACCCAGCACGAGCTGGCGAAGGTGCCGTCCTTCCCGCAGCGGGAGATCGAGATGGTGGGCGAGAAGATGGAGGCGGAGTGGGCGAAGCTCATGCCGCTGACGTACGCCGCCTTCAATGCGAACGGCCGTGTGGCCCCGTAACGAAGGCTTGTTCCCCTCCCGGGAACGCATGTGCGGATCAGTCTGGCGAAGTGTCCGTATTGCGGCATTTAGAGAAGTTCATCTAGCCTGATCAGACGGACCCGGCACTGCTTGAACCCCCGAGCAGGCAGTGCCGGGTTCCATCTTTGTCCGGACTTTCCCGATACCCCGAGGGCACACCCCGCATCGAGCACCGAGTAGCGTGTTACCCATGGCTCCGACCTCGACTCCGCAGACCCCCTTCGGGCGGGTCCTCACCGCCATGGTCACGCCCTTGACGGCGGACGGCGCACTCGACCTCGACGGCGCGCAGCGGCTCGCCGCCCACCTGGTGGACGCAGGCAACGACGGCCTGATCGTCAACGGCACCACCGGCGAGTCCCCCACCACCAGCGACGCGGAGAAAACGGACCTCGTACGAGCCGTACTGGAGGCGGTCGGCGACCGCGCCCACGTCGTCGCCGGGGTCGGCACCAACGACACCCACCACAGCGTCGAGCTGGCCCGCGAGGCCGAGCGCATCGGCGCACACGGCCTCCTGGTCGTCACGCCGTACTACAACAAGCCCCCGCAGGAGGGCCTGTACCGGCACTTCACGGCCGTCGCCGACGCCACCGGCCTGCCGGTCATGCTCTACGACATCCCCGGGCGCAGCGGTGTCCCGATCAACACCGAGACCCTCGTCCGGCTCGCCGAGCACCCCCGGATCGTCGCCAACAAGGACGCCAAGGGCGACCTCGGCCGCGCGAGCTGGGCCATCGCGCAGTCCGGCCTCGCCTGGTACTCCGGCGACGACATGCTCAACCTCCCGCTGCTCTCCGTGGGCGCGGTCGGCTTCGTCTCGGTCGTCGGCCACCTGGTCACCCCCGACCTGCGCGCCCTGGTGGACGCGTACGTCTCCGGTGACGTCGTCAAGGCCACGGAGATCCACCAGAAGCTGCTCCCGGTGTACACCGGCATGTTCCGCACCCAGGGCGTCATGACCACGAAGGCCGCCCTCGCCCTGCGGGGCCTGCCCGCCGGACCGCTGCGCTCGCCCATGGTCGAGTGCTCGCCGGAGGAGATTGCCCAGCTCAAGATCGATCTTGCCGCCGGCGGGGTACAGCTCTGACAACGGACTTGGCACCACATGAGCTTCACAACTGAAGAACAACAGAGAACAACAGAAGAGACGGGCCACCGGTGCCCGTCGGCACAACGACAACTGCTTCCGCACGAACGTCATGCGCGCCACGTGCCCTACCGGTACGTGGCGCGCGTGGTGAGGAGAGTCTTTTGAGTCATCCGCATCCCGAACTCGGCCCGCCCCCGCCGCTCCCCGAGGGCGGCCTGCGGGTCACCCCGCTCGGCGGCCTCGGCGAGATCGGCCGGAACATGACGGTCTTCGAGTACGGCGGCCGCCTGCTGATCGTCGACTGCGGAGTGCTCTTCCCCGAGGAGGAGCAGCCCGGAATCGACCTGATCCTGCCGGACTTCTCGTCCGTCCGGGACCGCCTCGACGACATCGAGGGCATCGTCCTCACACACGGCCACGAGGACCACATCGGCGGCGTCCCCTTCCTGCTCCGCGAGAAGCCGGACATCCCGCTGATCGGCTCCAAGCTGACCCTCGCCCTCATCGAGGCCAAGCTCCAGGAGCACCGGATCCGCCCGTACACGCTTGAGGTCGCCGAAGGCCACCGCGAGCGCGTCGGCCCCTTCGACTGCGAGTTCATCGCCGTCAACCACTCCATCCCGGACGCCCTGGCCGTGGCCATCCGCACCCCCGCCGGCCTGGTGGTGCACACCGGCGACTTCAAGATGGACCAGCTGCCGCTGGACAATCGCCTCACCGACCTGCACGCCTTCGCGCGGCTGAGCGAGGAGGGCATCGACCTCCTCCTCAGCGACTCCACGAACGCGGAGGTCCCGGGCTTCACCCCGCACGAGCGCGACATCTCCAACGTCCTGCGGCAGGTCTTCGCCGGCGCCCGCAAGCGGATCATCGTGGCGAGCTTCGCCAGCCATGTCCACCGCATCCAGCAGATCCTGGACGCGGCCCACGAGTACGGCCGCCGGGTCGCCTTCGTCGGCCGCTCCATGGTGCGCAACATGGGCATCGCCCGGGATCTGGGCTACCTGAGGGTCCCGCCGGGCCTGGTCGTCGACGTCAGGGCTCTCGACGACCTCCCCGACCACGAGGTGGTCCTGGTCTGCACGGGTTCCCAGGGCGAGCCGATGGCGGCCCTGTCCCGGATGGCCAACCGCGACCACCAGATCCGCATCGTCGACGGCGACACGGTCATCCTCGCGTCCTCGCTGATCCCCGGGAACGAGAACGCGGTGTACCGCGTGATCAACGGCCTGACCCGCTGGGGCGCCAACGTCGTCCACAAGGGCAACGCCAAGGTGCACGTTTCCGGCCACGCGTCCGCGGGCGAGCTGCTGTACTTCTACAACATCTGCCGCCCGCGGAACCTCATGCCGGTCCACGGTGAATGGCGCCACCTGCGGGCCAACGCCGAGCTGGGCGCGCTCACGGGCGTGCCGCACGACCGGATCGTCATCGCCGAGGACGGCGTGGCGGTGGACCTGGTCGAGGGCAAGGCCAAGATCTCCGGCAAGGTCCAGGCCGGTTATGTCTACGTCGACGGCCTGTCCGTCGGCGACGTCGGCGAGCCGGCCCTGAAGGACCGCAAGATCCTCGGCGACGAGGGCATCATCTCGGTCTTCGTGGTGGTGGACGCCTCCACCGGCAAGATCACCGGTGGTCCGCACGTCCAGGCCCGCGGCTCCGGTATCGAGGACGCGGCCTTCGCGGACGTCCTCCCGAAGATCACCGAGGTGCTCGAACGGTCCGCCCAGGACGGCGTCGTGGAGCCCCACCAGCTCCAGCAGCTCATCCGCCGGACCCTCGGCAAGTGGGTCTCCGACACCTACCGCCGCAGGCCGATGATCCTCCCGGTGGTCGTGGAGGTCTGACGGCCCGTCGGTGCCGAACTGGAGCGGGGCGCCTCGATTTGCATCGGGGCGCCCCGCTCCAGTACGTTTACGGCTCCGCCCACCCGGGAACCCCAGTACTTCACGTGCTGGACACGGTCGCCCGGAGCGGGTGGAAATCCGGCTCAGAACTTCTGATAAAGTCGGAACCGCCGGAAAGGGAAACGCGGAAGCGGGAACCTGGAAAGCACCGAGGAAATCGGATCGAGAAAAGATCTGATAGAGTCGGAAACGCAAGACCGAAGGGAAGCGCCCGGAGGAAAGCCCGAGAGGGTGAGTACAAAG